>JANXMB010000043.1 GCA_025354865.1 Acetobacteraceae bacterium | reverse complement strand
CATGGTCTAAGCCTTTGTTTGAGAAGGTGATTCACGCCCGAGGTTGAAGTCAACCTCAGGCGATCACGCTCTAACGCTCGGACGACACCCTGTTCCCCGAGGCCTCGCGCGCGATTCTGGAAACAATTAGAGTGTCGGTATAATTCCGGCTGGTGCCCTGCTGCCCCCTCGGGCAACAGGGTGTCGTCCGAGCGTTAGAGCGTGATCGCCTGAGGTTGACTTCAACCTCGGGCGTGAATCACCCTCTCAAACAAAGGCTTAGACCATGATCCAACGCCGAGATCGCGTGCAACCTCAAACGATCATGGTCTAACGCGCCGCGCGGCGGAACCGAAGGGCTGCGGCGGCGAGCGCACCGACGCCAAGCAGCGTGAGGGACGCGGGTTCCGGCACAGCGCCGGTTTGCTGTTCGGTCGTCTGGTAGAACTGGATGCTCTCGAAGGCACCGGTGCCGAGTTGAACGTAGGCAGTCTGCAGATAGCCGCCGCTGGTCGGGCTGAAGGTCGCCAATTGTCCGAAGGGATTAGCGCCCAGCAAAGTGCCGGCCACCCAACCCGTGCCGCTTGGGCCACCGGTTATCAGGGTAAAGCCGATGCTATTGCTTACGCTGGCGTCCGGGAAATAGCTGACCTGCTCGTGGGCGCCAGCGATTTGGGCGACGATTTCCATGAACCGGGTGGAATAGTTGGTGGCTGTCAGCACGGTGCTGCCGCGACGGAAATCGACGCCTGGATCAAGCTGTTGGCGCTGGTCCCGATCAGATTGTCGCTGCCGCTGCTGAGGTTATACGAACCGCCGGCGGTATCGTAGCTGTATCCGACGGTAATCGACTTCCCTGCGAGGTTGCCCCCACCGAAATAATTCCCCCCGTCCGTGCCCGAATATACGGTGGCAGTGTAGGACCCGGAAATTATTGCCGCCCCGGCGGGCGCGGAAAACGCCGTTGCAATGGCAATAGCGGCCGCGAAGATGGAATGTTTCATGTAGCCCTCCAGCGGGGACGTTGCACAAGGCGTGCCAAATGATCAATTGATTGCAATTGCTTCTTTTTTCGATGCCATAATCGTATATATTTTCCGGAGTGTAAATTTCTCCGACACCGGCGCCGTTGCGTTGGTAACGGTCGTGCTAGTGGTCCGATCCTAACGCTTGACTCCCAAGCGTTAGGTGAATCGGCCCACCAAATCAAAGCCTAGCAGTTAGAATCCGACGGTTCTTTTCGTCGGATTCTAACTGCTAGGTATCGAGGAAGCGGAATGAAAATACGCGGCAGCCGGTGGCCACAAACCCATTGCCGGCGCGTGGACCGGTATTACACCGGCACCTCGCCCGCCACGACGATCCGCTGCATGAACCGCCGCGCTCCCTCCGGATAGTCTCCGTTGGCTTTGTGCATCGAACACCGATTGTCCCACACGACCAAATCGCCCTGAGTCCATTTGTGCCGGTAGGTGAACTGCGGTTGGGTCGCATGGTCCACCAAATCGTCGATCAGGCGGTGGCTCGCCTCCCGCTCCATCCCGACAATATGGTCCATCCGATTGCGGCTGATATAAAGCGCCTTGCGGCCGGTTTCCGGATGCGTGCGAACCAGCGGATGGGTGGACGGCGGGCGCTGCGCCAGGATCGCCGGATCGATCGACCGAGTCCGAGCCAAATCGGCCCGAGCGGGCTTCATCGTGTGCACAACCTGCAACGTGTCGAGGGAACGCCGCTGCTCGGCAGGCAACGCCTCATACGCGGCATACATATTGGCGTATTGCGTGTCGCCCCCCACCGCCGGCACCACGATCCCATACAGCACCGTCAGCGCGCTCGGGCGCGGCATGAACGTGTCGTCGGAGTGCCAATTGGCACCGGCCACAAGGCGTTTGCCGTCGCCCTTGGTATCGCGATCCTCGCTGGACAGGGTCGTTACGGCGGGGAAACCGGGCACATGCGGGATTTCCGGGCGTATCTCCGGTTCGCCAAAGGCACGCCCGGCGGCCAGGAACGCGGCGGGGTCGATGCTTTGCCCGCGTATGCACAGCACAATGTTGTCCCACAGCGCCCGACGCAGTTCGGCGGCCAATGCCGGCGTCGGCGGTTCGCGCAAATCGACGCCATCGACGGCGATGGCCATATGGCCGCCAAGATCGGTGTAAACCCGGTTCATGAGCATATCCTTCTGTCCGGCGGGCTAACCGGCGGGTTCCACATCGTAGCCCTTCCAACGGTAAACCAGCATCGAGCCAACCCAGCACGCCACGAATATACCGACGACGGCAAAACCGAGATTGGCCTTGCAGTTAAAGCCGATCAGCGAGCAGGCTCACCAGATTGATCCCGGCGATCAGCCCGGCGAACAACCGCATTCAGGCACGCATCATGACGATGTCGAAGGTCGCCTCCTGACTGCCATCCGCCCGCGGAGTCGGATCCACCGTCAGCGCGCCCGCTCGGACCGTGCTGTTCCGCCATGCATCGGTGGCGTTGTATTCGTCGCCTTCGAAATACATCTGGGTGACCAGACGTTCGCTGCTGCTATCGACCTGAAAATGAATATGGGCGGGGCGCCAGCGGCCCGGGCTTACCTGATAGGCACGGGGACGGATCGTCTTGACCGCATAACCGCCCTGCGCATCGGTATGCACGACCGCGAAACCGTGAAACGCGGGGTCCAGCGGCTGGGTCGTGGTGTCGTTCGGGTGGGCATAACGGCCGTGGGTGTTGGCCTGCCAGATTTCGATACGAGCATTGACGATCGGGGCACCGTCGTCAGTCAGGATGCGGCCGGACAGATGCAGCACGGTGCCGGCAGCCTTGCCGCCATTGGTCAAATCGCCGCCGTCGATGGGCGTGTGCATGAACGGATAGAACGGGCCGAGGATCTGGGGCGGAGTCCGGGGCAGTGCTTCGACGTCGGCCATAAGAGGTTTCCTTCCGCTAGGTGCGATGCCCTATGATGATCGCCATGCCGACCGTTGCGCAATACCGCTTTCTGGACCTGTCCCGGGTTGGCCGTTTGGCCACCGCCGACGCCAAGGGTGTGCCGCATCTGGTACCTGTGTGCTACGCCGTCATCGGCCAATCCGCCTACATCACGATCGACGAGAAGCCCAAACGGACCGATATCCCACTGAAACGGCTACGCAATATTCGCAAGAATCCGGCGGTTGCCCTGACCGTCGATCGCTGGGACGAGGATTGGTCCCGCCTCGCCTGGATTATGTTGCGCGGGCATGCCGAAATACTCGAATCCGGCGCCGAGCACGACATGGCGCAGGCTCGCTTGCGGGAGCGATATCCGCAGTACCGCACCATGGATATCGCCCCCCTGCCCACGATCGCGATCCGGATTGATCGTGTCCTGAGCTGGGGGGATTTGTCCGATTGATATCGGAACGAGCCGGTGGGGAGATTATTTCTCCACCGCGCCGCCGCCGGCGACCCAGTCCTTGAAGCCGCCGAGGTTGCGCACGTCCTTATACCCCAGTTCCAGCAACGTTTTTCCCGCCAGTGCCGCCCGATTGCCGCCCGCGCAATACAGGATCACCGGCCGATCGTGCTGCATGTCTGGATGATGCGACGCCGAGGTCGGGCAGGACCGCGATTCCAACGAGCCGCGCGGAATCGTTATCGCGCCCTTGGCCTTGCCGCTGGCCGCGACCTCGGTCCCGTCGCGAATATCGACGATCACGGCGTTGCCGTTCGCCACCAGATCGGCGGCCGCTGCGGCGGAGATTTTGGGCACGGCGGCGTGCGCGGCTTCCAGCATTTGCGTCAATGTCGTCGGCATGGGTTTCCTCCTTCGATATGCGGGCAGCCTACCATCCGGCCCGGCCCGGTGCTACGGTTGCCGCAACCGACACACCCAGAGGGGAGCAACCGCCATGACCGATCTGCCGAAGCACGTCGAAATCCACGAAGAAGGCCCACGCGAAGGCTTTCAGATCGAACCTGGGCCTATTTCGACGGCCGATAAAATCCGCTTGATCGAAGCGCTGGCGGAAACCGGTCTGCACCATGTGCAGGCGTGCTCCTTCGTCAACCCGCGCATCGTTCCCGGCTGGGCCGACGCGGAGGCCGTGGTCGCCGGCTTCGATGCCAAACCGGGCATTCATTATACCGGGCTTTATTTCAACGGTAACGGTATGGACCGGGCGCTGGCGTTCAAAGATAAATTGACGATTACCGGGTCGATTTCGTTGACCGCGTCGGTTGGGTTTACCAAAAAGAACCTGAACCGCACACCGGAGGAAAACCTTGCCGCGATGCGCCGCCAGACGGAATTGCATCTGTCGCGCGGGATTCCGGTCGTTCGGCTTGGCGTGATGGCTGCGTTCGGCTGCAATTATCAGGGCGATATTTCTCCGGCGACGGTCGTTGCGACTCTGGAAGACGGGATGAAAATCGCCGACGAAACCGGCGCGAAGATCGAGGTTTTCTCCCTCGCCGACACGATGGGCTGGGGCGCGCCGCATCGGATGGAAAAGGTGATCGGCGAGGTCCGCAACCGCTGGCCCGACATGAAAATCGCGCTGCATTTGCACGATACCCGCGGTCTGGCCGTCGCCAACGCCCATGCCGCGCTGAAAATGGGCGTCAGTCAGTTCGACTCCACGGTCGGCGGTCTGGGCGGCTGCCCCTTCGCCGGCCAACCCAAGGCGGCCGGCAATATCTGCACCGAGGAACTGGTCCTGTTGTGCGAGGAAATGGGCATCGATACCGGCGTCGATCTGGACAATCTGATCGAGGTCGGCCGCATGGCGGAAGAAATCGTTGGCCACCAATTGCCGTCCGAACTGATCCACGCCGGCAGCCTGGATGCGTTCCGCCGCGCGATTCACTAGATCGGGACGCGATCTCACGCGACGACCGCTTTCGAAAGGACTGAAAATCATGAAACTTGGACGTCTAGGCGCTTGGTACGGCACCGATAAATTGAGTGGTCCCGAGCAGATCAGGGATTTCGTGCGGACGGTGGAAAAACTTGGTTACGATGTGCTGTGGTATCCTGAATCGCGCGGCAACGAATCGTTCTCGGTCGCCGGATTCATGCTGTCCTGCACGACGACGTTGAAAATCGGCAGCTCGATCGCATCGATCTACGCCCGCGACGCATTCACGTCGCGACGCGGAACGATGACGTTGAATCAGCTGTACGGGGAACGTTTCATCCTGGGCCTCGGCGTCAGCCATCCGCCGATGGTCGAAGGTCTGCGCGGCCATGTTTACGAAAAGCCGATCCCGGCGATGCGCAAATATCTGCAAGCACTGATTGCCGGAGAACCGGCCGCTGCCGACTGGCCGATTTGCGTCGCCGCGCTGGGTCCGTTGATGATGAAACTATCTGGCGAGATGTCTCAGGGGGCGATACCCTACAATACGAATCCCCGCCATACCGCCGAGGCCGCCAAAATACTCGGCCCGAACAAATGGCTCGCCATCGAGCAAAAGGTTACCCTGGAAACCGACCCAGATATCGCCCGAGCACTGGGGCGGAAGGAATTGGCGCGCTATCTGACTTTGGATAATTATCGCAACAATTTCCTGCGCATCGGTTTCACTGCCGCCGATTTGGAAAATGGCGGATCCGACGATTTTATCGACCAGATGTGCCTTTGGGGGACCGCCGAACAGATCAAGACGAAACTGCGGGAACATTTCGCGGCCGGCGCAACCCATGTCGCGATCCAACCGGTGCACAACGATGGCGATATCGCTGCCCGCGACCGCATTCTGGCCGCGCTCGCCGACACCTGAACAGCCTTAAGTGCGGGGTGGGCCGAACGCCCCGCACCGCGTTGGATGTCTATTCGGCCGCTTCGGCGTAGGCCTCCAACGGGGCGCAGGTGCACATCAGATTGCGATCGCCGTAAACGTTGTCTACACGCTTGACCGGCGGCCAATATTTCGATGTCGCAACCCATGGCAGCGGGAACGCAGCCTGCGCCCGGGTATAGGCGTGCGTCCAGACATCGGACACGATTTCACGCGCGGTGTGGGGTGCGCGCTTGAGGGGGTTGTCCAATTTATCGAACGTTCCGGTGGCGATCGATGCGATTTCTTCACGAATCGCAATCATCGCATCGCAAAAACGGTCGATTTCGGCTTTCGACTCGCTTTCCGTCGGCTCGATCATCAAGGTTCCGGCCACCGGCCAGGACATGGTCGGTGCGTGATAGCCGTAATCTTGTAACCGTTTGGCAATGTCTTCGACCTGCACCCCGGCTTCGGCCGCAAACCCCCGGCAGTCGATAATGCACTCGTGCGCAACCATCCCACCCGGACCGGTATAGAGGATGGGATAGGCTCCGCGTAGTCGGCTTGCGATATAATTGGCATTGAGAATCGCAACTTCCGACGCGCGCTTCAAACCCGCCGCCCCCATCATGCGAATATACGCATAGGAAATCGGCAGAATGAGCGCGCTGCCGAACGGCGCGGCCGATACGGGACCGATACCGGTTGCCGGGCCGGCATCGTTACGCAACGGATGATTGGGCAGGAACGACACCAAATGCGATGCAACGCCAACCGGACCGACACCAGGACCGCCGCCACCGTGCGGGATGCAAAACGTTTTGTGCAGGTTCAAATGGCACACATCCGCACCGATCTGGCCGGGCGAAGTCAACCCAACCTGGGCATTCATGTTGGCCCCGTCCATATAAACCTGCCCGCCGGCTGCATGCACCATTTGGCAGATGTCACGGATGGAACCTTCGAAAACACCATGCGTGGACGGGTAGGTTACCATCAAAGCCGCAAGCTTGTCGGCATGGGCAGCAATTTTCGTCCGTAAATCGCCGAGATCGACATTGCCTTCTTTGTCGCAGGCGACGACGACAACTTTCATCCCCGCCATCGCCGCACTGGCCGGGTTGGTGCCGTGCGCCGAGGATGGGATCAAGCAGATATCGCGATAGGCCTCGTTGCGCGATTCATGCCAGGCGCGCACGATCAGCAAGCCGGCATATTCGCCCTGCGAACCCGCGTTGGGTTGCAACGATACACCGGCGAACCCCGTGGCCTCGCACAACCATCGTTCCAGCCGGCGAATGAGTTCGACAAAACCTTCGGTCTGATCGGCCGGCGCGAAAGGGTGCAGATCGGCGAATCCGGGCCAGGTAATCGGGATCATTTCCGCCGAGGCATTCAATTTCATCGTGCAGGAACCCAAGGGGATCATGCTGCGGTTCAGCGCGATATCCTTGTCCTCCAACCGTTTCAAATATCGCAGCATTTCGTGTTCGGCGCGATATTGGTTGAAAACGGATTGTTCCAAAAACCCCGTTGTGCGCTTCATGCCTGCGGGAATGCCGCCCGTCGCCGCCGATAGCGTGCCGCCCAGCAGTTGGGCCAATTTGGATAGGTCGTCGCGGGTAACGGTTTCATCCAATGCGATCGCGATGGCGCTGCCCAGCGGTCGCACGTTGAAACCCGCCGCCGCGAAGGGGGCCGGGTCGGTGTCCTCCACCACGATAGTATCGAAAAACGCACTATGCCGCAGGCGCGAGCCGGCGCAGGCAGCGAGCATACGCGCTTGCAAATTCACCCGTTGGGCAATGCGGCGCAAACCGTCGGGACCATGCCAAACGGCATAGAAACCGGCGATCGCCGCGAGAAGAACCTGCGCGGTGCAGATATTGGACGTCGCCTTTTCGCGACGAATATGTTGTTCGCGGGTCTGCAGCGCCAAGCGCATCGCGGGGTGCCCATCCGCATCGACCGATACGCCGACCAACCGACCGGGCATGTGGCGTTTGAACACGTCGCGAGTGGCGAAAAATCCGGCATGCGGCCCGCCGAAACCCATTGGCACACCGAACCGTTGTGCCGACCCAACGACGGCATCGGCGCCCATTTCGCCGGGCGATTTCAGCAATGCCAGAGCGAGCGGATCGGCCGCAACGATGGCCAGCGCGCCGATTGCGTGAGCCGCAGCGATTTCCGCAGTGAGGTCGCGGACCTCCCCAGTGGAGCCGGGATATTGCAGCAGCACGGCAAACGGTTTCGATGCCGCAATCGCCGCACCATCGCCCGCCGCCACATCGACCACCGCTATACCCACCGGCTTTGCTCGGGTAGCCAGCACCGCGCGCGTCTGCGGATGCACATCCGACGCAACGGCAATCGTATCGGATTTGGTTTTTCCGACACCGTGCGCCATCGCCATCGCTTCCGCCGCCGCCGTTGCCTCATCCAGCAGCGACGCGTTGGCGATTTCCATGCCCGTCAATTCGCAAATCATGGTCTGGAAATTGAGCAGCGCTTCCAGCCGGCCTTGCGCGATCTCTGCCTGGTACGGCGTATAAGCCGTGTACCAGCCGGGATTTTCCAAAACGTTGCGTAAAATTACCGGTGGCGTAACAGTACCGTGATACCCCAGGCCGATCAGCGATTTCTTCACGACATTGCGGTCGGCCAGCCCGCGCAATTCGGCCAGCACACCGGCTTCGTCGATAGCCGGAGGCAGTTCCATTGTGCGATTGGAACGGATCGACTCCGGCACGGTCTTCGCCGCCACATCGTCCAAACTGGCAGCGCCGACAACGCGCAGCATGGCAACGATATCGGCATCCGACGGTCCGATATGGCGACCGACAAAAGCGTCGGCCGCTTCGAGGGCAGCGAGTTCCGCGAGTGCGTCCATCGTTACAAGGTCTCCAGGTATTCTTCGTATGCTTCTTCGTCCATCAACTCTTCGAACGCTGCGACATCGTCGAGTTCCAGACGGAAGAACCAACCTTCGCCTTCCGCATCGCTATTCACGATGGCCGGGTCTTCGACGATGGTTTCGTTTATTTCGACAACTATTCCGGCAAGCGGTGCATAGATGTCGGACGCTGCCTTGACGCTTTCGACCACGGCACAGGCCTCGTTCGCCGATACGGTGCGATCCATATCCGGCAATTCGACATGCACGACGTCGCCGAGTTGTTCCTGGGCGTGGTCGGTGATGCCGACCGTTGCAATATCGCCGTCCAGCGCGACCCATTCGTGGTCTTTGGTATAGCGGATGTCGGATTTTTTCTTCGCCATGGAAAGGGCTCCTAGAGCGTGATGACCGGAGGTCTGAATCGCGCGGACAAACAATAGGTTAGATCGCGAGACGTGAGCGAGAGCGAACGCATCGCGATCTAGCGGGCGTATCGGTGGGGGACAAAAGGCATCGGAACGACGGTTGCGGGCAACGCCTTGCCGCGTACCATCAGGGTTAAAGCGGCGCCATCTTCCGCCAGTTCGCGACGAACGTAACCCATGGCGATCGGCGCGTTCAGCGTCGGGGAGAAGCCGCCCGACGTAATCGTTCCGGCATCGACGATTTCGGTGGAAGACCGAGCGGGGGCGCGCCCATCGGGTTTGATTCCGACGCGGAGACGAGGGGCGCCATTATCCAATTGGTCGCGGATCGCCGAACCACCGGGAAAATCCCAGGTTGTTTTGCGGCGCTTACCGATAGTCCAGGTCAGACCCGCCTCGATCGGCGTCGTGGTTTCATCGATATCGTTTCCATAGAGACAAAGACCGGCTTCCAATCGCAACGAGTCGCGCGCGCCCAGGCCCGCCGGCACCACCGCCGCGTGCTGCAACAGCCGATCGGCCAACGCTTCGGCATCGTCGGCCGGCACGGAAATCTCGAAACCATCTTCGCCGGTATAGCCGGATCGCGAAACCAGACAGCGGATACCGGAAATTTCGATTTCCGCCACGCCCATGAACGGCAGCGCCGACGCAACGATTTCCGCTGCGGCAGGACCTTGCAACGCCAGCAGCGCCCGATCCGGCAGCGGCCGCAGCACGATCCCGGCCGGCAGCGCGGCGGCGATGTGGGCGAAATCGACATCCTTGCGGCTCGCGTTAACCACCAGGAACAAACGATCTTCGGCTAGTTTGGCAACCATCAGATCGTCGATTATTCCACCGGTTCCGTTGGTCAACAGCGTATATCGTTGCCGACCCGGCTTCAATCCGAGTATATCGCCGGGCACCAAGCGTTCCAACGCCGCTGCTGCACCCGGCCCCACCAGCATCGCCTGCCCCATATGCGATACATCGAACAGCGCCGCTTGTCCCCGACAATGCAGGTGCTCGGCTAATACACCGCCTCGGCAACGATCCGCCATTGCATCGGTAAAATCGTACTGCACGGGCATCGCGTAACCGGCAAATGGCACCATGCGGGCGCCGAATTTCCGGTGCCACGCGTCGAGCGGGATGGTCTTTAAAGATTGGTCCAACAGAATTCTCCGCGCACAAGGTCACCCATCGGCGGAATGCCGACAGAATGTGACCCCCCTCTGTCGCGGAACCTGAGAGATTCGGCGGTCTAACGCCTTACTCCGTCGGTGCGATGGCCGGAGCCATCGGCTTTCCAGAGATCCCTATTCCCCGCGCAGTCCCTGTTGCCTGAGCGTTTCCGGGGGCCGGTTGCGCCTTCGGCGGCGGGGCATGACCCGCTCTCTCCTGCGCCGGGTGGCTGGGACACGGTCACCATGCCGGAACCGCAGGCGGCTGGCAACCGTTCAATCGATCGTCCAGCCATCGGCGCCGGGCGCGCATCGCATCGGCACCGCATTCCGCGTGCGCATATGCGCATCCAACCCCATGGCCGCACGCAAAACGCGGAATACCGCGCCATGTGCAACAATCAACACCTCCGCCGGGCAGGTCAGCGCCCGATTCACCCCCGAGGTCACGCGATGGCGCAGTTGGGCAAAGGTTTCGCCGCCTTCCGGCGCAAACCCGCCATCGGTCCAATCCCCGAACCAGTTGCCGGTGGGCTGGCCTTCCTGGACGCCCCAATTGACCTCTTTCAAGTCCGGATCGAATTGCACTGGCAACCCCAGCGTTTCCGCAACGATTTCCGCCGTGACGCGGGCCCGCGACAGCGGCGACGCAACGATCGTTTCGATATTACGATGGCGCAATTGCTGTGCGGCATGCCGCGCCTGGGCGATGCCGGTGGTGTTGAGCGGAGTGTCGATGCTGCCTTGCGACAGGCCTTGCGCGTTCCAGTCGGTTTCGCCGTGCCGCAGGTACCAAAACGGCACCGGCGCCAAAGGCTGAAACATCAAACCCCTTCCTGCTGCATGGTCCGTTGCACACTCGGACGGGATTTCATACGTTCGAGATGGGCCGCGCAATGGACCGGCAAGGGAAGTCCCAGACGCCCAGCCCAAAATTCGACGTAAAACAGCGCGGAATCGGCGATCGAAAACGGACCGACCGCATAATCCTTGCCAACCAGCGCGGCATCGAGCGTATCGAAACCCTTCAGCGCAATTTCCTTCCCGCGCGCTTTTACCGCCTCCTCCTGCGCGGGGTCGGGGGAGAAGTTGCCAGGGCGGAACATGCGGGTGAAGCCTTGCATGTGGACGGTCGCAACACAGTAATCCACGATCTCCAACGCGCGAGCCTGCAAGTCGATATTATCCGGCAACAGATTGGCGAAGGGGTTGCTACGCGCGAGCCAATAGGCGATCGCCGGATATTCGGTCAGCAACGAGCCATCGTCGCGCAGCAGGGCGGGAACCTTGGATTTGGGATTAACCTCCGTGTATTCCGGTTGATACTGCGCGCCGGAACGCAGATCGATCGCCGCCATCTCGTAAGGCTTGCCGATCTCTTCGAGCAGCACATGAATGCCGATCGAGCAAACGCCGGGCGCATAAAACAGTTTCATGTTCCGAATCCTTGTTTTGTATTATCGAACAATAACCGCGACGAGCAGGCGCCTGGAAGGGCCTACCGCCACGCCCCCACCGCTGGCCGATCCAACCCGAGGTTTTCTCGCAGCGTCGGCCCCGTGTAATCTTTATGGAAAATCCCACGTCGTTGCAATTCCGGCACCACCATGGTGCTGAACTCCTCATACGAACCCGGAACATGCGCCGCCGCCACCACAAACCCATCGCATGCTCGGCTGGCCCACCATTCCTCCAATCCATCGGCAACATCTTTGGGAGTGCCAACGAATCTGGGATGATCGTGGAACGTTCCTCGACGCGTTATATCGATGAAATCCCGCGGTGTGGGCAGGCGGTTGCCAAGTTCGCGCTTGATACGATCGCGCATGCCTTGAACCCCGGTCCAACTGTCCAGTTCTTCCTGCGTGAACGGTTCGTCGATCGGTTGCTTGGCGAAATCGAAATTCAAAACCTCGGACAATAGTGCGAGACTGTCGATCTCCTTCGGCAGGCTGTCGATCGCGGCGACTTTGTCTTCGGCCTCGGAACGGGTTTCGGCGACGATGGCGTAGACACCGGCACAAACGAAGACTTTTTCGGGGTCTCGACCGGCTTCGGTTACTTTGGTCTTGAATGCCGCGTAATCCCGTTGCGCCTGTTGCAGACTGTGATAATTCACGAATACGCACTCGGCCCACCGAGCAGCGAAGGTTGTACCGCGACCGGATTGACCGGCTTGGATGATGACGGGATGGCCTTGCGCCGAGCGGGGTACGGTGAAGGGGCCGCGCGATTGAAAAAACTCGCCTTTGTGGTCCAGGCGGTGAACTTTCTCCGGGTGGGCGAACAATCCGGTCGTTTTATCGGCAACGATCGCGCCATCTTCCCACGCATCCCAATGACCCATGACCACTTCCATGAATTCATCGGCACGATCGTAACGACGATCGTGATGCTGGTGGGAATCCTGGCCCATATTGCGGGCTTCGCCGTCGTTCATGGACGTAACGACATTCCAGGCAGCCCGTCCGTCGGTCATCAAATCCAGTGTCTGGAACACGCGTGCTGCGTGAAAAGGCTCATAATACGTGGTGGACAGGGTGGACCCCAGACCCAGGCGGCTGGTGGCCATGCCCATGACGGTCAATATGGTTAGCGGGTCCATTTTCACGACCCGAATGCCGTTGGCAACGACCTGGGCATGGTCGCCGCCGAACAGATCGGGCATCGCCAACCGATCGTCGAAGAACCCCAAATGGAATTTGCCCATCTCCAGCGCTCGGCCGATCCGCCGATAATATTCGGCGCTGGTAAAATCCTGCGCAGCCTGGGGATGGCGCCAGGATCCCACAAAATTAGTACAGTTCTGAGCTTGCAGGAAGCCCACCAATGCCATCTGCCGCATATTCGTCCGTCCCTATCCGTCCCCGGCAGCTTAAGCCTTGGTGCTGCCCGGTGAAAGGGCGGGACCGCCGTCTTGCCCGATGCAACCCGGCATCGGGCAGCACAAAGACTTGCTTTACGTACCGTCGGCCGAAATCAAATCGCCGAACAGCGTCCAGTGATCGCCCTCAAACCGAGCAAGCTGTTCGGTGCGCAGCGGATAGAAATTGGTGGGGCTGGTGTTGACTTTTATGCCGGGCAGCAACAAGGGGATCTCTAGATCTTTGATGTTCGCAGCCTGGCGCATGATATTTTCCCGCGACAGGTCGTCGCCGCATTGTTTCAGCACCTGCACCAAAGCGTGGACCACGATGTAGCTGGACACGTTCGACCCTTCCAACTGGTTGGCGGTCGGGTTCCATTTGTCCATAAACGCCTTCCACTCGATATAATCGGGCGACGTTGCCCAACGCGGATCGGTGACATCCTTAGCGAACTGGGCGGTGACGATACCCTGCCCGTTCTCGATCCCGGCGGGGCGCATGACCGCACCGACGGACGCGGCGACACTGACAAGATAATGGATCGGCTTCCACCCGATTTCGGCAACCTTCTTGATCGCCTGCGCGGCAAATTTCGGTGTGGTGATGTTCATGAACACCGTGGCGCCGGAGTTTTTGAGTTGCAGAATTTGCGAGTCGATGGTGGGGTCGGTGACCTCGTATGTGGCATCGGCCACCACCATTTTCTCCCACCCGGCGCCGAGTCCTTCCCTGAAGCCGCCGATATAGTCGTTGCCCATGTCGTCGTTCTGGCGCAAAATCGCGATTTTCGGATCCTTGATATTCGCAATCATGTGTTTCGCGAATATTTTGCACTCGGTATGATAATCCGGCTGCCAGCCCATGGTCCAAGGGAAATTTTTCGGATCGCCCCACTTCGACGCGCCGGTCGCCAGGAACAGATGCGGGACCTTTTTTTGGTTCATGTATTTCTGGATGGCGGTGTTGGTTTGGGTGCCTAGGGGATAGAACAGGAAGGCGACTTGATCCCGCTCCACCAATTGCCGCGCCAATTCCATCGTTTTCGGCGGGCTGTAGCCGTCGTCGAGGGAGATGAGGACGATCTTGCGGCCGTTGATCCCGCCGGCCTCGTTAATCATGCGGAAATACGCGGCTTGATTGCGCCCGGCCACACCGTACGCCGATGCGTTGCCGCTATACGGCATGGTTTGGCCGATTTTTATTTCGGTATCGGTGATGCCGGGGGCGTATTTCTTCTGCGCGCGGGCCTTGCCTGCGATGGTCAACGACGCGGCCGACAGCAGGGCGGTTCTTCTGCGGATCATCTCGGGGTCTCCTATCGGAATTTTCGGGCAAGCCAGCCGCGCACGGCAACGACGCCGCCGGCGATGCCGTTGGGTAGAAAAAACATCAGCAGCAGCAGCAGCGTGCCGTAGATCGCCCATGCCGGTACGTCGTAGCGTAACGAGAACGTCTCCTTCATCCAGTCCGATATCGACTGCGACGAATTCTGCACAACCACGATGAAGGCGCCACCGATCATGCAACCCGGTAGCGATGCGATGCCGCCCACCACCAGCCCGACCAGGAACGAAATCGATAGCTGCAAGGTGAAACTATCGGGCGCGACATAGGCGATGGTAATGGCCGATAGCGCGCCGGCAACGCCGGTTATGCCGGCGCTGATGCCGAACGCGACGGTTTTGTACAGCGCGGTATCGATGCCCATCGTCCCGGCCGCCATGGCATGGTCGCGAATGGCCATCAGCGCCCGCCCGCTGCGCCCGCGCAGCATGTTGAACACGATCCAGAACAGCAACATTGCGACTGCGAGACACAAATAATACAGCCACTGATCGGCGGACAACGGCAGGCCGAAGGGCGGATCGGGCTTGTCCAGCAGCAGCCCGCCGACGCCGCCGGTCCAGCCGGCGATCGATTTATGCTTCAGCAATTGCGGGACGGCGATGGCCAGGGTGAAGGTGGCGAGCGCGAGGTAGTGTCCCTCCAGCTTCAAGGCGGGGAAGCCGAACATAAATCCGGCTCCGAAACAGACTACCGCCGCGACCGGCAGCGTGGCCCAGTACGGGATGCCGCCGAAATTCATCAAAATGGCAGCGGTATAGGCGCCCACGGCAAAGAAGGCGCTGTGGCCGAGCGATATTTGGCCGTTGAAGCCGATCAGGAGATTGAGGCCGAGGACCGAGATGGCATAGATCAGCATCGACTGACCCATGAACAAATAATAATCGAAACTAGGGCTGTCCCAGACCGACCCGACCAGCGGCAGGATCGCCAATCCGAACCAGAATAACAGCGCGACGCGGCCGATCCCCGGCTTCGTCGCCCAACTACGCGCCAGCGCCGCCATTATACGCGCCTCACGATAACGCGGCCGAAGATGCCCGCAGGTTTCAACAGCAACACGCCGACCACCATGATCAGGGCGAAACTCAATTTCAGTTCGTTACCGATGATGTAGCTGCCGACAAGGTTTTCCAGCACCCCGACGATGAAGCCGCCGGCGACGGCGCCCATCGGGTTGGCGATGCCGCCCACCAGCGCGCCGGCGAAACCGTAGACCAGAATGCCGGTCATCATATTCGGATCCAGGAACACGATCGGCGCCACCAGCATTCCGGCGATGGCGCCAATGCCGGATGCCAGACCCCAGCCCAGGGCTAGCATCCAGGACACGCGCACCCCCATCAGCCGAGCGGATGCGGCGTTCTGGGCGGCGGCGCGCATCGCGAGGCCCAGGGTCGTGTAGCGGAAGAACACCGTCAGAATGGCCAGCATGACCAATGTCACCGCCACCACGCCGATCTGCTGGGCGCTGACCAGGCCGTTGCCGAATATATCCACACGCGGGAAGGGGGACGGAAATTGCTTGATCGTGAAGCTCCAGATCATGCCGGCCAGCGCGTTGAAGATCGACAACAGTGCAATGAAGCAAACCACCAGCGCCAGCACGGGTGCGGTTTCCAGCGGTTTCAGAATCACCCGCTGGATGAACAATCCGCTGAAAAAGGCCACCAGGATCGTGCTGCCGAAGGCCACCCAATAGGGCACTCCGGCATCGATCATCGACCACGCGAGGTAGGTGGCGAACATCGCCATCTCGCCCTGGGCGAAATTGATGTGATCGGTGGACACGTAGATCATGACCAAACCCAGCGCGACGCAGGCGTAGATCGCACCGCTCGTCAGGCCGGATGCTATCTGCTGGACGAAGAATTCCATGCCGGTGTTTCCTCAGTAGCCCAGGTACGCTTTGCGCAACGTTTCGTCGTCTTTCACCATCGCGGACGGGCCGGACATCACCACCTTGCCGGTTTCCAGCAGGTAGACGTTATCGGCCAGTTCGAGCGCCAGCGCGGCATTTTGCTCGACGATGAGCATGGAGACCTTCTCGTCTTCGTTGATGCGCCGCAGGATGCGAAAAATCTCCTGCACGATCAGCGGTGCCAGACCGAACGACGGTTCGTCCAGCAGCATGAGCCGAGGCGCCAGCATCAAGGCCCGCGCGACGGCCAGCATCTGCTGTTCGCCACCGGACAAGGTGCCGGCCTGCTGGTGAATGCGTTCCTTCAGCCTTGGGAAATAGGCAAAAACCTTCTCGATATCGCGCTCGGCGGCCTTGCGATCGCGACGGATATGGAACGCGAGACGCAGGTTTTCCTCCACCGACAGCCCGACGAAGGTGCCGCGCCCTTCCGGCACATGCGCGACGCCCAGGCGCACGATGTCCTCGGTGGATTTTCGGCTGATATCGGCGCCGTCCAGTATGGTCGTTCCGGTGCGGCGGACCATGTTGCAGATCGCCCGCAAGCTGGTGGTTTTGCCCGCCCCGTTGGCACCCAGCAGGGCCGTCACGCCACCTTGCTCGATCGTCAGGTCGAGGTCGAACAGCGCTCGACTTTGCCCGTACCAGGCACTCAGGCCTTTGACTTCCAAAATCGCGGCCATCAGTTCGCGGTCCCCAGATACGCTCGTATCACCTCGGGGTGGCGTTTCACCTCATCGGGGGTGCCCTCGGCGATTTTGCGGCCGAAATTGATGGTTACGACCTTGTCGGACACCGACATCACCAAGCTCATGTGGTGCTCCACCAGTAGCACCGTCACGCCCTGGACATCGCGGACGCGGCGGATCTGGGTCTCCAGGATTTCGACCTCGTCGTGGTTCAACCCGGCGGCGGGTTCGTCGAGCAGCAGCAACTTGGGCTGCGCCGCCAGCGCCCGGGCGAGTTCGACCCGCTTGCGGATAGGAAACGGCAGACCGCCGGCCGGCCAATGCACGACAGCGCCGAGATCCATGAATTCGATCAGCTCCATCGCCCGATCCCGCGCCGCGTTCTGCTCGGCCACCACGCTGGGCAACCGCAACGCATTGGCAATGAAGCCCGACCGGGTGCGGCTGTGCCGCCCGACCATGACGTTTTCCAGCACGGTCAGCTTGTCGAACAACGCGACATTCTGAAACGTGCGGCCGATCCCGATGTCGGGAATGCGATGGCGTGGCGTCGCGAGGACCGACGTTCCCTCGAACAGGATCTCCCCCTCCGAGGGTTGGTAGAGCCGGCTGAGGCAGTTGAACAACGTGGTCTTACCGGCGCCGTTCGGTCCGATCAGACCGGCGATCTGGCCCTGTTCGACGTCGAATCCGACATCGTCGAGCGCCACCACGCCGCCGAACCGCACCGATACGCCGCGCACGCTGAGCAGCGGGGTCGCTTCCTTGTTCATCGCGCCGATTGCGCCTCCCTGTTGGCGTCGGCGGGATCGTTTTGCCGATCCTTCGCCCGCGTCGCGGACTGTGCGCAAGGCCAGCCCCGGATGCAATGGGCTTGCACCGCTCGTTGTCGGATTTATCGGTTTTCCGTGTCCTGCCCGGGCACGAACAACAGCGGCGCCTTTTGCCCCACCCGCAGCGCCGGGGTCACCGGTCGTCGCCGTTCGTTTCGAATTCCGTGTCGCGGTGCACGTGGATGGACATCAGAATGCCGAAGCCCACCATCACGGTCAGCATCGCCGACCCACCATGCGACACCAGCGGCAACGGCACCCCGCCGACGGGAATCGCGCCCATCACCATGGCGATGTTGACGAACACATACATGAAGAAATTGACCGAGATGCCCAGCGCCACCAACCGCCCGAACTGGTTGCGGCAGCGGATCGCGATCAGCATCCCGCCCAGCACGATCAAGCTCAGAAGGCCGATCGTGGCGGCGGTGCCGACCCAGCCGAATTCCTCCCCTATCATGGTGAAGATGAAATCGGTTTGCTTTTCCGGCAGGAAATCGAGATGCCCCTGGGTGCCTTGCAGATAGCCCTTGCCCCACATGCCGCCGGAGCCGAGGGCGATCTTCGATTGCAGAATGTTGTAACCGGCGCCGAGGGGGTCGCTCTCGGGGTGCAGGAAGGTATCGATGCGGGCACGCTGGTAGTCGTGCAGATGCTCGTAGGCAAATTTCGCGGCAAATGGGACGGGCAGCGCCACCAGCAGGAATTTCCACCAGCGCACCCCGGCACCGAAGAACACCGCCCCGCCGACGATGGCGGCGATCACGGCGGTGCCGAGGTTGGGTTCCTTCAGGATCAGCCCCACCGGGATCAGGGTGGCGACGATCGGGGGGATTAGGAACAGCGGGTTGCCCATCCGCTCCCACGACGCTTTGTGGAACCAGGAGGCCAGTGCCAGCACCAGGGCGATCTTCATCAACTCCGACGGTTGCAACTGAAATCCGCCGATTTCGATCCAGCGCTGCGCCCCCTTGCCGATATGGCCCATGCGCATCACCGCGATCAACAGCCCCACCCCCACCGCGTATGCCACCCAGGACAGGCGTTGGATGGTGCGGATATCGACCAGCGCCACGCATACCAGCAGCGTCAGGCCGATACAGAACCGCACCAGATGCCGGCCGGCATACGGCTCCGCCGAGCCGCCGGCGGCGCTGTACAGCGCGGTGTAGCCGACGGCTGCGAGGCAGCACAGCAACAGCACGTACAGCCAGTTGATGCGCAGCACCTTGCCGGTGAGATCGAACGACGCTTCGCGCCAAAGTCTCCGCTGCATCATTGCTGGGCGGCGGCGAGTTTGGCGGCGGGCGGTTCCGTGCGATTGGCGGGGTCGCGTTGCAGAGTTTCGGTCATGATGTCGCGCACCAGCGGCGCGGCGGCAGCGGCGCCGGCATTGCCGTGCTCGATCACCACGGCGATCGCATAGCGTGGCGCATCGTACGGCGCGAATGCGGTGAACAGCGCGTGCGGCCGGAATTCCCAGGGCAGCTTGGCACTATCGAACGTGCCGCTCTCGCGCATTTCGCGGGAGACGCGGCGGACCTGGGCGGACCCGGTCTTGCCGGCCAGTTGCACCTTGGGGTCCGCCAGCCTGGCCAACGGCGCCGTGCCGCCCTGTTCGTTCACCACCGCCCACATGCCCTCGCGCACCGCCCGCAGCGCTTTTTCCGGCATGTCGAGGGCGGGCCAATCCTCCGGCAGGGAACCGGGTTGCAACACGCCGCCCAGGCTGCGGGTCAGATGCGGCTGCACCTGCCGGCCGCTGGCAAGCCGCGCGGTGTAGGTGGCGAGTTGCAATGGCGTGACCTGGATATAACCCTGGCCGATGCCGCTGACGATCGTATCGCCGATGTTCCAGGCTTTGCCCTGCGCCATGCGCCATTCTCGGGTCGGGATCAGGCCGCTGCGCTGACCCGGCAGATCCAGATCCAGCTCCACCCCCAAACCGAGGCGATTCGCCATCGCCGCGACCTTGTCGATGCCGGTGCGGCGCGCGATCTCGTAGAAATAGACATCGCAACTGTTCTTCAGCCCGCCGCGCAGATCGAGGCCGCCGTGCCCGCCCTTGCGCCAGCAGTGGAAGCGGGTATCGCCGAGATCGAGGTAGCCGGGGCAATCGACGCGGTCGTTGACGGTGATCGCCTTCGCCTCCAGCCCCGCCAAGGCCACCGCCATTTTGAACGTCGAGCCCGGCGCGTACAAGCCCGAGGTCGCTTTGTTGATCAGCGGGGTGCGGCGATCGCGGGTCCATTCCGCCCATTGCGCCTGCGACACGCCGGAATTGAACAAAGTCGGGTCGAAGCCGGGGTTGGTGGCCATCGCCAACACCTCCCCATTATGGCAGTCCATGACCACCGCACTGGCGCTTTCGTCCCCTAACAACGTCACGACCGCCTGCTGCAGGCCGGCATCGATGCTCAGGCCGACATCGTCGCCCTGCACCCCTTCCTGGCGGTCGAGTTCGCGGATCACCCGGCCGACGGCGTTGACCTCCAACTGCACCGCGCCGGGGCGGCCGCGCAGCGACAGGTCGTGGTATTTTTCCATTCCCGCCCGCCCGATGCGCAGCCCAGGCAAGGCCAGCAAGGGATCGTTGGCCACATCGCCCTCATTCGGCGGGGCGACGTAACCGACGACATGGGCCAGATGCTCCCCATAGGGGTAAATCCGGGTGGTGCCGACATCGACAAGAATGCCCGGCAGGTCGGGGGCGCTGACCTCGATCGCCGCCATGTCCTGCCAACTGAGGAACTCGCGCACCATCACGGGAATGAACCGGCGGCGCTTGTGGATTTCGCGATCGATGCGGGCGCGTTCGTATTCGGTCAGCGGCACGATCCGCGAAAACGCCTCCAACGTCGCTTTCACATCGGTCGCCCGCTCGGAAATCAGCAAAGCGCGCCAGTTGATGCGGCTGCCCGCGATCGGGGTGCCGAACCGGTCGAGGATGCGCCCACGCGGCGGGGCGATCATCCGGGCGCTGATGCGATTGTCGTTGGCGAGGGTGGCGTAGCGCCCGCCTTCGACCACCTGCACCTGATAGAGCCGCGCCACCAAGCCGCCCAGCACGGCAGCCTGCCCGCCCATCAGCAGCAGGGCGCGGCGGGTAAATACGCCGGTGCGACGGGTTTCGCGCCGCATCAGCCGGGTTCGGCTTCGGCGATGGAACGGTGCGCCCAGGCCAGGGGGATGGCCAGAACCGGGTAGAGCGTCGCCGACAGCACCGCCTGGAACACCGCCAGTCCGATGGGAACCAGCCGCAAGGTCAGCAGCGCCACCAGCGCCCAGGACAGGAACGCCGCGCCGGCCGCGATCGGCACGAACGCCAGCCAACTCAACGCGAAACCCTGCTGCGCCAGGAAGCGCCGCAGCCGCAGCGCGAAACCGTGCACCAACAGCAGCGTGAGAACCCCGACGCCCAACGGTAAATAACCCAGCAGGTCCAGCAGCAAGCCGATCCCGAAGACGGCGGGCGGCGGCATTGCGGCCGGGCGGAACAGCGACCAGAACCAGATGCAGGCCAGGGTAACGGCCGGCAGCAACACCGCCTGCCCGGCCACCCCGAACGGCGCCAACGTCAACAGCATGATGAACACCGAGCACGTCGCCGGAAACGCCGCTCGGGCCGCCCGGTCGAGCCATTGGCCGATCGTCGGATGCGGCCGGATGCCAGGGTTGCGGTGCCGGACTGCCATCAATGCCGCCCGGGCGTGGTCCGCGCCGCCGCTTCCGGGGCCGCGACACCGTTCAGGCCGTAATCGAAAATACGCACGATCTCCAGCCGGGTCAGCATGGCAAACGGCTCCACCTCCGGCACACCGGACCGACTATGACGCACGGTCCCGACCGGGAGGTTGGCGGGAAAGGCGTTGGCCTCCGCGCTGGTGACGATGCGCTCCCCCTCCTGCGGTTGGACGCCTTCGGGCCAATACAGCAAACGCGGCCGCGGCCCGTTGGTGCCGACCAGGATGGCCCGCGCGCGGGAGGTTTCCATGGTCACGGGAATGCGGCTGTTCAGATCGGTAATCAGCAGCACGCGGGCGGTGCGCGACCCGACCTCGGTCACCCGGCCGATCAGCCCGCGTTCGTCCAACGCGATCTGGCCTTTACGCACGGCATGGTTGGGGCCGACCGCCAGCAGCGCAGCGCGGGCGTAAACGCCGCCGGCATCGGCCACGACTCGCGCGGTGACGAAATTGGCGGTGGGGTCGGGGATCCAGTTCAGGCTGGCTTTCAGCCGAGCGTTTTCGGCGTCCAGCGCCAGAGCGATAGTCTGCCAGCGCCGCAGATATTCGTTTTCTTCCCGCAGCTTGACGTTTTCCGCCCGCAGATTCCAAAGCTGCCCGGTTTCCGTCACCGCGCTGTTGATCGCGCCCAAAGGCTCCGCCAAAACCGCGTAAATCGGCCCCAGCGCATCGTTCAACGCCATACGCGCCCGCTCGGCCAGGATCGTGTCCGCCTTGCCCAGCAGCATGAGGCCGAACGCCGCCACCACCAGCACCGGCAGCGTAAGCTTCGACAGCGCCTGACGCGCGGGGATGGAAAGACGGATCATGGGCGGGCAATCATAGCGGGAAGCGCGGGTTTGTGCGACGGGGGACTTGCAGGACACGATTGCATTCGGGCCGATTGTCCCACCTCCGCCCGATCAGAGGGGCAACATCCCCTGTCGGCTCGGCGCCGCCCCGCCATCCGCCGTCGCTTTGACCGCCCCGTCCGCGAACCGCAATCGCAGGCGTGCGCCGGGCTTGACCTCCGCCGCGCCGACGATCGGGGTGCCGGCGGGATCGGTCACCAGGACGTAACCCCGCCCCAGCACCGCGAGCGGCGACACCGACTCCAGCCGCGCCGCAGTGCCGTCCAGCCGCGCCCGCGCCTCGCGCAGACTGGCACGCAGGGGCGCATCGGTGAGGCGACCGAGCAACCGGTTGGCGCGGTTGTGTACGGTGCCGACGGATTGGCGTAGGCCGGAAACCAGCCGTTGGCTCGACAAGTCCAACGACGCGCGACGGGCCGCGACCAGACCCGGCAGTGCCAGGAGCAAGCGGACGCCGCGCTCCTGCACCCGTTCCCGCGCCGCACCGAGGATCGTCGGCATATTCGGCAGCCGGCGCACCGCCCCCGCCAAAGCGGCGCGACGCCGTTCCACCGCATTGGGTAGCGCCAGCAACAACCGTTCCGCGCGATCGTCCAGGCGTTGGCGGGCACCGCCGAGCAGATTGGGCAGGTCCGGCAGGCCGCGTTCGGCGCGGGACAGGCGGAGCCGGCAATTCTGCGTCAGGCGATTGAGCGACCCGGCCAGCCGCGCGGCTTTCTGCGCGATATCGGCTTGCAGATCGGCCAGCGCCGGGATCGCCATCTCCGCCGCCGCCGTGGGCGTGGGCGCGCGTCGGTCGGAGACGAAATCGATCAGGGTCGTGTCGGTCTCGTGCCCGACGGCGGAAATCAGCGGGATGCGGCAGGCCGCCACCGCACGCAACACGGCTTCGTCGTTGAAGGCCATCAGGTCTTCCAGGCTGCCGCCGCCGCGCGCGACGATCAGAACATCGGGCCGAGGCACCGGACCGCCGGGCGCAATGGCGTCGAAGCCGGCGATCGCCGCGGCAATCTGTGCCGCCGCGCCGTCGCCCTGCACCGGCACCGACCACAACAGGATCGATCGCGGGAAGCGCCTTGCGATCGTGGTGCGAATGTCCTGGATCACCGCCCCGCGCTCACTGCTGACCACGCCCACAATGCGCGGCAACATCGGCAACGGGCGCTTGCGGTCGGCGTCGAACAGCCCCTCGGCGGCGAGTCGGACTCGCAGCATCTCGATCCGCGCCAGCAGGGCGCCGGCGCCGGCATATTCCATGCGCTCGACGATCAATTGGTAGGACGACCGTTCGCCATAGGACGAGATTTTGCCGGTGGCGATCGCCTCCACCCCGTTTTCCGGCACCATGCCCAGCCGAGGCACGGAGAACTTCCAGACCACGCCAGCGATCTTGCCGCCTTCGTCCTTCAACGAGAAGTAGATGTGGCCGGACGGGTAGCGCTTGCACTCGGTGATTTCGCCGCGCACCCGGATGCGGCCGAACTGGCCTTCCAGCGTGCGTTTCACCGCGCCCGAAATCTCGGTGACGGTGTATTCCGGCACATTGGTCACGGGATCGCTCATCGGGGGGGGACGTCCATGGTCGGCAATCTATGCTACACGCCGCGCCTGGAACCAGAGGGGATCTTTCGCATGCGGGTCTTGGTCGTAGGGTCGGGCGCTCGGGAACACGCTTTGTGCTGGTCGCTCGCCGCCAGCCCGCTGCTGACGCAGCTTTGGTGCGCGCCGGGCAACCCCGGCATTGCGTCGGTGGCGACATGCGTGCCGATCGGGGCGATGGATTTCCCCGCTTTGGTCGCCTTCGCGCAGGACAACGAGATCGATCTGGTCGTCCCCGGACCGGAAGCGCCGCTGGTGGCCGGCCTGACCGACGCGATGGAAGCCGCCAGCATCTCGTGCTTCGGCCCGTCGATGGCCGCCGCGCAACTGGAGGGCAGCAAGACCTTCACCAAGGAAATCGCCGACGCCGCCGGCATCCCGACTGCCAAATGGGAACGGTTCGAGGACGCCGAAGCCGCCCGCGCCTTCGTGCGGCGCCGGGGCGCGCCGATCGTGGTGAAGGCGGACGGCCTCGCGGCGGGCAAAGGTGTCGTGGTCGCCTCGACCGAGGCAGAGGCGCTGGCCGCCATCGACTCCATCATGGACGCGCGCATCTTCGGCGACTCCGGCGCCGCCGTGGTGATCGAGGAATGCCTGGTCGGCGAAGAAGTCTCCCTGTTCGCGCTGTGCGACGGCGAAACCGCGCTGCTGCTCGGCTCGGCGCAGGACCATAAACGGGTGGGCGACGGGGATACTGGGCCGAATACCGGCGGGATGGGGTGTTACTCCCCGGTGCCGGCCTTCCCGCCGTCGTTGGAACACGCCGCGTTCGAGCGCACCATCCGCCCCGCTTTGGCCGAAATGGCGCGGCGCGGCACCCCGTTTCGCGGCTTCCTGTTCGCCGGACTGATGCTGACCGCCGATGGCCCCAAGCTGATCGAATACAACACCCGCTTCGGCGATCCCGAGTGCGAGGTGCTGCTGATGAAACTGAAATCGGATCTGCTGCCGGCCCTGCAAGCCGCCTGCGATGGCGAACTGCGCGATTTCGACCTGCGCTGGAACGATACGGCGGCGGTATGCGTGGTCATGGCCGCGCGCGGCTACCCGGACGCCCCCGAACGCGGCAGCGTCATCCGGGGCCTGGAGAAAGCCGCGGCGGTGCCGGGGGTGACGGTGTTCCATGCCGGCACGATGGCCGACGCCGACGGCACGATACGAGCAGCGGGCGGGCGGGTGCTGGCGGTGACGGCAACCGGGGCGACGATCGCGGAGGCAAGGGACAGCGCCTACAAAGCGGTCGGCGCGATCGACTGGCCCGAGGGTTTCTGCCGCAGCGACATCGGCTGGCGTGCCCTGAGGCCCGCGTGATCCGGTTCGTCCTGGCATCGATGGTGGTCCTGATGTCCCAACTCGCGCATGCCGAAACCCTGCCGCCGCTGCCGGAGCTGCGCTTCGCGCCGATCCCCGACGCCGCCCGCCACCGCTACACCGGCGACCGTTTCAGCTACATGGAATCCGGCCGCTCGGATGCCCCGCCGTTGGTGCTGCTGCACGGCGTCGGCGCCAATTCGATGCATTGGCGGTATCAATTGGCCGGCCTCGCCGACGTCCATCGCGTCGTCGCCTGGAACGCACCGGGCTATATCCTGTCCGACAATCTGATCAAGGACGCGCCGGATTGCCGGGATTACGCCGATGCGTTGGCGGATTTCCTCGCCGCGCTGAAGATCGATCGGCTGGAAATCCTCGCTAACTCGTTCGGCACCCGTGTCGCGCAATGTTTCGCCAATTATTATCCCGGGCGGGTGAAGAAAATGGTGCTGACCGGCAGCGCCACCGGGCGGAAGGACCTGCCAGAGGACGAAAAAACCCGCATCGTCACCGCCCGTCAGCAACAAGTCGCGTCCGGCGGTTACGGTTTCGGTGCTCGGGTTGCCGCGCTGCTGAGCAAGCAGGCCACCCCGGAAACCGCCGCGCTGGTGCGCGATGTCCTTCGTGCGACCAACCCTCGGGGCTTCATGCAGGCGGTGCGTTTCGGGCTGGGATCGTACTACACCCCGGATTTCGCCGAGCGTCTGGCGATGCCGATTCTATTGATACAAGGGGCGGAGGATCGGGTGAATCCGACCGAAACCAACGCCGCGATCCTGGAGAAAGCGCTGCCGAACGCCCGTCTGGTGGTGCTGGACGGCGCCGGCCACCTGCCCGAGGTCGAGGCCCCGGGCAGGGTCAACGATCTGATCGCCGCCTTTCTGGCAGAGTAAAACCGCCCCTTACACCGCCCACGGATCGGGCACGGTGCCGGCGCGCGGGTCGATCGGCAGCAAGCGGTCGAGGCGGGTAAGTTGCTCGAACAAGGCGGCCGCGCCGAGCACGGTCGCTTCGCCGCGAGTCGGGGCGGCGATCTGTAAACCGACCGGACGGCCGAACCGATCGAACCCCGCCGGAACCGCCACAGCGGCCGCGCTCGCCAGGGTCATCGCCGCATTCAGCATCGACGCGCCCATATAATTGGTCAGCTTCTTGCCATCCACCGCCTCGGGGTTACGCAGATCGACATCGAACGCCGGGGTCGCCGCGCTGGGGGTCACGAAAATATCGTAGGTCCGGAACATCGCTGCGACCCGGCGGAAAAATGCCGCCCGCTCACGCTCCGCCCAGGCCAGTTCGGCCGGCGTTTGCGCCAGACCTTTTTCGGTATTCCAGATAATATCCGGCTTGATCAGGTCGCGGTGGGCGGCGAGTTGCAGCGCTCGGTCCACCACGAAATGCTGCGCGCGCAGCACCATGAACGCTTCTTCGAGATTGCCCAGGCCGGGATCGAATTCTTCGACGATGCAGCCCATTTCCTCGAACCGGCGGACGGCTTTTTCGCAGATTTCGCGGGTTTCCCGATCCACGTCCAAGGCGCCGCCGTAATTCGCCGACCATGCCACCCGTTTGGGCGGGCGCGCGGCGGCGACGGCATCGACGTAGGACACGGCCGGGGCGTCGTAGGTCAGCGGGTCCAAGGGGCAGAACCCGGCCATGGTATCTAGGAACAAGGCCAAATCCGGCACATTGCGGGCCATCGGCCCCTGCACCGATAGCGGCGAGAACAGGTTGTTCGACGTGCCCCGCGTCACCCGCCCGGGCGACGGCCGCAATCCGACCACGGAACAATATGTGCCCGGGCGCCGCAACGATCCGCCGTGATCCGAGCCATGCGCCAGCCATACCTCCCCGGTTGCAACCGACACCGCACCACCGCCGGTCGAACCGCCGCAGGTCAGCGCCGTATTCCACGGGTTGCGGGTGCGGCCGAACACCTCGTTGAAGGTCGAACCGCCGGCGCCGAATTCCGGGGTGTTGGATTTGGCAACGACGATGCCGCCCTTACGCTCGATCCGTTCCACCAACGGGTGCGACGTCGTCGGCACATGGTCCTTGAAAATCGGCGATCCGTAGGTTGTCCGCACCCCCGCCACATCGGCCAAGTCCTTGATCGACACCGGCAACCCGGCCAGCCAGCCGGCCTCGTCCGCAGCCTCCCGCCCCTGACCGGCCATCAGGCGTCGCGCATGGTCGCGCGCGCGGTCGAGGCAGAGCGTCGGCAAGGCGTTCACGGCCGGCTCGATGGTCGCGATGCGGTCGGCGGCGGCGTCGATCAGTTCGAGCGGCGTAACCTCCTTGCGCTTCAATCGGGCGACGGCATCGGTCGCGGTCAGGCCAATAAGCTCGTTCGGCATGGGATCCTCCTGCGGTGCGACGCATTCCTGCCCAGCCTTGGCCCGGTTGGAAAGCCCCGTGGCCCGGCGTATAGCCATGCAGGCCCAAGACGCGGGCGGTGGAGGACACGGCATGCGGCGCGCGCGCTTTCTGGGAACGACCATGGCAACGGCCTTCGTATTGGCTGGCTGCTCGGTCGTGGGACCCGACTTCGTCCCCCCGACAGCGGCATCGGCCACATCCTGGCTGACCGGTAAGGCCGACACGCGAAAGACGCCGCGCAGCCTGCCGGTGGCCGAACCCGTCGATCCCAATTGGTGGACGCTGTTCAACGACCCCATCCTGACGGCGCTGGAAAACCGGGTGGCGGCAGGCAACCTCGATGTGCAAGCCGCCGCTTTTCGGCTGGCGGAGTCGCGCGCCCAACTCGGGGTCGCGGAGGCGGCGCAATTGCCCAGGTCCCACGTCAACGGCGCCTATACACGGCAGAAAGCCAGCAACACCGGACAGTTCGTGCTCGCGCCCGACGCGCTGGGGGCGAACGGTGCATCCGGTAGCACGGCCGGCGGTCTGTCCGGCGCGCGACGGCTGAACCCCTTCGACGTCTTCCAGGTCGGCTTCGACGCATCCTGGGAAATCGATCTGTGGGGCGGGGTCAAACGATCCGTGGAGTCGGCGACCGCCCTGCTCGACGCCGCCGCCGAAGCCCGGCGCACCGTGCTGCTGACCACATTGGCCGAGGTCGCGCGCGACTACATCGCCCTGCGCGGCACCCAAGCCCAATTGCGCATCGCCCGCGACAACGTCAAAACCGCCCGCCAAAGCCTGAGCCTGACCCAGCAACGCGCTGCCGGGGGCGTGACCACCGACCTGGACGTTGCCAACGCCTCGGCACAACTGCGCGCCGTCACCGCGCAAATCCCCCGTCTGGAACAACAGGAAGCCGCCGGCATCAACGCGCTCAGCCTGCTGCTAGGGCAACCGCCGAACACGCTGCGGGCCGAGTTGGAAACCGCCCGCCCCGTGCCGCCGGTACCGCCCCGCGTGCCGGTCGGGGTGCCGTCGGAACTGGCCCGCCGCCGGCCCGATATCCGTCAGGCCGAGGCCCGGCTGCACGCCGCCACCGCCGACATCGGCGTCGCGGTCGCCGATTTCTACCCGGCGGTGAAAATCGGCGGCAGCCTGGGGCTGCAATCGGTGCAATTCGCCCGTCTGTTCGATTTGAATTCGCATCTTTATGCCGCCGGCCCGGGCATTTCCTTCCCGCTGTTCGAAGGCGGCCGGTTGAAAGCGACACTGCAATTCCGCGAAGCCGCGCAGCAGGACGCTGCACTCGCCTACGAAAAAACCGTGCTGACCGCGTGGCACGAGGTCGATAACGCCATGACCGCCTACGCCGCCGAACAAGCCCGCCGCGACGAGCTATTGTTGGCCGAGGCCGATAACCATCGTGCGCTGGGACTGGCGCAAAGCCGCTACCAGCAGGGGGTTGCCGATTTCCTCGCGGTGTTGGACGCGCAACGCAACCTGCTGGCGACGCAGCAACAACTGGCCGACAGCACCGCCACGATTTCCGGCAATCTGGTGGCGCTTTACAAAGCCCTGGGCGGCGGATGGGAACACGACGCGCCGGAAAAAAATGCCGACGCTGCGGGAAAACCGCCGCCGCGTTAACCCTTCCTTAATCTATTGCTGCCACGCTTCGGTGCCATGAGAACCGGAGACCGCCTTTGGATTTTCGCGATCGCACTCACCCTGGTGCTGCTGCAACAGGCGCTGGGGGCCGGATTGTCGGAAATCTTCGCCGAGGGCGTGCCGGGCTTCGGCACCGCACCCGGCGTCACCGTGCGATCCCGCGCCCGCCCGGACAGCGAAGCCGCACCGATCCACGCCGGCAGCCTGCGGCTGAAGCCCGGCGTCGAAATAACCACCGGCTACGATGACAATGTGCTCAGCGGGCCGACCCGGCGTGGCAGTTGGTTTTCCACCACCGCCGGGTCCCTGCTGATTGGCACCGATTGGTCGCGCAACGCCTTCGGAGCCTACCTCTCGGCCAACGACACGCATTACGCCGAACAACCCCGACAAAGTCGCACCGACGGTATGGTGTCGATCGGCGGGGCGCTGGATATCGGGCGGGACCGCCTGACCCTGGGCCTCGCGCATTTGAGCCAGCACGAAGACCGATCGGACGCGACCGCGCTGGCCAGCGATCGGCCGGTGGCGTTCCAGGTGAACGATGCCCGCATGGCCTATACCGCCAGCTTCGATCGGCTGACCGTCGCGCCGGAGGTGGAAATCTCGTCCTGGCGCTATGGCGATGCCACGGTGCTGGGGCAGTTCGCCCGCCAAGGCTACCGCGATCGCACCATGCTGCGCGGCGGTTCGGTGTTCCGCTACGAATTCGCGCCGCTGCGCAATCTGGTGTTCGTCACCCGAGCGCTGAGCCAGCGTTACGATACGGCGCTGCCGGGGCAGGCGTCGTTGAACTCCAGCGGGTACCAAGCCCTGCTCGGCGTCGATTACGACGAGGACACGGTTTGGCGCGCCCGGCTTCTGGTCGGCGGGGAGACGCGGCAATTCGTCGCACCGCGCTACCGATCGCATACCGCGATGATCGCGGAGGGCGAGTTGACCTGGAACCCCACCGGCATGACCACCGTGCGCGGCCTGCTGACCCGTTCGATCGAGGACGCGGCGCAGGAAGGCGTGTCGGGCTTCACCTATACCGCCGGCAAGCTGGGCATCGACCACGAGTTGATGCGCGATGTGCTGATCGCGACATCGGTGGGGCTGCGGCAGGCGCGTTTCCTGCAGGGCGGGCAACAGGCGGGGGCGAGCGCCGGAGTCGGCATCACCTGGCTGTTCAACCGCTATGCCAAGGTATCGGCGACGTACGACCTGAACACGGCGCACGGGGCCGGCCCGTTGAATGGGGCATCCACCGGCTACGCCCGCGACGTGGCGTTGGTCACGGTGCGGCTGGGCTTGTGACCGGCCGCTCGCTGCTCGGGCTGGATTTCGCCGACCTCGGCCCCGAGGCTGCGGCCGCCTGGATCGCCGCCCGCCCGGCCGAGGCGCCGTTCGGTTACGTCGTCACCCCCAACGCCGACCATTTCGTGCGACTGGCACGGGACCCGTCGTTGCATCCGATTTACGCGCAGGCGGCGATGCGGTTGCTCGACTCCCGGGTTGTGGCCGGCATGGCGCATCTGCTGGGTCCGCGCCCACCCAAGGTGGCAACCGGCAGCGACACCGTCGCGGCCCTGCTATCGACGCACCTGCATCCGGGGGAGCGCATCGCCATCGTCGGGATGACCGCCTCGGCGGTTGCGGCGCTGGTGGAAAAATGCCGGCTGGCCCCGCCGTTCCACCACAACCCGCCGATGGGTTTCGAGCACGATCCGGCCGCCATCCAGGCTGCGGTCGATTTCGTGCTGGCGCATCCCGCGCGGTTCGTTTTCCTAGCTGTCGGGTCGCCCCGGCAGGAACGCCTCGCCGCCGCCATCGCCGCCACCGAGCGGGCGACCGGGACGGGGTTGTGCATCGGCGCGGCGCTGGCGTTTCTGGCCGGCACAAGGCGGCGCGCCCCGGTCTGGATGCAGCGGGCGGGACTGGAATGGTTGGCCCGCCTGCTGGCCGAACCCTGGCGGTTGGGACGGCGCTATACGATGGATTGCCCGACGGTTTTTCGGCTGATCCTGACTACTTCTTCGCCGCCAGTTCTTTCTGCAGGCGATCGACCTCCGCCCGCAAGGCCGCAATCTCGTCGTCCGGCTTTTGCCCGGCGCGCGGGAAAGGGTTGAACATCGACATCGTCCGTTCCATGAGCGCGACATTTTGCCGGCCCACTTCTTCCAAATTGCCGAAGGGGAAAATGCCGCTCATGGTTTTCTGCACCGTCGCGCGCACCTGTTCCTGCTGCTCGGCGAAGGCGGACATGGCCTGATCCAGATAATTCGGCACGATGCCTTGCATCGACCCGCCGTAAAGGCCGATCAACTGCCGTAAAAACGCCGTCGGCAGCAGGTTCTGGCCCTTGCCTTCTTCTTCGACGATAATCTGGGTCAGCACGCTGCGGGTGATATCTTCGCTGCTTTTGGCGTCGTACACGACAAAGTCGCGCCCATTGCGTACCATCTCGGCAAGGTTGTCGAGGGTGATGTAGGCAGAGCTTTCGGTGTTGTACAACCGTCGATTGGCATATTTCTTCACGACGACCGGCGGGCGATCCGCCGGTTTGCTTTCCGGTTCGGTCTGGGAGGTTTCGGCCATGCGTCCCTCATTCTTTGGCACGCCCTCGTCGTCGGCGCAGGCCTAACATGCGGCGGATTTCGCAACTGCGAAAGCCCCCCATTCCCTGCGACCCTGCCCCGGCCCTATGTTCCCCGCGAAGGAGCCTGGATGAGGCATGACCGACCCCGCAACGCTTGCCCGCGACTGGATCGTGCTGTGGCAGAGCGAGTTGGCCGCGATCGCCGTGGACCGGGAGGTGCAGGAGACTTGGCAAACCCTGCTGACGCAATGGGTGCGGATGGCGCAGGCCGCGATTCCGGCGGCGCCGGATGACGGACCGGCCGGACGCCCCAGGACCGATGCGCCGCCGCGGCCCGCGCCCGCTGGCGTTGCACCTGACGCTCGCGATGCTGAAATCGCGCGCCTCGAACGGCGACTCGCCGAACTCGAAGCCCGGCTCCTGGAGTTGGAGCGCGATCGAACCAGCCATCCACGCCGCCCTGCGCGACGCGGCAGCCGAGGTCCTGCCGCCGGTTGACGACGGTCTGATCGCCGGCATCGCCGCTTATCGCCGCCACCCCTGGTCACGCGATACGATCGATCCGCCTGCCATTTGGGAAGAAGGCGGCAGCCGCATCCTGGATTACCGGCCCGGCCCGGGCGCCGGCCCCACCGTGTTGTTCGTGCCCAGTCTGGTGAACCGCGCCTATGTGCTGGATCTGATGCAGGGCGGTTCCATGCTGCGGTTTCTGGCCGAGCGGGGCGTGCGGCCGCTGCTGCTGGATTGGGGCTGGCCGGGGGAGGTCGAGCGGGGCTTCGTCCTCACGGACTATGTAGCCGGACGGCTGGAGCGAGCCATGGCAGCGGCGACCGCAATGTCCGGCGGGAAAGTGGTCCTGGCAGGATATTGCATGGGCGGCACGCTCGCGGTCGCGGCCGCGCAACGGCGCCCGGATCTTGTCGGCGCCCTGGCACTGCTGGCGACGCCGTGGAATTTCCATGCTCCGGATCGTGCCCAGGCGTTGCGCACGGCGGCCTGCCTGCCATTGCTGGAACCCGCGTTGGGATTCGGCGGCACGCTACCGATCGATGGGTTGCAAGCGCTGTTCACCCTGCTCGATCCTTTCGGCGTCGGCGATAAATACCGCGCCTTCGCCCGCTTGCCGACCGACAGCGCTCGGGCGCGTCAATTCGTGGCGTTGGAGGATTGGTTGAACGACGGGGTGCCCCTGGTGGCCGGGGTGGCACGCGACTGTCTGTCCCGCTGGTATGGCGACAACGCGCCGACCGAGGGTACCTGGCGGATTGCCGGATTGCCGGTCCGGCCGTCGGACCTCCGCCTGCCGACCTTTGTCGCGGTCCCCGCCCGGGATCGGATCGTTCCGCCGGAATCGGCTCGGCCCCTCGCGACGTTGATTCCGGGGGCCCATCTGCACGAACCGTCCGCCGGGCACATCGGCATGGTGGCCGGAACCAGGGCAGAAAGCGCTTTGTGGCAACCGCTGCTGGATTGGTTGCAAACGACGATCACGCGGGCGGACCGGGGTTGAGCGGAAGCGGCGCTGGACGGGCCGCGCCTGCCCTAGGCGGCGACGCGGGCAGCCGCGCGTTGACGCCAGGATAGCGTCACCAAGCCGACGACACCGATCAGCAGCGTCGCGATGCCGGCCGGTTCGGGCGCCTGCACCAGCGACACATTGGACAGCAACGCGAACGGCGGAACGCCACTGGGTGTGCCGATGGCCAGGAACGACAACTGCTCGGAGGCCGAGGTCGCGACGAAGTTCATGGACTTGTACATCCAACCGGAGAAACCCTGGCTAGCAATGTTCACGACCGACGTGCTCTGGGTGCTCGCGCCCAGGGTGACCTGCCATTGTTCCGTTGTTGCGCCGGAGAAGCCGGTCTGCTGTGCGCCGGCCCAATAGAACGACAGCGAGTAATTGCGCCCCACCACCAGCCCGTTCACCGTCTGGGTGATCGCTGTCGTGTTGTAGGCGGAGTCCTCGCCGATGAAGTTACCGCCGGTCGGGCTGGCGTTGTTGAAACTGGTGCTGGGCGTCGTGGTCTGGCTGTAGAGGCTGAGGTTGCCGTAATAGCCTGTCGCCACCGTCGATGTCGGCGTGAACACGAACCCGTACGAGGTCGAAGCCCACCCTGCGAGCGACTCGCCCGCCGCGCTGCCGCTGGGGGAGTACGGGCCATAGGTCCCGAACTGGAAGGATTGCGAACCGCCGGTGATTGCGAAATTGCCGTTGGTTATCAGATTGGTCTGCGCCAAAGCGGCAGGTGCGGACAAGCCCAGCAACAGCATTGCCGCAACCCAAAGGAGCGACATCCGCAGCGATCGAAACTGTGTTACTCGAAAAATCAGCATCGCCGAATTCCCATATAATTCAAAAGCACTCCCATCGATAAGGCTTCCACGCTGGCAAAGCAATTCAAAAATTACAAATATCTTAATAAAAATTATTGTGGCACCGAAGCGCAGCCCTTTGTTATGAACCCCTTCCGTTCGACAGGTGGAGCACAACCGTAAATGACACGGACATCACGCCTGTCGGCTCGACGTTCGCTGACAATGCTGGCCGCGATCGGGGCTGCGATCCTGCTGGCCGCTGCCGATATGCCGCAAAACGGGCAGGGATCGTACACCTACCCGAACGGCGAAAAATACACCGGTACTTTCCAGGACGGCAAATACAACGGGCAAGGCATCCTCGCCGCACCCGACGGCACTCAGTATACCGGCACCTTCCGCGACGGTAAATTCAACGGCCAGGGCACCGTCGTATACCCGAACGGGGAGGCATTCGCCGGCACCTTCCGCGACGACAACCGCGACGGGCCGGGGACCTTCGTCTACCCCGACGGGGCGCGCTACGTCGGCGCGTACCAGGACGACAAGCGCAGCGGCCAGGGCACCTACACCTACCCCGACGGGCGGAAATACGTCGGCGGCTTTGCGAACGGGCTGTACGACGGAGAAGGCACATTCCTCTATCCCAACGGCGAACAATACGTCGGCGCATGGCGCGACGGCCTGCCGAACGGCGCGGGCACCCACACAACCCCGGCCGGGGAAAAATACATCGGCGATTGGAAAGACGGGAAACGGCACGGCCAGGGCACAGCAAACTACCCCGGCGGCGAACAATACAAAGGCGATTGGCGCGACGGAAAACGCACCGGGGAGGGCATTGTCTCCTTCGCCAACGGCGATACCTACCAAGGCGCCTTTCTGAACGATCGGTTCAGTGGCCAGGGCACCTATACCTTTGCCAATCGGGCGAAATACGTCGGCATATTTGCCGACGATAAATACAATGGCATAGGCACCCTGTATTTGCCCGACGGCAAGCCCGACAAATCGGGCATCTGGGCGAACGGCACTTTTGTCGGCACCGTTCGGAAATAACCCGCCATCCTCGCTCAAACGCCGACGCAGGAGAAAACGCTCGTGAAACACTGGCTTGCAAACAGCGCGATGGCCCTGGCTTGCCTACTGTCGCCCGCTGCGGCCTGGGCGCAAGGGACGCCCAAATCCGTCTCTCCTGCGACCGCGATCGACCTGACCAAGCCCCAATTCGATACCCAAACCCCGCATTACGATGTCACCGGAGCGTCGGACCGAGCGGCGGGGACGGTGGTGGCGGAGGTCGGGGGAAGGGCGGTGACGCTGGGGATGGTCGGGGATGCGATCCGCGATCTGCCGCCAACGGTGCGGAGTCTGCCGTTCGAAACCGTCTTTCCCCCGCTGCTCAAGCAACTGACCCAGATGCAGGCGCTGGTCGTGCGCGCCCAGCGCCAGGGGCTGGAAAAGGATCCTGCGGTCCTGCGGCGGGCCAAGCTCGCCTACGACAACGTCCTGGCCAATGCCGTCTTGGTGCGGGAAGGCGGGGCCAGCATTACCGAGAAAATGCTGCTCGATCGCTACGAGCGGGATTACGCCGGCAAGCCCGGACCGGACGAAACCGATGTGTCCATCGTCATGCTCGCCACCGAGGCCGAGGGGAACACGATCCTCGCCGAATTGGCCGCCGGCGCCGACTTCGCCACCATCGCTCGGCGGTCCAGCCGGGATAGCTCGGCGCAGGCCGGCGGCCATCTCGGCTTCCAGCCGCAATCCGTGTTGGCGCCGGATATCGGATCGGTCGCGTTCGCTTTGGCACCGGGGCAGACCGCGCCCCGGCCGGTGCGCACCTCGGTCGGCTGGTTCGTGGTGCGGATCGGGGAACACCGCCAAGGGGAGCGGCCGGCCTTCGCCGCCGTGCGAGACGACATACGCACCGCGCTGCTGCGGGACGCCTTTCCGGCGATCACCGACGCCGCCATGCGCAACACCACTGTCCGCACCTTCGATATCTCCGGCAAGGAATTGGCTCCCGAGACCGGCCGATAGCCTTAAGCAGCGGCGATTTAACCCCGGTCCTTCGGGGGCGCGGGGAATGTCAGGCTCAGGAACGGTTGCACCAGTTGCTGCACCAGCCCGTCCGGGATCGTCCCATCGATGCCGTAGCGCGCCGGCATAGCGTGCGGCGGCAGATGCATGGTGCCGAAGATCCAATCGATCCATGGCAGCATCGGCGCATAGTTGCGATCCATCGCCCGCGGCCCGTCGTTCGTGTGATGCCAGCGATGGAAGGCCGGGCTGGCGATCGCCCATTCCAGCACGCCGAAGCGCCAACCGACATTGGCATGGACGAAATACGCCCAGACCTGACCGGCTATCAGCACCGCCAGCGCCAGCATACTCGGGTCCGCAGAAAGCGGATCGAGCAGCCCGAGGACCGTCAGCGGCACGAAACCGCAGGTGCGGGTGAACACGGTATCCAACGGGTGCTGCCGCGAGGCGACGAGCCAATCGACTTCCTCGGGGCTGTGATGGATGGCGTGGAACCGCCAAAGCAGGGGGATTTCGTGGCTCCAGCGGTGCCCCCAGTAGAAGCCGATCTCCCCGATCGTCATGCCCAGCACTGCGCGCAGCCAGACCGGCAAGTCGTGCGTCGCATGCGCCAGCCCCGCCGGCATCCAGGCCTGCATCGCCAAGGCCACCAGCGAGAGCGGCACGCTCACGAGGGTGGCGAGCGCGACCGCATTGACGAAATAATAGCCGAGGTCGGTCGCGAACCCGCGGCGAAACACCGCCGCCCGCCGTTCGGGAAACAGCCGTTCGAGCGGCACGAACAGGACGGCCAGCAGCAATAGCCACAGCCCGCTATGCGCGAGGGTTTGCAGAAGCGGGGGAAGGGTATCGACCCGATGCAGAAAATCCATGATGTACCGGCGTTTACCCCGACCGACGCCGGCCGCAAACCAAAACCGATGGCACCGCACGCAATCGGGCAAATCGGCCTTCCCCGGGTGCCCGAAGGGCGGTAAACAGCGAGAGAACGCGGGGTGGCCCCGCTTTAAGGAGAACCCCCGATATGGACGACATCGTCATCGTCTCGGCCGCCCGCACCCCGGTGGGCAGTTTCAGCGGTGCTCTTTCCAGCCTGTCCGCGCAGCAACTCGGGGCCGTCGCCCTCGGGGCCGCGTTCGGCCGCGCCGGCATCGAAGCCGCCGATGTGGACGAGGTCATCCTCGGCCATGTGCTGAGCGCCGGCGAAGGACAGAACCCCGCCCGCCAAGCCGCCCGCCTCGCCGGCCTGCCCGACAGCAAAACCGCTTTCGGCATCAACCAGGTCTGCGGATCCGGACTGCGCGCCGTCGCCCTCGCGGCGCAGCAGATCCGCACCGGCGAAAGCGCGATCGTCGCCGCCGGCGGCATGGAAAGCATGAGCCTGAGCCGACACGCCGCCCATCTGCGCAATGGCACCAAGATGGGCGGGTTGGAATTCGTCGATACCATGCTCAAGGACGGGCTGTGGGATGCGTTCCACGGCTACCACATGGGCAATACGGCCGAGAACGTGGCCAACAAATATCAGATTACCCGCGAACAACAGGACACCTTCGCGCTGGCCTCGCAGCAGAAAGCCTCCGCCGCGCAGAAAGCCGGCCGCTTTGCCGATGAAATCGTCCCGGTCACCGTGAAAGGCCGCAAGGGCGATACGGTCGTCGCCAACGACGAATACATCCGTCACGACTCCAGCATGGAAACCATGACGAAACTGCGCCCAGCCTTCAGCAAGGACGGCAGCGTCACCGCCGGCAACGCATCGGGCATCAACGACGGCGCCGCAGTGCTGGTGCTCATGAGCGGGGCCGAAGCCGCCCGCCGCGGCCTGACCCCACTGGCGCGCATCGCATCCTTCGCCACCGCCGGCGTCGATCCGGCCGTGATGGGCACCGGCCCGATCCCCGCCACCCGCAAGGCGCTGCAACGGGCCGGATGGAAGCACGAAGACCTCGATCTGATGGAAGCGAATGAGGCATTTGCCGCCCAGGCCCTCGCGGTCAACAAGGATTTGGGCTGGGATACCTCCAAAGTAAACGTCAATGGCGGCGCCATCGCCATCGGCCATCCCATCGGCGCCTCCGGTGCTCGGGTGCTGGTCACGCTGCTGCACGAAATGGGCAAGCGGGATGCGCACAAGGGTCTGGCCACGCTCTGCATCGGCGGTGGCATGGGCGTCGCTATGTGCGTGGAACGTTAAATAAAAACAGGGGGATCGTTATGGCTCGCGTAGCAATAGTTACCGGCGGCACTCGCGGCATCGGGGAGGCGATCAGCCTCGCGCTCCAGGCACAGGGCCGCAAAGTCGTCGCCATCTATGCCGGCAACGACGCCGCCGCCGCCGCGTTCAAAGCCGAACACGGGATCGATGTGTGGAAACTGGACGTCAGCAAGTTCGATGCCTGCACCGAGGCGCTGGCCCAGATCAAAGCCGAGATCGGACCGGTCGAAATCCTGGTCAACAACGCCGGCATCACCCGCGACGCCACCATGGGCCGCCTGACGCGGGACATGTGGGATGCGGTGATCGATACCAACCTCGGGTCTTGCTACAATATGTGCAAGCTCACCTTCGACGACATGCGGGCCGCCAAATTCGGACGGGTGGTCAATGTCGGGTCGATCAACGGGCAGGCCGGGCAGTACGGGCAAGTGAACTACGCTGCCTCCAAATCGGGCATCCATGGCTTCACCAAGGCGCTGGCACAGGAAGGCGCGCGCTTCGGCATCACCGTCAACGCGATCGCGCCGGGGTATGTGGACACCGAAATGGTGCGCGCCGTCCCGGCCGAGGTGCTGCGCAAGATCGTCGCCAAGGTTCCCATCGGGCGCCTGGGCCACGCATCCGATATCGCCCGCGGCGTCGCCTTCCTGACCGCCGACGACGCAGATTTCATCACCGGATCGACGCTGTCGATCAACGGCGGGCAGCATATGTACTGACCGAGCGATCCAACCCCTGGGGGCCGACGACGATGCCCGCACCGATCGACGCACTGATCCGGCAGTTTCTGACGTGGGTGGAGAGCGAATCTCCATCCCACGCGCAGGTGCTGGACGCCTGGCAAAGCAGTTGCCCGCGTCTGTCGGTGTGGGAAGACGTGCAGATCGCCGGCTATGTTGCGTTCGACGGCACGCGCGGTAGGCACGTGATCCTGACCTCGACCGGCCGGGCGTTTCTGGCGGAGCGGGAAACGGTGGGATAGGCCGCGCGGCCCTCGATCGGGCCGACGCGGCGCTATTCAAGTAAGAGGCGGATTACTCCGCCGCTTCTGCTGCTTCTTGCGGAGCGTTCTTCCGGCTGCGAATTTCGGTCAGCGCGGTCTCCACATGCCGGCTGAACACGAATTCCGGGGGACGCGCATTCACAAGGGGGATGTCCTTGGCCATCGCGCCTTCGGTGCGGATGCCGCGAACCACCTGGGCCAGCGCGCGCCACGGCTTGCTAACGGTCTCGGCCACCGCCGTCGCCTCGAACCCGCAGTGGACCATGCAATCCGAGCATTTTTCGTAGTTACCGACGCCGTATTTGTCCCAGTCGGTGGATTCCATGAGTTCTTTGTAGGTCTTCGCGTAGCCCTCCCCCAACAAATAGCAAGGCCGCTGCCAACCGAAATAGGTGCGGCACGGGTTGCCCCAGGGGGTGCATTTGAAGGTCTGATTGCCGGCCAGGAAGTCCAGGAACATGGACGACTGATTGAACGACCACTTCTTCTTCCAGGTGCCCTTCCCCTCCCGGCGGAAGATGCCGCGGAACAATTCCTTGGTCGCCAGTCGATTGAGGAAGTGTTGCTGGTCCGGCGCCCGTTCGTACGCATAGCCGGGGGATACCGAGATCCCGTCCACGCCCATGTGCATGACGTCGTCGAAGAAGTTCGCGACTTTCTCGGGCTTGGAATTATTGAACAAGGTGGCGTTGATGACGGTGCGGAAGCCGCGCCGTTTCGCTTCGGCGATCGCGGCGACCGCGCGATCGTAGGTGCCGGGCTGGCAGACGGATTTGTCGTGATCTTCCCGGTCGCCGTCCAGGTGAACGGACCAGGAGAACCATTTGCTGGGCTTGAACAGTTCCATCTTCTTTTCGAGCAGCAGGGCATTCGTGCAGACGATGACGAATTTCTTGCGGGCGATGGCGCCTTCGACGATACGATCGATTTCGCGATGCAGCAGCGGTTCCCCACCGGCAATGACGACCACCGGTGCGCCGCAATCGTCGATTGCTTCCATGCACTCGTCGACCGACAGCCGCTGATTGAGGATTTCGGCCGGGTAGTCGATCTTGCCGCAGCCCGCGCATGCGAGGTTGCAGCGGAACAACGGCTCCAGCATCAGCACCAGCGGATAGCGCTTGCGCCCGAGGAGGTGTTGTTTGACGACATAGGCGCCAACGCGGATAGCCTGATTCAACGGTACGGTCATGATCTGATACCCTCTACGCGTCGATCAGTTGCGCGGGCAAGCGAAACTGCACATCCTCGGCCACGCCGGCCATGGTGGAAATTTCCACCGGCCCGAACTGCCGCAGCCCTTCCAGCACGCCTTGCACCAGCAATTCGGGTGCGGACGCGCCGGCCGTCACGCCGACCGATGTCACGCCGGCGAACCATTCCGCCTGCAAGGCGCTGGCGTCGTCGATCAGATAGGCCGGTTTGCCCAATTCCTCCCCGATTTCGCGCAACCGGTTGGAGTTCGACGAATTGCGCGACCCCACCACCAGAATCGTATCCACCAGCGCAGCCAGTTGCCGCACCGCTGTCTGGCGGTTCTGGGTCGCATAGCAGATGTCGCGGACATCGGGGCCGACGATCGACGGGAACCGCGCCTTGAGGGCGGCGATGATCCCGCGGGTATCGTCGACCGACAAAGTGGTCTGGGTGATGTAGGCCAGTTTTTCCGGGTCGGTCACCTGTAACGTTGGCACGTCGTCGACGGTCTGCACCAGATGGATTTTGGCGGGAACCTGACCGATCGTGCCTTCGACCTCCGCGTGGCCGGCGTGGCCGACCAACACGATCTCGCGGTTCTGCCTAGCGTAGCGGCGCCCTTCGTTGTGCACCTTCGCCACCAGCGGGCATGTCGCGTCGATCACCGGCAATCCCCGCTCGGCGGCCAGTTCCTCGACCCGCTTGGCGACACCATGGGCCGAGAACACCGTCATCGCGCCGGGCGGAATCTCGTCCAGCTCATCGACGAACACGGCGCCACGGGTGCGCAGATCCTCGACCACGTGGCGGTTGTGCACGATCTCGTGGCGGACATAGATCGGCGGTCCGTACTTTCTCAAGGCCCGCTCCACGATTTCGATGGCCCGTTCGACGCCGGCGCAGAAGCCGCGCGGCTGGGCCAGAACGACACGGATCATGCGGTTTGCTCTCCTGCGAGGCGCTCGACGGATTTTGCCCGTCGCCGGGCCTTTTCATACCGGACCGGGCCGGTCTGGATACAATGGACCGGGATATGGCAGAACCCGGCTTCCGCCGCAACGCCATCCCTTCGCCACGAACGCATGCCAGTTGGGCGTACGGCGTTCTCGCCTCGCCTTGCGCAGGTGCATTACCGCTATGGCAGGCGCGGCGCCCTTGCGGTAAAGCAAGCCGCAGGGCCGCAAATGTTTTGTGGCGAATTTGTCACAGAGGCGGCCGCATCTTGCCAGTGCGATGCAAGCGGCGCCGCTTCGTGCTAAGGGGCTGGGAATTGCGCCTCAGCTTCCAGGGGTTTTATGACGATTCAGGGGTTTTATGACGCGAGGCTGGCAGTGACATCGGATGGCATAGTCGCGGTGAGGACGGGAACCGACTTAACCCGCGCGCTGGCGGAGACAGCGGACAGGGTTGAATCCGCTTTGGAATATTTGCTGCCGACTGCGGAAGGGGCGGAAGCGCGCCTGGCCGAATCGATGCGCTACGCCACCCTTGGCGGGGGCAAGCGACTCCGCGCCTTTCTGGTGATGCAAAGCGCGTCGCTGTTTTCGGTTTCGGAAACCTGTGCTGCTCGGGTCGCCGCATCGATCGAGATGTTGCACGCCTATTCGCTGGTGCACGACGATCTGCCGGCGATGGACGACGACGATCTGCGGCGCGGCAAGCCTAGCGCCCATAAAGCCTTCGATGAGGCGACGGCGATCCTTGCCGGGGATGCACTGCAATGCCGCGCCTTCGAGATCCTCGCCGAAGCCGACACGCATTCCGATCCGCAGGCTCGCTGCGAACTCGTCGCCGCATTGGGCGCCGCTGCTGGCGCGCGCGGCATGGCCGGTGGGCAGATGATCGACATGGTGACGGAAGGTCAGACCCTCGACGGCCCGGCCGTCACCCGCCTGCAAGCGCTGAAAACCGGCCGCCTGATCCAGTTCAGCTGCGAGGCCGGTGCAATTCTTGGCCGCGCTCCGGCGCATCAGCGGCATTTATTGGCCGCCTACGGACGCGACCTTGGCGCGGCGTTCCAAATAGCGGACGATCTGCTGGACGTCGAAGGCGACTCGGCCGAAATCGGTAAGACGGCCGGCAAAGACGCTGCCGCCGGCAAAGCGACGATGGTCGCGGTCCTGGGCGTCGAACTGGCGCGTGCCCATGCCGATGCGCTGGCAAATCAAGCGGCGCACCATCTGGACGGGTTTGGGGAAAAAGCAGCCCTACTGCGCGATCTCGCTGCCTATGTCGTGCAAAGGCGGAGTTAAACGGTGAGCGAAAACACATGAGCCCGGTGCAAACCCCACTGCTGGACAGGGTCCGCGTTCCAGCCGACATGCGCAACTTCTCGCCCGACCAGTTGCGCCAATTGGCGGACGAATTGCGCGCGGAAACCATCGATGCGGTGTCGGTCACGGGCGGCCATCTCGGTGCATCGCTGGGCGTCGTCGAACTCACGGTTGCCATCCATGCCATCTTCGACACCCCGCGCGACCGGCTGATCTGGGACGTCGGGCATCAGGCCTACCCGCATAAAATCCTGACCGGGCGGCGCGATCGCATCCGCACCCTGCGCCAACCCGACGGCCTCTCCGGCTTCACCCGCCGCAGCGAAAGCGAATACGACCCCTTCGGCACGGCCCATTCCTCGACCTCGATCTCCGCCGGCCTCGGCATGGCGGTTGCCCGCGATCTGAAAAATGCCCGCGGCGAGAAAGACGATCGCAACGTGATCGCGGTGATCGGCGATGGCGCCATGAGCGCCGGCATGGCCTATGAGGCGATGAACAACGCCGGCGCCCGGCACACTCGCCTGGTGGTTGTGCTGAACGACAACGACATGTCGATCGCCCCCCCGGTCGGCGCCATGAGCGCCTATCTCTCGCGCCTGATGTCGTCCCGCAGCTTTCTGTCGCTGCGCGAACTCGGCTCCAAAATGGCCAAACGCTTCCCGAAAGGGATCGAGCGCACGTTGGGCCGGGCCGAGGAATACGCCCGCGGCATCCTGACCGGCGGCACTTTGTTCGAGGAATTGGGCTTCTACTACGTCGGTCCGATCGACGGGCATAACCTGGACCATCTGCTGCCGGTGCTGCGCAATGTGCGCGAAGCCGACGAGACCGGGCCGATCCTGGTGCACGTCATCACCCAGAAGGGCAAAGGCTACGTCCACGCCGAGGCGTCGGCCGACAAGCACCACGCGGTGTCCAAATTCAACGTCGTGACCGGTGAGCAGGCCAAGGCCCCGCCCGGCCCGCCATCCTATACCAAGGTGTTCGCCGACGCGCTGATACAGGAAGCCGAGGCCGATCCGGATATCGTCACGATCACCGCCGCCATGCCATCGGGCACCGGACTCGACCGTTTCGCCAAGCGCTTCCCGGACCGCACCTTCGATGTGGGGATCGCCGAGCAGCACGCCGTGACTTTCGCGGCGGGGTTGGCGACCGAGGGGCTGAAGCCGTTCTGCGCCATCTACTCGACCTTCCTGCAACGCGGTTACGACCAGTTGGTGCACGATGTATCGATCCAGAACCTGCCTGTGCGCTTCGCGATGGATCGCGCCGGCCCGGTCGGCAACGATGGCGCCACCCATTCCGGCAGCTTCGATATCGCCTTCCTGAACTGCCTGCCCGGCATCGTCATCATGGCACCCTCCGACGAAGCCGAACTGATGCATACCGTTGCGACGGCCGCCGCGATCAACGATCGCCCCAGCGCGTTCCGCTATCCGCGCGGCGAAGGCACCGGGGTTGTGCTGCCCTCACGGGGGGAGGTAATGACCCTCGGCAAAGGCCGCATCGTCCGCGAAGGGTCCAGCATTGCCATCCTTTCGCTCGGCCCCCGCCTCGCCGATGCAATCAAAGCGGCCGACGAACTGGCCAGTCGCGGCCTGAGCTGCACCGTCGCCGATGCGCGCTTCGTGAAGCCGCTGGACACCGCGATGGTGGAGCAACTCGCCCGCCACCACGAAGTCCTCATCACCATCGAAGAAGGCTCGATCGGCGGCTTCGGCTCGGCTGTGCTGCACCATCTCGCCTGGAAGGGCCTGCTGGACAACGGCCTGAAGGTGCGCCCGATGGTGCTGCCCGATGTGTATTTGGACCACGATTCCCAGGCCAAGCAATTGGCGACGGCCGGACTGACCGCCCGCGATATCGTGGCAACCGCGCTCACCGCGCTGGGCAAATCGGCGTTAAAGCACGCGGTGACAGCGTAATGTTGGGTCTGCGCCGACGCACCCTGCTGCTTGCCGGCGCCGCGCTCGCGATACCCCAAAGCGCCCGTGCACAGGATACCGCCGCGATCCGCAAGCCGATCCTGGAGCTGTACGCCGCGCTGGAGGCGTTGATGCGCACCGGTCAGGCCACGCCGTTCCAGACACGCTGCAACACCCTGGCCCCGGTCATCGATCGCGTCTACGATCTGACGACCGTACTGCGGGTGTCGGTCGGGCTGGGCTGGGCGAAATTCGACGACGCCAGCCGCGCCGACCTGACGGAGGCGTTCCGCGCCTTCACCGTCGCCAGCTTCGTCGCCAATTTCGACAAATTCGAGGGCGAGAAATTCGACGTGCTGGCTGAAACTCGCGTCGTCGGGAGCGATCGGGTGGTGCAAACTCGCATCGTTTCCCAAACTGGGGAGCCGATTCGGCTGGATTACGTGATGCAGTCCTCCGACGCCGGCTGGCGAGTGACCGACGTGTTGCTCGACGGCACGATCAGCCGCGTCGCAGTGCAGCGGTCGGATTTCCGAGCGTTATTGTCGCATGGCAGCGCGGAGGCTTTGATCGCAAGCCTGCGCCGCAAGGTCAAAAACCTGTCCGGCGGCGCGATCGCGGCTTGAGCGGTCCGCTTCCTCGCCGCGATAGCCACTTCCCATGAACGTGCTGGCCACCTTCGCCGCCATCATGGCGATTATTGGAATCGTGCAGACCCTTGCCGGATGGTATGTCGTGTGGCGTTTCGTTCGCCGTGCGCCCCGCCCGGCCGCGCCGCAACCGCCCATCACCGTCCTGAAACCTTTGCACGGCGACGAGCCGCTGCTTGATCGCGCGTTGTCGAGCTTGTGCACCCAGGATTACCCCGCGTTTCAGATCGTCTTCGGTGTGCAAGACCCGCAGGATCCCGTGATCGCGGTGGTGGAGCGGCTGCGCGCCGCGTTCCCCGATCGAGACATCGCCTTGGTGGTGGACCCGACGCAACACGGCCCCAACCGAAAAATTGGCAATCTGATCAATATGTTGCCTGCGGCCAAATACGACGTGCTGGCGATCGCCGATTCCGATCTGCACATGCCGCCGGATTACCTGTCCGACCTCGCGACCACGTTGGCAACACCGGGCTGCGGGCTGGCGACGGTGCTTTATACCGGCCTGCCGGCGAGCCGCCGCATGCCCGGCCTGTTGGGCGCGACCCAAATTACGCATGGATTCCTTCCCGGCGCCCTGCTGGCCCGCGCTATGGGGCGCCAGGACTGTCTGGGTGCCACCATGTGTCTTCGCCGCGACACGTTGGTGCGAATCGGCGGCTTCCTGCCCCTGGTAGACCACCTCGCCGACGACAATGTCCTGGGCCACTTGGTCCGCGCCCTAGGGCTGGATGTGCTCCTCGCCCGCTCGGTTGTCGCCACCACGGTACCCGAAACCGATCTCGGCGCGCTGTTCAAGCACGAGTTGCGCTGGGCGCGCACCATTCGGGCGCTGGTACCTGGGGCATTCGCGTTGTCGGTGCTGCAATACCCCATCTTTTGGGCGGCGGTGGCCGCGATTGCGGCGCCAAATGCATCCTGGGCAGCGATCTTGTTCGCGGCCGCGTGGTTGGCGCGTGCTCTTGCCGCCACAGGAATCGACCGAGCATTGGCGGATCGAATGGAAACGCTTGCATTTCCGGCGCCGGTCGGGCTTCTCCCGCTACGAGAGCTTCTGTCCATCGGCATCGTGCTGGCCAGCCATGCCGGAAAAAAGGTGGACTGGCGCGGCCATACGATGCATGCGGCCGGCTACAATGTTTCCCCGCCCACTTCCCACCCCTCCTAGGGATTGCACGCGCGATGATGAAGACCCTGTTCCTGCAACCGCCGTCCTTCGATGGGTTCGACGGTGGCGCCGGCTCGCGCTATCAGGCGAAGCGGGAGATCAAGTCGTTCTGGTTCCCGACCTGGCTGGCGCAACCGGCGGCTCTGGTGCCGGGCAGCAAGCTGATCGACGCCCCGCCGGCCCGCATCGGGCTGGAAGCGGTGACGAAGCAGGCCCGCGATTTCGAGATGTGCGTGATCCATACCTCCACCCCGTCCTTCGCGTCGGATGTGAAGGTCGCGGCGGCGCTGAAGGCGGAGAACCCGTCGTTGAAGATCGGCATGGTCGGGGCGAAAGTGGCGGTGCAGCCGGCGGAAAGCCTGGCGCAGGGCGCGCCGATCGATTTCGTGGCGCGCAACGAGTTCGACTTCACCATCAAGGAAATCGCCGAAGGTCGCGATTTCTCGGCGGTGGACGGTATTTCCTACCGCAACAACGCCGGCGTGATCGTGCACAACAAAGATCGCGCGATCCTGGAAGACATGGACCAACTGCCCTTCGTGACCGAGGTCTATAAGCGCGACTTGCGGATCGAAGATTATTTCATCGGCTACCTGATGCACCCCTACGTGTCGCTTTACACCGGCCGAGGCTGCAAATCGCGCTGCACCTTCTGCCTGTGGCCGCAGACGGTCGGCGGGCATAATTACCGCGTCCGCTCCCCCGGCCATGTGGCGGAGGAGATCAGGCTGGTCAAATCCTACTGGCCGCAAGCCCGGGAAATCTTCTTCGACGACGACACCTTCACCGATAATTTGCCCCGGGCGGAGGCGATCGCGCGGGAATTGGGTAAAATGGGCGTGGTGTGGTCCTGCAACGCCAAGGCCAACGTACCGTACGAGACCTTGAAAGTGCTGCGCGACAACGGCTTGCGCCTGCTGCTGGTCGGCTACGAAAGCGGCAACCAACAGATCCTGCACAACATCAAGAAGGGTATGCGGATCGAGGTTGCTCGGAAATTCACCAAGGATTGCCACGACCTGGGCATCAAAATTCACGGCACCTTCATCATGGGATTGCCCGGCGAAACCAAGGAAACGATCGAGGAAACGATCAAGTTCGCTACCGACATCAATCCGCACACGATCCAGGTTTCCCTCGCCGCGCCCTACCCCGGCACGTTCCTGTACAAGCAAGCGCTGGAAAACGGCTGGTTGGACGCCGATCACGCCGAGTTGGTGGACGAGAGCGGCGTGCAAATCGCGCCGCTGCATTATCCGCATTTGTCGCACACGGAAATTTTCGACAACGTCGAAACGTTCTATAAGCGGTTTTATTTCCGCGCCCCGAAAATCGCTTCGATCGTGGGAGAGATGGTGCGGTCGCCGCAAATGATGCGCCGCCGCCTGCGCGAAGGGGTGGAGTTCTTCCAGTTCCTGCGCGAACGGCACAAAACCGCCTGATCTTTCCCCATCCGGTGGGTGATTCGAACTACCGCCGGCTGGGATAGGCCTGCGACGTCCCGTTGTCTTTATAGGCGTACTGCGCTCGGTCGCAGCGCGGCGGTGGCGGCTTGCCCGGTAGCAGGCCAACCGCGCTGTCGGGCCTGCTTAAATCTTGACGCGACTACAATCGTATGTGATCTTCCACGAAACGAAAAACGTGGAGGAAACCGTGCGTTCATTCGCCATTGCCGGACTGATTGGCCTGCTGGTGGCAACGCCGGCCTTGGCACGGGATTATTTTAACCCCGAGGTTGCCAAGGATTATTACAAATCATCCGATGGGACCAAGGTCCATCGCCCCACACGGGAGGCGAGCACCGCGTACGGTCCAATCGCCGCGTCGTGCAGGGATGGAACGTTCAGCTATTCCCACCACGCACAAGGCACCTGCTCGGGCCATCGCGGCGTGGCGCAATGGTATACCCCGCCCCGGTAAACGCCACCGACGGCTGAACCCCTGGCCGGGGCGAACCGGCCAGGGTGCATCGTGTCAAGCCTTGATCAGCGGGCATTTACCTTCGGTGATGGGTCGGAACGCTTCGGCTGCGGGAATGGCACGTTTGTGCACGTAATAATCCCAAGGCCGTTTCGATTGTGCCGGCGCCTTCACCTCGAACAAATGCATATCGTGAATTTTCCGCCCGTCTGCTCGGATCGCTCCTTTACCGAACAACGGATCGTCGGTCGGCATGGATTTCATCCGATCGATCACCGCTTTACCGCTGGCTTTTGCCTTATCCACCCCGACGGCCGCCACCGCTTTCAGATAATGCATAACGCCGGAATATTGCCCCGCATGCACCGAACCCGGCATATCCCCCGGATACAATTTTTCATATCGATTCGAGAACGATCGGGTTCCATCGTTCATATCCCAATAGAACGGTTCCGTTAACGAAACACCCTGCGCCGCTTGCAACCCCATGCCGTGCACGTCGTGGGTCAACACCAACATGCCAGCGACCTTCATGCCGCCTTGAATCAGCCCGAACTCCGCCGCCTGCTTGATGCAATTGACCGTGTCGGCGCCACCATTGGCCAGCCCGAGGACCTTGGCCCCGCTGGCCTTCGCCTGCACGATGAACGACGAAAAATCGGTCGTGCCGGGGAATGGTGCCAAAGCCTGACCCAACACCTTGCCGCCCGCACCCACAACGAAACTGGCCGCGTCCTTTTGCAACGAATGACCGAACGCATAGTCCGCCGTCACAAAATACCAGGTGGTGCCGCCTTCCTTGACCGTTGCCGCGACCACGCCATGCGGCATCGACCATGTGTCGTAGCACCAATGCAGATGGTTCGGCCCGCATTTCGATCCGGTAATATCGGCCGAGGCGCCGCCGGTGAAGATCGCCACCTTGTCCATGTTTTTCGCAAGATCGCCGATCGCGAACGCAGCGGAGGACAACGGCACATCGGTGATTAAATCGACGCTGTCGTTGTCGAACCAACCTTTGGAAATACCCAGCGCAACATCCGGCTTCAGTTGCAAATCCGCCGACACCAGCTCCACCTTTATACCAGGGTGAGCCTTGGTGAAATCCTCGATCGCCAATTGCGCACCGATCACCGAACCCCTGCCGGTATTGGCGGCGTAGGGACCGGCCATATCGGTCAACACGCCGATACGGATCGGCTTCTGCTGCGCGTATGCACGTCGTGGAAGCGTCGCGAGCGCGAGCCCGCTGCCAAGCAACGCGCGCCGTTCGATGGTGCCCTTCATCGTTTCAATCTCCCTTTTTGCCCGTGTGCGGGTCGTTTTTCGGTAGGATGTCGCGGATATAGTCTCGGCTTTTCCAACTCGGCGCCGGCGGTTCGTAACCCGGTGCCGGCAGATAGGGTGAGATTTCGCCGGTCGTCAGATTATGCACCGAACGCACGCAATTCGAGTAGAGTTCGCAAACGATACGGACGACAATTTTCGCCCCATGATGGCGACCCAACGCTGCGGCGTCGTCCAGAATCTCGGCCTTACCGCTGGCGCGGATGCGCAAGGTGGCGCCATCGAATTTTACGAACAACAACCCGACATTGGGATTGCGAGCGATATTGCCCAAGGTGCGGTACATCGAATTGCCGTCGTATTCCGGATATTCTATCGTGCCCGGTCCAACGATTTTCACGAAGCCGGGGACACCGGATTTCATGCTGCAATCGGTGAAATTGTCGAACGAGGTCGCGATGAAGAAAAACGGCGTGCTTGCGATCAAGGCGCGATCGTCGTCCCAGAAGTCGTGTCGGATCCGGTTTTTCTCCAGCGCATCGGCCACGCGCCGGCCGTCGAAACGGTCTTGAAAATCCCGCATGCCGTCGTGGTAAAAACTGCGTTCGTCCATGACTTACCCGCCTTGTGCCGGTCCGTACGATTTGAAACGATCTCGTGCCGCTGCCAGTTCCGCTTCGTTCAACAGGCGCGGTGTGCCGGCCGATCGCGCCAGCAGATATTGCCGGCACAACGATTCCAGCAGAACCGCATTGGCAATGGCTGAGGCGGGATCCCGAGCAAACAGGATCATGCCGTGATTCGCCAGCAGACAAGCCGAACGTTCGGTCAACGCAGCGGTTGCGGCGTCAGCCAGCGCCGGGGTGCCGAACGTCACGTACGGGGCGCAGCGCACATCGTTTCCCCCGAAACGAAGCACCATGTAATGGAACCCCGGCAACGGTTCGTTCAAACATGCCAGAGCGGTGCAGGCATCGGCGTGCGCGTGCACCACGCAGGCGGCATCGGGTCGCGCCTGGTAGATCGCCGCGTGCATCGACCATTCGCTGGACGCTGTGCCTTTACCGTCGATCGTTCCGTCCAGCGTCATCGAAACGATATCGCCAACGCCCGCAGCGTCGGGGGCTCCGCCGCTGGGTGTTATTGCCATACCGTTATCGGTTCGCACGCTGACATTGCCGGAACTGCCGACGATCAACCCCAACCGCCCGAGGTCGCGGTAAGCCGCAGCAACCGCGACACGGGCGTCGGCGATGTTCAAATCAGGAACACGCCTTTGCCGTCGGCCTGCTTGTCGAACAGTTTATAGGCTTCCTCCGCCCGATCCAGCGTCCATTTATGGGTGAACAATTTGTCCACATCGACCTTGCGATCAACGCAGAACTGCGCGCACTCGGCCTGGATGATGTTGGAGAAGGTCCAGGACCCGACGATGGTCATCTGCCGGCGCAACAACATTGGGCTGACATCGATATCGACATGACCGCCTTCGCCCACAAAGCACATCGTGCCCCACACCTTGGTGGATTTGATCGCGTTGGCGCGGGCATCCGGGTTGGACGATGTGTCGAGGGCAAGGTCGGCAAATTTGCCGTGCGTCAGTTCCTTGATGGCTGCGACGGGATCGTTGGAACCGGGGTTGACGATTTCGTCCGCGCCGAATTCCTTCGCCCGCTCCAATCGTTGCGGGCTGATATCCAGAGCGATAACCTTGGCACCCATTGCTTTAGCGAACTGGGTTGCGGCAAGGCCGACGGGGCCTTGACCGTAGATGGCGATGGTGTCGCGCCCCGAGATATTCATCCGACGCAGCGCGCCATAGGCGGTGCCCGATCCGCAGGCGATGGCGGCGCCAGCGCTGAACGACAGTTCCTCGTGCAACGGCACCATCGTGTTGGCCGGGACCAGCAGATATTTGGCATGTCCGCCGTGGGAGTTGCTGCCGTAGACCTTCACCGGCACTTCCTGGCAGAGTTGCTGCCAGCCGGATCGACAATGGCTGCACTGGGTGCAACCCTGATAATGGTGGCACATCATGCGATCGCCGATTTTTGCTTGCGATGGCGCAACAGCCGAACCGACGGCGACGACGACACCGCAGGGTTCGTGCCCGGCGATAACCGGGTTGGGATTGGCTGGCAGACCGGTGGCATTGCGTGCCACGCCCTTGGGACGCCGGTACTGATGCAAGTCCGACCCGCACATGCCGGACGCTTTCATCTCCAGCACGACTTCGTCCGGCCCCGGTGTGGGGTCTGGGAAGGTCATGATTTCCAGGTCTTTTTCGCCGGTGAACACGACGCCGCGCATGATTTCCTCCGTCTGTCTGCGTTGTCCCGAAGTTTAGCCGCGTTCCTCGCCTCGGGGGAAGGGTGGCCCGCGCGCCGTTGACACCCCTGGCCCCACGGTCCGACATTTCACCCCAAGCCGAGCGGAGACGTCGGCGAACGTCGCAAGGAAACCCACCATGGCCCCGATCTTCACCCCTTTGCACCCCGTCATCGGCGCCGCTTGTTCCGGGATCGACATTGCCGAACCGCTGACGCCGGCAGCCGTGGCAGCGATCGATGCCGGCATGGACAAGTATGCCGTGCTGGTGTTCCGCCAGGGCGCGCCGCTGACAACCGAGCAGCAGCGGACGTTCACGGCGTATTTCGGGGAGGCGGAGGCACCTTACACCCAGATCCAGGCAGCCGGCGGGGTGCGCATCGCCGATCCCGGGGTGGCCGATATCTCTAACCTCGGGCCGGACGGATCGATCCTGGATCGCGACGATCGGAAGCGCCTATCCGGTCTGGGCAATCGGTTGTGGCACAGCGACAGCAGCTACAAGCATATTCCCGCCCGCTATTCGTTGCTATCCGCTCACGTCCTACCGCCGGAGGACGGGGACACCCAATTTGCCGACATGCGCGCGGCTTACGATATGCTCGATACCAAAACGAAAACGGCGATCGAAGATTTGGTTTGCGAGCACAGCCGCATATTCTCCAAGGGGGCGTTGGGCATTCCGTTCACCGACGCCGAGCTGCGCGCGTTCGAGCCGGTGATGCAACGGCTGGTGCGGACGCATCGGACGACCCGGCGGAAGTCGCTGTTCCTGTCGTCGCATGCCGGGCGCATTGTCGGCTGGCCGCCGCCGGAGGCGCAGATTTTGTTGCGCGAATTAACCGAACATGCCACCCAGCGGGAATTCGTCTATACGCATCGATGGCAGGTTGGCGATTTGGTCGTGTGGGACAATCGCACGACCATGCATCGTGCGCGCCCGTACGAGGACGGAATTTATCCCCGCGATTTGCGGCGCACGACTGTGACCGACGGCGTGCCGACCGTTTGACGCCTTGGGGGCGGACCCAACGATCCGCCCCGTTCGGTAGACGTTACCCGCGATATTCCGGCGTCGTCTGCAACAGCGGGAACGCGCTGTGCTGGTGCGGCATCGCAACCATCGGGGCATTGCGGTAAATGTAAGCCGGATTGAGCTCGCCCAGACTGCGCGCACCGGCCAGAGCCATGGCGACCCCGGTTTCGTGCTCCAGCAATTCCAGCATCTTATGCACCCCGGCGGCCCCATCGGCGGCAAGAGCGTAGCAATACATCCGACCCATTGCCACCGCATCGGCCCCCATCGCGATGGCCTTCACAACGTCGGTGCCGCGACAGATGCTGCCATCGACGATCACTTTGGCGCGCCCGCGCACGGCCGCAATCACCTCCGGCAGAATATCCATGGACCCGCGCCCGTGATCGAGCTGGCGGCCGCCGTGGTTGGAGACATACACCCCGTCCACCCCGTGCTCGCAGCACAGCGCCGCGTCCTCCCCGGTGCCGATACCCTTCAGGATCAGCGGAATCGTGTGCTTGTCCTTGAAGTGCTTCACGTTGTCCCAGGTGAAGCTCGCCTGGTACGACTGGCCGGTCGCCACCGCCCGCCACGGCTTCACGAACCGCCCGGCGATGTCGCGCTCCCGCCGGGAATAGGCGGCGGTATCGACGGTGATGGCGAAGGCATCGTAGCCGCTATCCACAGCGCGCTTCACGATCTCGTCGATCCATTGCAGGTCGCCACGGACATAAAGCTGGAAAATCTTCGGCCCCGGCGTGGCGGCGGCGATCTCCTCCAACCCAGGATGGGTCACGGAACTGCACATGATGGGAATGCCGAACGCCGATGCCGCGCTGCCGGCAGTCGCGGCCCCACCCGGATCGAAGGATTCGAGCGAGCCGACCGGCGCCAGCATCACCGGCAGGCGCAGCTTGCGGCCGAACAAGGTGGTGGACGTGTCGATCGAGGACACATCGACGCACACCCGCGGACGCAATGCCAGCGTATCCAACGCCATGCGATTGCGGCGCAGGGTGGTTTCGGTCTCGGTCGCGCCGACCAGATAACCCCAGATGTGGTCCGACAGCTTCGCCCGCGCAGCCGGCAGGAATTCGTGCAGGCATTGGAAATCGCCCGTAGGTTCGAACAAATGTTTTGCTTCGGCGGCGGCGTCGTCCATGGTTTTCCTCCCGTTAGAGCGCGATGACCGAACGTTCGAATCGCGCGACCGAACATAGAGCCAGAGTGCGATACGGGGGCAAATGCGCTCGCATCGCGGTCTGGCGGTCCGCGCTATCGGACAATGACGGGGCGCCGAACGCAAGGCCCGGAATGTTCAATCCCGCGCGGCACGCAGGGCGGCGATTTCCTAGCGCAGGGCGCGAACCTCGGCAAATCGAGCGGTGAGGTCGCGCACGATCGCGGCGATGCCGGTCATGCGGTCCGCCGTTGCGCCGGCAGCTCGATATGCAGCAAAGCCGCGAGGCGCTGACGCGGCGCCACCAGATCGGCCAGGGTGTAGCGATCCAGGACCGCCAGGAAGGCGTTCAATGCTTCCTGCAGGACCGCGCTCAGCACGCAGGTTTCATCGATCACGCAGGACCCGGCGCCGCCGAAGCAGGCGACCAGTTCCATATCCGGTTCGGTGCGCCGGATCAGCGCACCCAGCGCGATGGTGTCGGCCGGCTTGCCCAGGCGCAGCCCACCGCCCCGGCCGCGCGTCGTCGCGATTTCCCCGCTCGCGCCAAGGCGGTGGGCGATCTTGGTCAGGTGCGCTTCGGAAATGTCGTAGGTCGCGGCAATCTCTGCGATCGTCGAGCGCCGCTCCGGTTGCACCGCCAGATACATCAGGATCCGCAACGTGTAGTCGGTATAGGCGGTCAGTCGCATCTCAACCCGCCTGCTGCAAAGCCAGCCCATCCGGTGGCGCACCCAGGCGATGGAACACCGCCAACTCCAGGCTGAACGCAATCCGTTTGGCCTTCGCCGCCAGATCGGCCGCCGGCTCGGGGGCAAACAGATCCTCGGCCGTGCTGGCGAACAGGGCCAGCCAATGCGCGAACATCGGCCGTTCCAGGTTCGGGACCGACCGATGCACCCCGACCGGATTGCCGGAATAAGCGCCCGTCGTCAGCATGACCGACGACCAGAACCGCTTCATCGTGGCCAGATGCGTCGGCCATTTATCCGCCGCGATCTTATTCTCGAACACCGGTCCCAGCACCGCGTCCGCTCGGATTCGTTGATAGAATGTGTCGACCAACACGGCGATGCCGGCTTCGTCGATGGCGGGGAATTTGGGCATGGGACCCTCATAAGATATATTTTCAATACTTCTTATACGCCCGGTATTTCCTGGCCGCAAGCCCATGGACCCGGCACCGGATGCGGCAGAGGTGGCGCGAAGCCCGCCTAGCATGAGAAGAAGCAACCCTCCTCCCCCATTTGCAAAGGTCTCGCCATGAACCGTCGTCTGCTCGGTCTCCTCGCATTCGTCGCCGCCGCAATCGGGGTTTCGGCTTCCCGAGCGGCTGTGTGGCATGTACCGGCGAGCAAGCCGAAGCATCGGGTCGTTGTTCACGTCGGCAGCGGCGATCCCGCGATCATGCATACCGCGCTGAATAATATACAGAATTTGGCCGAACGGTTCCTAATCGAGGACCCTTCGATCGCCGAGGACGACCGGCTGTCGATCGAATTGGTCGCCAACAGCGGCGGTTTCACCATGCTGCGCGCCGACATTTCCCCGGTGAAGGACCTGTTGGCCGAGGTGCATGCGAAGCTGCCGTTCGTGGTATTTTCCGCCTGCCAAGTATCGCGCCGCAATGCCGAATCCCGTGAGGGCAAATCGATCCCACAACTGGCAGTTGCCACCGATGTTCCGTCTGGCGTTGTGCGTTTGTGCGAACTGCAGGAACTCGGCTGGAGCTATATTCGAGTCTGACGCGCGGCGCGGCCGGGGTTGTCGATATGAAGGATCGCGGGCGCATTCGATGCCGCGATCTTTCCGTTTCGGTGCGCGATGCGATCGGTGGAACCGGCGGTTATTTTCGTTTTCGGGACAATTGGCGAATATTTCTTATCATGACCAAGATCGTATCTCGAACGCCAATGTCGCAGCGGGACAACATCTCAAAAACACGCATCCCTGCGAAATTCGGCACGCCGCCGGCACGTCATTCTATAATTGTTACGATACACACCGGAATCCCTCGCGCGGAACACCACCGACAGATTCGCGGTCACGTTTTTGTGAACCGAGCAATTATCGCGAAAACTGTGTGAAATACCGAGGTTTTGCAAATCGGGCGGGCCGAGCCTCGCTTGACAGGTCGCAGCGCAAAACCGATATATTCGGCGTTGGATACCCGAAACGCATCGCTGCGATCACAACGTTTTCCAGGAGGCTCGACCCCGAAAAATACGGGGTATGCCGGCGGAATTTGATCGACGGTACGGTCGCCAAACAGGGCGAACGAAGACAATGTAACAAACTGGGGAATAAAATGATCGACGCCATCAAAACCGCCATGACACTCGCCGCAGACCGCAAAGCGGTAACCGCGCTGGAATACGCAATGATCGCCGGCATCATCGTTGCCGTGATCGCCGTCGGCTTCGGCGTGCTCGCCACCAATATTAGCGATAAATTCAACAGCGTCGGTATCGGTATCTAAATCTCGGCTTCCGGTCGGCGGCGACGTGCCGCCGGTCGCTCCACTGCCCCTGACGTTCGACTGCCCCGCCATTCGGTGCGGGCAGCCTGAGCGCCACTGGCCAAACGCACAGCACGATCGCATAGTCGAAGCCGGATCCAAGCTCAGGAATCGCCGCGATGCTGCCAACGCCAGCCTTCCACCATATCCATCTGAATTCCACCGATCCCGACGCGGCGATCGGTTTCTACACGCGGCAATTTCCCAGCACGGCGGCCGGCATTTGGGCTGGGCATAAAGCGCTGCTCTCACCCAATAATGTCATGATTTTATTCGATACTGTCGATACGCCGCCGCCGACCCAACCGCCGTCGGCCATCTGGCATTTCGGCTGGCACGTCACCGATGTCCGCGCCAACATCGCCACTTTCCTGGCGCGGCCCGAGGTCTCGCTCCGCCCGCTCTATACCACCGATGCCGGTGGGCATGTTTGGATCAACAGCGATACGTGGCCAGCCCCGAAAGGCATGGCGCCCGGCCTGACCAGGGCGCAAATCGCGGAAGCCATCGCCAACAACACCCAACCCGCCGGCGGCGGCGGTTTCGCCTACATGGACGGGCCGGACGGTGCGTTGGTGGAATATGTCGGCAACTTCCCCACCGAATACTTCGATCACGTCCACCTCTGGCAGGAAGACCCTTTCGCCGCGCTGGACTGGTACCGCAAGCATCTGAACGCCCCGGTCCGCCCCGGCTTCGTCCCGCCTACCGATGAGGAACGGGCGCTGCGGCGAGGCAACGAGAAATCCTGGCCGTCGCTGACCCTGGACGGCATGTATCGGGAACCGCGCGCCGGGGTGGTGTTCGGCGATGTCGTCCTGACCTGGTACGGCAATCAGGGGGACCGACCGCTGGTGCCCTCCCGCGGCCAGTTGCAGGATCACATCGCCTTCGCGGTCGCCGACCTCGACGCCTGGGAGAGCAAGCTGCGCGGGGAAGGCGTGGCCTTCTTGCAACCGATCCAGCCTTTGGGCGACACCCGCGCTTTCATGATCGAGGGGCCGAGCCGCGAGGCAATCGAGATCGTGGAAACCGGTTCAAGCCGCCCCTCCGACTGAATTTCGGCCTCCGGGCGGGGGCAACCGCAGGACGGATGCGCCGGGCACTGCCTCTGCCATCGCCGCGAGGTGGTCGTGATGGGTGAACAGAATGACCTGCGTCGTCCGCCCGAGTTCCGCGAGCAACCGCAGACCGGCCGCCGCCCTGGTATCGTCGAAATTCACCAACAAATCGTCCGCCACGAACGGCAGCGGCTCGGCGTGCGCCACATGGGCCTCGATCGCCGCCACCCGCAGCGCCAGATAGAGCTGGTCGCGGGTCCCTTCGCTCAGCCCTTCCACCGGACAGGCGCCCCCCGCGGCGTCGATCGCAAGCAGCACCGCTTTGCCCGCTGCATCCGGATCGGTGCCCAAACGGCGATACCGATCCCCGGTCAACAGCGCGAAATGGGCGCTGGCGGCGCGTAGCAACGGGTCTTGCCGCGCCCGCCGGTAGCGATCGATGCCGCCTCGCAACAACTCCCGCGCCAGATGCAAGCGCGCATATCGTTCCGCAGCCGCTCTTGCGTCCGCCAGGGCATTCTCGGCCTCCTGCACCTTGGTCGCCGCGTCGTGCCCGGCCCGCATGTCTGCCAGGCGTGCCTCGGTGCGGGTGCGTTCGGCACTCAGACTTTCTCGCCGATCGCCCAACGCGGCCTGTCGCGCCTCGATCTCGGCCAGCCGCCCCGCCGCCGAGTCCGGCGCGATGCCGGCAGCTTCGGCGCGTAGGTCCGACTCCAGCAGGCCATCGCCCGACGCCGCCAAATTCTGCGCGTGCTTGTCTGCATCCTGCACGACCTCGGCCCGCTGGCGGGCTTGTTCGATCGTCCGCGCTAGGGCTGCGTCGTCGTCCACACCGGCGGCGGCGCGCAGTGCGGCGATATCCGCCTCGGCATCGGCGTGCCGACGCGCGGCTTCGGCCTGCGCGGCCGCATGGGTGGCGATGCGGGCGGTCAGTTCCAATGCCACCTGTTCCGCGCGCAACGCATCGGCCAGTCGCCGAGCGGCGCGGGCGGCGGCGGCAGGGGCGGGCTCCCCGGTGTCGGATTCGCCGAGTTGCGCCCGTACGGTTGCCGCTGCACGCCCGAAATCGGCCGCGACTGCGGCCATATCGGCGATGCGGGCGTCGTCGGATCGCCACGCCGGAGCGGCTTCGGCGATGCGGGACCAGGCGGCCAGCGCGGCCTCGGCCGTTTCGGTTGCCGCGTCGCGGGGCAAACCGAGCGCCGCGACGGCATCGGCCCATTGATTGGCCCAGCCGGCGCGGGCGGTATCGGCGGCCTCGCACACGGCTTGGAGGTCCGGCAGCTGCGCGTCCTCCCGCGCCAGGGCTTCGACGCAGCGGCGATGGGCGGTGGCGGCAGCCTCGGCGGCGATGCAATCGGTCTCGGCTCGCAGCAACAGAACCATCAGCGATGCGGTGGCATCGGCCGCCAAGGCCCGACGCGCCCGATCGCGCCGAGCGCCGAGGTCTTCGCGTTGGCGATGCGCTTCGGCGGCGCGTTCGGCGCGTTGCAACACATCGGCGCGCTGCCGCCGCCATTCGGCCATCGCAGCGGGCGACTCGGGGGCGACGCCGGATGGCGCCCATAGCGCCCGCCATGCCCGATCCGCATCGATCGCCGCCGCTTCGGCAGCCGTCAGAGCCGAGCCGGCCTCGGCCTGCCGAGCGCGCAATTGTTCGCGGTGGGCGGTTGCGGAAAGGTAGTCGGCCACGCGCTGGGCGTCGTCGGCGCGGCGGTCGGCCAGACGATCCGCCTCATCGCGCAGAGTTTCGAAGCTGGCCACCGCATCGCGATCCGACCGCACGCCCTCGTGGAGCGCGGCACGCAGCGGCAACCATACCCGATCCCGTTGGGCACGGGCGGCCGCAACCGCTTCGGGCGTGGGCACGATCCCTTCTTGCGACAGGCGGGCGATATCTGCCGCCACCGCTGCCTGCGTATCCTCGATCGCCTGGAACGCCGCTCGGGCCTCGGTCAGGCGCGCCGCTGTCCGGTCGAGGGTCGCCGCCATCGTTTGTGCCGTCGCCGGCAGTGGAATGGGGCAGGCTTCCAAGGCAGCGGCATCGCCCTGCCACAACGGCAACGCGGCCAAAGCCGCCGCCAATGCCCGATCCGCTTCGTCCGCCGCCCGACAGGCCCGATCGTAGTCGGTGTCGAGCGGCCCCTCCGCGCGGACCGCTTCGATCGTCCGACGCATGTGCTCTGGCGATGGTTGGGAGGCAGAAAATGGCGGTGGGGTCGCGACCAGCGCCGCTGCTGCGCGATCCCGTCGGCGTTGCGCTGCGGCGAGCGCATCCTGCGCGGCGTTGGCCTTTGCCGTGGATTCGGCGTGCGCAGCGATCAGCCGCTGCACCGTCTGGCGGAGGCCGGGGGCTGGAATCGCCTCCCGCACAACCTCCGGCGGGCGCGTGAGACCGAGGTCCCGCAGTGCATCCACCACCTTCGCCCGATGCGATGCGGCGGCGGCGCGCACGGTCGGCAAATCGGTCTCGGCCTGCACCGCGATCGGCCGGGTTTCGGTCAAGGCTTCGATCGCATCGCGGATCGCCAGCACGGCGGGATCGCGGGGCAGCGCTGCTTGTTCGGCGGTCAGGCGCGCGACGGTATCGGCTTCCCGCAGCCGATCGCGGCCGGCATCCCGCCGGGCGGCATCGGCGGTATCCAGGCGCACCCCGGCGTCGGCGGGCAAATGCGGCACATCCTTCAGCGTTTCGAGCCGGATGCGCGCAGCGTCCAGCGCCGCCAGGATTTGCGCCACGCGGCGGACGCGCTGCAACCGGCTGTCTTCGATGGCGAGGGCACGCGCCTCGGTCTGCACCTCGGTCAAACCGGCCACGGCCGCCGCGTGTTCGACTTCCGCCGCCTGCCATTCCTTGGGCGCGATGGCGCGATCGTCGGCCGCCCGCTGCGC
>JANXMB010000025.1 GCA_025354865.1 Acetobacteraceae bacterium | reverse complement strand
GGGTCGGTGATCTCGGAAAAGCACGCAACGAACTCGTCCATGGGCTGGGCATCCTTCGGTCGAATCCCAGCGTTGGAATCCAGACCGCCGCCGCGCCGCAAGGAAAAAATCGCGGAAATCCGTCATATGCGAATCCCCTGGCATGGATCGCCACGGGAATCGGCCATGAAAACCATGTCGGCGCGCGAGGCGAAGAACGTCTTTGGGCTGATGATCGACACCGCGCGCGCGGAACCAGTGCGGATCGAGAAGCATGGACGGGGCGTGGTCATGGTGATCTCGGTGGAGGAATAATACCAACGGCCTGAAATAATGACTCTTCCATTATTTCAGGCCGTTGGTATGCGCGCGGGTTACGCTGGGCCGTGCGCGATGCCGTCGGGGTCGAGGCGGTAGCCGCCGGTTTCCGTCAGCAGCAGCTTCGCGTTGGCCGGATCGGGTTCGATCTTCTGGCGCAAGCGGTAGATGTGGGTTTCCAGCGTGTGGGTGGTGACCGCAGCGTTGTAGCCCCATACCTCGTTGAGCAGGACCTGCCGAGCGATCGGTTTCTTCCCGGCGCGATACAGGTATTTCAGGATGGCGGCTTCTTTTTCGGTCAGCCGGATGCGCTTGTTTTTCGCCCGCTCCTCCAGCAACTTGGCAGCCGGACGGAAGGTGTAGGGGCCGATCGGGAAGACCGCGTCCTCGCTGTTTTCGAAGCTGCTGAGCTGCCGGCGGATGCGGGCCAGCAGCACTGCAAGGCGGAAGGGCTTGGCGACATAATCGTTGGCACCGGCTTCGAGGCCGCGCACCACATCGCTGTCGTCGTCCGACCCGGTCAGGATGATGATGGGCATTTTCACGCCCTTCTGGCGCAGCCGCTGGCAGAGGTCGCGACCGTCGCCGTCGGGCAGTCCGACGTCCAGGATCAGCGCATCGAAACGGGCGTCCTTGCTGGTGACCAGCCGTTCGGCCTCGGCGACCGTGGCAGCTTCGGACACCACAAATTCTCCGTCGACCTGCAATTGCTCCGCCAGGGTTTCCCGCAGGGCGTCGTCGTCGTCCACGATCAGGATCGGATGTCCGGCTGTCATGTCCACTCCCACTGGCAGCGACGTCGGGGGCCGGTCGGTCGATCCGGGGGCGAGTCGCGGTAAAACGGAAACCTATCCGTATGTTACGCCGCATACTTCACCGGATGGGCGTGCGGAGCAAGCGCGCGATAGGGGTGCTATTGTTGTCGGGCGTGCGTGCACCCATTATCGGGGAGCCATGGACACCGTCATTGCCGCCCAACCGCGCCAAATCCACCGAGCTGCGTCCGATTTGCGGCGCGGCGTGCCCGTGCTGCTGACGGGGGAGGATCGTTTGCTGATTTTGGCGGCGGAAACTGCCGGTCCGTCGGCGATTGCCGAAATGCGCGCCCTTGGCAGCGGCGATCCGATGTTGCTGGTCGCGCCAGTACGCGGTGCGGCCGTCCTGCGCCGCTCGATCGAGGCCGAGACCGCCGTTGTTGCGGCCCATGTGCCCGACGCGTTGTTGCACGTCGATGCCCTGCGCGGGTTCGCCGATCCGACCGCGCCGCAGACCCGCACCCCGCTGGAGCTAGTGGCCGCGCCGTCGCAGGCCCAGGCGGCCTTGGCGCTGGCGCGGTTGGGGCGGTTGCTCCCTGCGATCCTGGCGATGCGCATTGCCCCGGCGGCCGAGATCGAATTGGCGGAACATGGGATCGAATCGGTCTCGGCGGCGGACATACTAACATATCCAGCGGGGGAAACCGTCGGGCTGCGCCGGATTGCGTCCGCCCCGGTGCCGCTGAACGGGGCGCCCGACTCCCGGGTTGTGGCCTTCCGAGCCGAGGCGTCGGCGATCGAGCATCTGGCGATCATGGTGGGGCAGCCGGAAACCGCAGAAGCCCCGCTCGTCCGCATCCACTCAGAATGTTTCACCGGCGATCTGCTCGGCTCCATGCGTTGCGACTGCGGGGAGCAGTTGCGCGGCGCCATTCAGAAGATGGCCGAGGACGGCGCCGGGGTGCTGTTGTATCTGGCGCAGGAGGGGCGCGGCATCGGTCTGGTCAACAAGCTGCGCGCCTACACATTGCAGGACCGCGGGTTGGATACGCTGGACGCCAACCGCGTGCTGGGTTGGGGCGCCGACGAGCGCAATTTCCTGGTCGCGGCGTTGATGCTGGTCGATTTGGGGATAAAGCGGGTGCGGTTGCTCACCAACAATCCGGACAAGGTGGCGGCGTTGGAGGCCTGCGGTGTGGAGGTTGTGGGCCGCGAAGCCCATGCGTTCGCGCCGAACAGCGTGAACGACGCCTATCTGGCGACCAAAGCGGTGCGCTTCGGGCATTTGCTGGACTGATCCAGGCCGGCGTTCGGTCGCGCGCCGTTGCCGGACGCGCGACCGGTGCAGGGTCAAATCGCTTTTGCTGCCTTGAGCGCTGCGATATCGGCTTCGGAATATCCGAGTTCCGTCAGGATCTCCTGGTTGTGCTGGCCGAACATCGGCGGCGGGCGATCAACTTTCGGGCCGTCGTGGCCGAACCGGAACGCCGCCACCGGCACGCTGAACGATCCCGGCACGCCCGGCGCATTCTCGTGCTTGTGCAGCAACCCGCGCGAGGCAATTTGCGGATCGGCCAAAGCCTCTCCCATCGTACGGACGCGGGATGCGGGGACGTGGCGTTCCTGCAACCAGTCTTCCCACTCCGCCGCTGTGCGGGTCAGCATGGCTTCGGTCAGGATTGCGGTCTCGTTGGCGTAATCGTGGTGCCGTTCGTCGTTGGTTTTTTTCACGACGTCCGGCCGTTCCAGGGCGCGCCAGAGCCGCGCCTGCTGGCGCAAATTGGACGCGCCGATCATCAGCATGCCGTCTTTTGTGCGATACGCTTGGCTGGTTGCATGCGCCATGTTGTTGCCGGCGGGCTTCGGGTGCACGCCATTGCGCAGGTAGCCGGTCGCAAGGCTGGCCTGCAGCATCAACGCCACGTCGAGCATGGCCATGTCGATGCGCTGGCCCTCGCCGGTCCGTTCCCGCTGGAACAAAGCGGCCGACAGGGCATAGGCGCCCATTGTGCCGGTGGCGTAGTCGATCGCCGGGGCGCCGATTTTGATTGGCGCGGTCTCCGGCGTGCCGGTGCTGGCCATGATGCCCGAGGTGGACTGGATCACGTGGTCGTAGGCCGTGCGCTCCCGCTTCGGGCCGCCCTGACCGAAGGCAGAGAACGACGCGTAGATCAATTTCGGATTGATTTTCCGCAGGTCCTCGTAGCCGAGGCCCAGTTTCTCGAACGCGCCAGGCCGGTAATTTTCCACCAGCACGTCGGCGGTGGCGACCAGCTTCTTCAGGATGTCCCGACCCTGCTCCGATTTCAGATTCAACGTGATCGCGCGCTTGTTCGACCCCTGGGTGAGGAACCCGGTGCCCATCAGCGCATGGTTCAGATCGCTGTCGGTGCCGGAATCGCGGCTTTGATCGGGGTCGGAGGGGTCCTCCACCTTGATCACATCGGCGCCCATCAGCCCCAACTGATAGGCCGCGAACGGGCCGGCGAGGACGTGGGTGATATCGATAATACGGATGCCTTCGAACGGGCGCGCCATGGTGGCTTCCTCCTGGTGATGGTTCGACGGAAAGGTGCGGCGCGGGCGCGCAGGCGTCAATCGTGGTTGGGCGATAGCGCTTCCAACTGCGTGACCCAACGGTGGAAACCGGGGCACTCCCGCCGTATCGCGGGTAAGCCGATCCGTTGCGCGACTATCAAGCCGTCGACGATCTTTTTATAGGTGGGCCACACGGCGGCAATCCGTTTGGATGGCGCGGTTGCTGGCCCGTCGTCGATATCTTCGGGGGTGACGAATTGCGCACGGATTTGCGCCATTTTGTCGGCGATCGGCGGTTCGTCCGGGTTGGCGGTGGCGAAGGCGTCGGGATCGGAGAATAACAGCGCCTCGAACTCGTGCTGCTGGATATAAGGAATGAATCGCCGAACGGACGGGGGCGTGTCCAATCGCTTGGCGATGTCGGCGGTCATGGCGTCCTGCAACCGAGCGATCCGTTCCGCAGCGTTGGTTGCCGGCAAGGCGGCGTAGCCGGGGAAATCGTCCGGAAGCGCGTAGTAGTCGAAAAATGTTGTGAACCAGGAGTCTGGCTTATGGTCCTGTTTCATCCAAAGTTCCAGGTCGCGCGCAACATGGTTCCAGGATACCAGACCGCCGCGAAAAACCTTACCGTGTCGTCGGCCCGTAGTAATCCGGTGGGCGTCCGCGAACACCATCTGCTCGGCCAGGGCAGGGCCCAGCAGGTTTTTAACGAAGGTTTCCTCAGTTTGCCCTTCAACCAGGATATGGAGGCGAGTCAGGGCGTCGGCCTCCCACCGAGGACATTTTTCTCCCATAGTTCGGACAAAGTATAGTCTTCGAGCCATCCGGCGAGGTCGGCCTCGTCGAGGCGTCGCAGTGTCGTTTCGCCCGCATGTCGGTCGACGACGACGATGTCCGATGCGTCGAACCGATCTATCAACGAGGTCGATTGCGTCGCGACGATCACCTGTACGTGCTGCGATGCGGAGCGGATCAAGCTTGCCAAGACCTCGATCGCATAGGGATGCAGACCGAGCTCCGGTTCGTCGAGGATCAAGACGTCCGGGAGGTTTGCCTCGGCCTGCTGAAGTAGCGTAACGAGTGCCATCGCCCGCAGCATTCCGTCGGATGCCTGAGCTGCATTCAGTATATGATCCGACCCGATCTCGCTCCATTGCAGGAGAACGGACCCGGATTCATCGTTCAGCTCGAAATCCGAGAAAAAGGGCAAGATAAGACGAATTGTCTCAACGATGCGGCGATAGTGAGCCGGGTGGGCGATCTTGAGGTTCAACAGGAACGCACCGAGATTTCCGGCATCCTCCTTCAGATATCGTGCATCGTTGGCATACCACTTCGCTCGAATTCGCGAGGTTGGCGAAGTGTTATGAAACTGATGCACGATGATTCTTCGTAACATGCTGAGAATGACCCGACCGGCTGGGTCGTCTTGCCCTGGCTGTTCGAGGAGTTTGGCTTCCCGATGGCCAGCGCCGAGAACTGTCTTCGGCCGCGTTTGACCGAGGCGCTGGAAACGAAACCACTCGTCCGCATAGATCAGCGTGTCCCCAGCCGCGTGAAATAGGCGGAACCCATATTCGTTCCGTCCGGCATCTGTTCCGAGAACGAATTCGGCCTCGATCTCCCGGGTGATTTCGGGGCCACGGTGCAGAATCGAACGCGCGCCGCCTTGCTGTCCCACATGAAATTGCAACTGTCCTGGTCCTGCGAGGCTCCACGCCAACATCCGAAAGAACGAAATAAAATTGCTCTTCCCAGCCCCATTCGGACCGATCAGCACAGTCAGGTTCCCCGGCACGAACTTATCGAGTGCACGGACCGTCTTGAATCCTCGAAGGGTGATTTGTTCCAGCCTGGGGCGCATAGACCGAAGTCTAGCTCAGTCGCCCACCCTTGCCCACCGCCCCGCGACCCGCTTGGATATCGCCCAACAGGAGGAACCCCCATGCCAGTCGATCTACGCATTGAAGGCGCCGTCGCCAAAGTCGTGCTGAACCGGCCCGAACGGCTGAACGCGCTCACGTGGGAAATGCGCCAGCAACTGCGGGAACATTTCTCCGAACTGCGCTTCAACGATGCGGTGCGCGCCATCGTCGTGACCGGGGAAGGCCGCGCGTTTTGCACCGGGGCGGATGTCGGCGGGATGGAACGCAAGGACCTGCGCGGGGAGCGGGAGAAGCTGGCCGCCGGCTCCCACTCTTACATGCGGATCCTGCATTCGATCGAGAAACCCGTCATCGCCTCGGTTCGCGGTCCGACCGTGGGCATCGGTTGGAGCATCGCGATGGGCTGCGACATGGTTGTCGCGTCCGATACCGCGCGGTTCTCCCAGATTTTCCGCCGCATCGGATTGGCCCCGGATGGCGGCGCGATCTGGTACCTGACCAAACGCATCGGCATGGCCAGAGCCAAGGAACTGGTCTTCACTGGCCGCTTCGTCGATGCCCAGGAAGCCCTGTCGCTGGGCTTGGTCAATCAGGTCGTGCCGGATGCCGAACTGGAAGCCAGAACCGACGAACTCGCCGCCGATCTGGCAGCCGGTCCGACCTTCGCTTTCGGCATGGCGAAGAAAATGTTCAACATGGCGAACGGAACCTACGAAGAATTCCTCGACGTCGAACACTTCGTCCAACCCCAGCTCGGCCAATCCGAGGATCATCGCGAAGGCGTCGCCGCGTTCAAGGAAAAGCGCCAACCGGTCTTCAAGGGGCGCTGACCGATGCCCTGCATCGCCGTCGATGGGCGCGACATCCACTACGCCGAGGCCGGCGACGGCCCGCCCTTGGTCCTCGTGCACGGCACATTGCTCGACCAGCGCTACTGGGCGCCGCAAATGGCCCCCTTCGCCGCATGCTACCGGGTCTTCGCCCTCAGTATGCTCGGCTGCTGGCCGACGGCCTGGGACGGGCAGGATTTCACCATCGCGCGCCATACCGCCGACGTCGCCGGTTTCATCCGCGCGATCGGCGGCAAGGCGCGGCTGCTCGGTCACTCCCGGGGCGGGCATATCGCGTTCCGGGTCGCCAGCGAACATCCGGAGCTGGTGACAGAACTCGTGCTCTCGGAGCCCGGCGGCGATTGCGACGAATCGCTGGGGGGGCCGCCGGCCTCGGCCGGGCAGGCGGCAGGGTTCAACACTGTCGCCGCCGAAATCGCCGCCGGTCGGATCGACGCCGGCCTGCGCCAGTTCGCCGATCGCGTCTACGGCGCCGGCACCTGGGATGCGTGGCCGGAGGACGCCCGCCAACACCACCGCGAAAATGCCCGATCGATGCTGGGGCAGGCGCATGAAAACCGTAAACCGTACGGGTTGACGGCGGCGCAAGCGATTCGGTGCCGTACCCTGTTGCTCAATGGCGGCAACACTGCGCCGTCGTTCGTCGCCAATGTCGGGGCGCTGGTGGGGGCGATTCCGGACGCTCGCCGGGTCGAAATCCCCGGCACCACCCACGATCTGAGCAACGAGGATCCGGCCGCCTTCAATGCCGCTGTCCTGGCGTTCCTGACGATCCGATCGCCCGGGCTCTAACGGAACAACGCGAAATACACGATAAAACCCAAAACCCCAGCGAGGTAAATCGCTACCGCTGCTACTCGGATGCGCGCCGCGTAGGGCCGCAACGGCGGGATGTGGCCGACGAAAAGCAGCACGACCATCGTCGTGAGACTCAGTAGCCGGCCGGCCTCCATCTCCGATGGGGTAACGACTTCTAGGAAACCCATGCGATAACCGCCTTCGCAACAATGGAACGAGGACGCCCGCCATGCTCGGCAATCCACCGATTCTGACCATCCACCGCGGCCATCGCCGGCCCGATCCGGCGTTGGTGGCCCGTTTCCGCGGTGCTCAAACGTCGCATCTGTGCGACGCGATGGAAGGGCGCGGCGCGCTGGATTATACCGTCAAACCGCTGGACCCGACGAATGCAGTATTCGCCGGACCCGCTTTGACCGCCTTCGCCTACCCCGCCGACATCGCCGCCATGTTCGGCGCCGTGCACGAGGCGCAGCCGGGCGATGTTATCGTACTGGCTAACGATGCCTACACCAAAACAGCGGTGTTCGGCGACCTCGCGGCCGGGCTGATGAAAAACAAAGGGGTCGCAGCCTTCGTCACCGACGGTCTCGCCCGGGACAAAGCAGGCATCGTCGCCACCGGCCTTCCCGTGTTCTGCCGTGGCATTCAACCGAACTCCCCCGCGTTGAACGGCCCAGGCACCGTCGGGGCACCGGTCGTGCTCGGCGACGTGCATGTGCGCTCGGGCGATGTGATCGTGGGCGATGCCGATGGCGTGGTCGTGGTGCCGTTCGAACGGCTGGAAATGGTGCTCGAACGGCTCGAACAAGTGCGCGCCGCCGAAGTCCGGACCGAGGCTATGGTGCGCGCCGGAGCGACGATGCTGGACGGGCCGGCCAAGGTCATTGCAGCCGCAACCATCGTCGCCTAGGGTTCGGGGTTGCCGAGGTAATACTGCGGGATCGTACAGAATGATCGAACATCGCGACACCGAACCGAGCGACAATACAGCGATCTCGTCGGCCGCGCCGGAAACCCGGCGTGAGACCTCGGCGCAGCATATCGCCCAACTACGCCACGATCCCGCTGCGATCCGACGCTTGTTCGAAACGGGCGAATATCCCTACCAGTCCCGCATGCGCCCGGCCCCGTACGAAGCCCATATGCTGGACCTGCAACGGGAGTTGCTGAAAGCCCAGCGCTGGGTGGAGGAAACCGGCGAACGGGTCGTCGTCCTGTTCGAAGGTCGCGACGCCGCCGGCAAGGGCGGCACGATCAAACGCTTCATGGAACACACGAACCCGCGCACCGCCCGCGTCGTGGCGTTGCAGAAACCCACCGATCGCGAACGGACGCAGTGGTTTTTCCAGCGCTACGTCAGCACCCTGCCGGCGGCGGGGGAAATCGTGCTGTTCGACCGGTCCTGGTACAATCGGGCGGGGGTGGAACGGGTGATGGGGTTTTGCAGCCCGAACGAATACCTGGAATTCATGCGCCAATGCCCGGAGCTGGAGCGGATGCTGGTCCGCTCGGGGATTCGCCTGTTCAAATACTGGTTTTCGGTCAGTCAGGAGGAACAGCGCCGACGCTTCGCCGAGCGTGAAACCGACCCGTTGAAGCAGTGGAAATTGTCCCCGATCGACCTTGCGTCGTTGAACAAGTGGGACGAATACACCGAGGCGAAGGAAGCGATGTTCTTCCATACCGACACGGCCGACGCCCCCTGGACGATCGTCAAATCCGACGACAAGAAGCGCGCACGGCTGAATTGCATGCAGCATTTTCTGGCATCATTGCCCTACCCCACAAAGGACCGGCATATTGTCGGCGGTCCCGATCCGCTGATTGTTGGGGCCTCGGCCCATGTCATCGGGTCGGATGCGGATATCCTCGGCAAGACGGTGCATCCGGCCTTGAAGCGAGGCGGCCGTAGCTAAGAGCCCACCGGGCGCGCGGCGTCGCCTCCGACAAGCTCCGACTGTTTGTTCGAACGTGCGATTCACGGCGGTGCCGATCGCATGTTGTTTGTTTGGACGTGCGATTCACGGCTGTGCCGATCGCACTTTGTTTGTTTGACCGTGCGATTCACGGCTGCGCCGATCGCATGTTGTTTGTTTGGACGTGCGATTCACGGCTGCGCCGATCGCACTTTGGGAGGGGACCAAGGGCCATGGACATGCTCGCGCCGGACCACATCATTCGCGATGAGGCGACCTTGACCGCGCTGTACGGGGAAATCTCCCCCGGCGCGATCGCCAAGGAAATCGACTATATCCATCCGCATTATCGCGCCATGATCGAGGCTTCGCCCTTCGTCGTGCTGGGCACCAGCGGCCCGGGCGGGCTGGATGTCTCGCCGCGTGGCGACCCTGCCGGGTTCGTGCATGTGCTGGACGACAAAACCTTGGCCATCCCCGATCGTCGCGGCAACAATCGCGCCGACAGCCTGCGTAACATCATTCACGATCCACGGGTCGCGTTGCTGTTCCTGATCCCCGGCGTGGGCGAGACGCTCCGCATCAACGGCACCGCCACGATCTCGGTCGATCCGGCGCTGCTGGAGCGGTTCCCCTTCCGTGGCACATTGCCGCGCAGCGTGATCGTGGTGTCGGCCGAGCGGGTGTATTTCCAATGCCCGAAAGCGTTGGTGCGGTCGGAACTGTGGAATCCGGACAAGCAGATTTCCCGCAAATCCTTGACCAGCACCGGGACCATGCTGGCCGATATCTCCGCCGGCAAGGTCGGCGGCGATCAATACGACCGCGACTACCCGGAACGCCTGCGCACCACGCTGTATTGAAACGCGATAGCACCGGGCCCGGATTGGCACGTCGAGGACTGGCACGTCGAGGACTGGCACGTTGAAAAGCCGCTATGGGCTGGAAATTCGCGCCGCCACCCCGGCCGAGGCGCCGGGCCTCGCGGTGCTTCTCGCCGCTGCCGGCCAGACGATCGAGCCTCAGGTTCTGGCGGCTCGGTTGGAATCGCTGCGCAAGGACGCCGGTGTCGCGTTGCTGGCGCTGGAGTGGGGGCCGCCCAGCGGCGTCGTCGTGCTGCATTGGTATCGCACCCTGGGTGCGGACCGGCCGATCGCGCAGATCGACACGCTATACATCGGGCCGGACAGCCGCCGTCGCGGCCTCGGGCGCATGTTGCTCAAAGCGGCGGCGCAGGCGGCTCGGGTGGCCGGCTGCGATACACTGATGCTGGCGGCGGAAGCCGACGATCCCGGCCTCGTGGCGTTTTGCCGAGCAACGGGGTTCGTTGAGGCCGGGACGCGGTTTTTGCGGCCGTTGCGGAAGGGCGGATAGCAACCGGGTCGGACCAAATCGTCCGCATGGCCTGCCCTTGCACCGACGCCGGCAACCGGCGACATTCCCTGACTTCGTCCAGGAGGCATCTGCCATGTCGTTCACCCCCGCCCCTCATGTCACACAGCATTGGGCGTTGTCCAAACCGTCCGCTACCGGCAAGCGCGGTATGGTGGTTTCGCAGGTCCGAGCCGCTGCCGAGGCCGGGGTCTCGATCCTCGATGCCGGCGGCAATGCGATCGACGCGGCGGTGGGTACGGCGCTGGCGCTGGCATCCGCCGAACCTTGGAATTCCGGTCTGGGTGGGATCGGGTTTGCGTTGGTGCACCGCGCCGGGCAGGCCAAGGCCGATGTCGTCGACTTCGGGCCGGTGGCGCCGAGCGGCTTGAACCCGTCGGTGTTCAAGCTGACCGGGCGGATGAAGAACGACCTGTTCGCCTGGCCGGAGGTCGAGGGCGATGCCAATATCCACGGCCCGCTATCCTTCGCCATTCCCTCAGCGGTTGCCGGCTACGATCTGATGTTGAAACAATGGGGCAAGCTGCCGATCGCCGAGATCGCAGCACCAGCCATCGCCCTGGCGCAGCGCGGGCTGCCGCAGGATTGGTACACCACGCTGAAGGTTGCGTCGTCGGCCTCGGTGCTGAAACTGTATAAAGAGAGTGCCCGTATTTACCTGCCGGGCGGATTGCCGCCGGTGGCGCCGTATCAGGGCAAGCCGGGCTTCCTGCGGCAGGGCAATCTGCCATCGACATTGGAGCGCCTCGCCCATGCCGGGTTGGACGATTTCTACCATGGCGACATCGCCCGCACCCTGGTCGCCGACGTGCGATCGTTGGGCGGGGTGCTGAATGCCACCGATCTGAGCAATTGCCGGGCGCGCATTTTCCCCGCGACGGAATACCAATGGCGCGGCCGCACCTTGCAGTTGACCGGCGGCCTGACCGCTGCGCCAACCATGATGCGGGTGTTGGACCAGATGCAATCTGTGCCGTATGGCAAGGCGCCGGATGCGGCTTGGTACACGGCGCTGAGCCGAGCGATGAAAACCGCGTATGCGGAACGGCTGGAGGGGTTGGGCGATGCCGATCCCATGGCGGCGGAAACCTGCACCACCCACATTACCGTATGCGACGCCGAGGGAACGGTCGTCACCATGACCACCACCTTGCTCTCGTCGATGGGCAGCCGCGTGGTGCTGCCCGACAGCGGCGTTCTGATGAACAACGGGGTGATGTGGTTCGACCCGAACCCGAACGCGCTGAACGCGATCGCGCCGGGCAAACGCCCGTTGACCAATATGTCGCCCATCATCCTCAAGGATGGGGATCGCCCCTGGCTGGCAGTCGGGGCGTCCGGTGGTCGGCGCATCCTGGCGTCCGTTGCGCAGATCATGACCTTCGTCGCCGATTTCGGCATGACTCTGGACGAGGCTGCCCACCACCCGCGCATCGACGTGTCCGGGCCCGACGGCTGCTCGGCCGACATCCGTCTGCCGCCCGATGTTATTGCCGCGTTGGAGGCCGATGGCCCGACCGAGGTAGTGGAACACGGCGTCATGCCCATCAACTTCGCCTGTCCGAACGCGATTCTGCTGCATGCCGACGGCAGCCGCACGGGGATTTCCGACGCTGCCAGCCCCTGGTCGGCCGCTGTGACGCAAGCCTGAATGGCCGCCGATCCCATTCCGGCGGTCGCGGAAGCCGACGCGACCGGGGACATCGCGGCCATCTTCGCCGACATCCGAGCGGTGTACGGTGTCGGGGTGGTGAACCTGATCTGGCGGCATCTGGCAACGATCCCGGACGCGCTGCCCTGGGCCTGGGGCACCTTACGGCCGCTCTATGTCGATGGGACCATCGGTCGCGCGGCGCAGGCGTTCCGGACCGGCTTGTCCCTCCCCGTCCTGCCGCCGACCCCTCCCGAAGTCTTTGCCGCGCTCGGCCTCACCCCCGACGATCTCGCGGCGGTGCGCGCGGTGCTGGCGGCTTACGACCATACCAACAGCATGGCGCTGATCGCTTTGACGGCGGTTTCGGCAACGAACGGAGTGGGCGAACTGGGCGCGCCGGGTGTGCTGGGTGCGCATACCCCCGCACCGCAAGCCGACATTCCGCTGCCGCCGTTGCCCCCGCTCAGTGCGATGCCGGCGCATGTCGCGGCCTTGGTCCTGCGGTTGAATGGCTTCGGCACCGACGCGGAAGTGCCGATCCTGGCCAGTATGTACCGTCATCTGTCGTATTGGCCGCCTTATCTGGGGCTGGTTTGGTCGGTTCTCGCGCCGATGCAGGAATCTCGTGGTTTGCATGCGGCGATTGCCGACACGGCACGGCGGGCGCGCACGGTCGCCGCCGGTATCCGGCTGCCGACCGGGGTGCTACCGCCCGCTGGCGCGCGGGAGGCAATCGCGCCGGCAGGCGCGCGGGAGGCAATCGCGCCTTTTATTGGCGATGTACTCCCCAAAATGGTGGCGATCTGCGGTATGTTGCAGGCCATGACCACCGCATCGGACGCCTGACCCATTCGTATCGCCGCCCTGATCGTTGCCTCCCTCGGACTGATGGCGCTGGCGCCGGACGTTGCCTTGCCGCCGGATTCACCCACAATCGCGATCGCGGTACCGAACCCCGATAGCCTGTCCTACCCGCCGCGCCGCCATTTCAGCCGTTCCGCCTTCCGGGAACTGATCGCCAAAGGCACCGCCGGGGATGCCGACGCCGCCGCCGAACTGGGGCAGATGTATGCCCGCGGCGGCACCGTCTCGGTCAACATCGACGAAGCCTTCGTCTGGCTCGGCCGGGCGATCGACCTCGGGTCGGATGCCGCACGGCGGGAATTCGGGCTGTTGCTCCTGCGCCTGCCCGGAGCCCAGCGCGATCCAAACCGCGCCGCCCCCTTGCTGCGCCGCGCCGCCGCGGCCGGCGATGCCGAGGCACAGTCCGCGCTCGGTATGCTCTACGCCTGGGGGGAGGGGGTGGAGCGCGATCCGGCCCAGGCGATCGAATGGGTGCGCAAGGCAGCCGAGCAGAACGATCGTTGGGCGCTGGCCAATATGGGCACCTTGCTGGAATTCGGGATCGGTACGGCGAAGGATCCGGGGGAAGCCGCCGCATGGTTTCAACGCGCGGCAGATCTGGGGCTGTCGGCCGGCGAAGTGCGTCTGGCGCTGCTCTACCAGCGTGGCCTCGGCGTGCCGAAAGACCCTGCCCGTGGTTTCGGTCTGCTGTTGAGCGCGGCGCAGCGCGAGGACCCGATCGGCCAACGCCTGTTGGGGCTGGCCTATCGCGACGGAATGGGTGTCGCACCCAACCAGGACGAATCGATCGCCTGGATCCGTCGCGC
>JANXMB010000166.1 GCA_025354865.1 Acetobacteraceae bacterium | reverse complement strand
AGAGGGTTCGTTGACAACGGCGCGCGATAGCTTTAACCGGCGCGCTCTGCGTCGGAGGGGTGCCCGAGTGGCTAAAGGGGGCGGACTGTAAATCCGCTGGCGTACGCCTACGTTGGTTCGAATCCAACCCCCTCCACCAGTCCTACCGAGCGTCGCCGTAACCCTCGGTGGGATTGAGCGAGGCACCGTCGGCGAGCAATCCCACACCTGGCACGTGATTCAATTCCAGCCGGATGCCGTCGGGATCTTCGAACAACACCGAATAATAGCCCGGTGCCCAGGCGTTTTCGTTCGGGCCGCGGACGATTGTCGCATTCATCTCCCGCAGCAGGGCCGCGCAGCGGTCTACATCGTCCCGCGTGCGCGCCCGCACGCAGATGTGGTGCAAGCCGACCCGCGTCTGCACGAAGCGCTCGGCGGCATGGGCGGGGTCGCAGGGCTCGATGCCGATGGCGGTGCGACCGCCGACCCAGTAGCAAAACTTATCGCCGTCGAAGACCGGCTTCATGCCCATCGCGGTGCAGAGGCGTCCGTAGAAGGCGCGCGCGGCCTCGAATTGGGAAACGGTTAGGATGACGTGCGCCATCCCGTTGATATCGATGTTCAACCCCAAGGACTCCTCTTGCCGTAGCGACGGGAACGGACGCAGTATCTACCATTCCGCCCGAAAACAGGAGAAGCCAGGATGACCGAACGAAGCAAAGGTAAAATCCGCCACTTCGCGTTCAGCGTCAAAGACCCGTGGGAAACCGCCGAATTCTACAAGGATGTCATGGGCCTGGAAGAAGTATCGGAACTCGACGGACCGCTGGCCGAGGGCATTTTCTTGACCGATGGCGTGGTCAATCTGGCGCTGTTGCATTTCAAGGACGAGGAAGCCTCCCAGGGGTTCGGCACCGAATATGTCGGCTTGCACCATATCGGCTTCTGGGTGGACGACGTGATCCAATCGTCGAAACAGGCGGTCGAAGCCGGCGCGAAATGGATGATGGGCGACGTCCACAACCCGCACGGCTACGAGGTGAAACACTGGGACCTGTCGGGCATCGTTTTCGATGTCGCCGAACACGGCTGGGCCGGGGCGCAAAAGAACCCGGGGGAGACCGATAACCAGGTCCATCCCAACCCGCACCGCCGCCTCGCGCAATTCGATGCGCGGCGCGATGCAGCCCACAAGGCGCATCTGGCCCGCAAGGCGGTGCAGTCGGTCGCGTTGGCGCAAGCCGCCGAGTGACCGGCGGGCCGTGCGTCCGCCCGATCCAGGAACACCGTCGCCCGATCGTAAGTGCGCATTTTGTAGCCCGAGAGTTCCAGAACCATACGGGTCGCATGGCGAACACTTTGGTCGTCATCAACGATGCGGATTGTTTTCGCGGGTATGGAAATTCGTTGGATGACGCTGGGCGTCGGCTATGTAGCCGTGTCCGGCAGTCGCACGGCAGGCCCCTCCGCGCCTTGGGTTACCGGCCGATGCCGAACAGGCGGCCGAACCGGGCGAGGTAGGCTTTGACGACCACCCAGACCAAGCTGCCGGCGGACAGGGCCGGGGCGGGGGCCAATTGGGGCGGTATCGGACGGGCCGAGGGCGGCGGGGCGGCGGCTGTCGGCGCCGCGAGGGGCGGAGCCTCGGGGATCGGTTCGGCGACCGGCTCGTCTTTGGCGAACTCTGCTGCGGCGCGTTTGGCGAAGTCGGCCATGATCGCATTGGCCACGGCGATGCCGCCGGTCCGAGCAAAATCGGCCAGAACACCGCCGAGTTCCGCGTCGGACACCACTTTCACGAGGGTCGCGGGGGTGGCCGATGCCGGATCGTCGCGCAGCGCGAACGACACTTTCACTCCAATCCGAGCGGCGCGCATGTCGGCAGCGCCGCGACCGTGTACCGATCCGGTGAGCGCGTCGAAATCGAAATCGACGGTGGCCTTGCCGTTGAATTTGATTTTCTTGGGTCCGAACGACACCACCATGCCGCCCGGCCAGGACCCATCCTCGTTCTGCGGGTCGAGCACGGCACCGGGCATGCAGGTGGTCATGCGCGGCACATCGGCGAACCGGCGGATCACATCCGCCGGCTTGCCCGGTACGCTGAACTCGCCTTCGAAATGCATCGTCGGTTACGCCGGCTGACGCAGCAGCGGCGCCGTGCTGGGAATGCCGTGATACACTTTGGCATAGGGATCGGTCGGGGTGGTGGACGAGACCCGGGCATCGATCAGATACAGTCCACCTTTGGCGAGGCCGGTTGCGACCGCGCCGCCAATTTGGTCCACGGTATCCAGCTTCACCCCATCGCCGCCGAAGGCTTTCGCCAGTGCCACGAAATCCGGCGACTCCCATTGCGCCAGCTTCTCGTCGAAGCCCTTCGCGGTCAGTTTATGCACCTCGGCCCCGTAGCCCTCGTCGTTCCAGACCACCAGCGCGATATTCAGCTTTTCCCGCACGATGGTTTCCAGTTCCTGGATGTTGAACATCATGGAGCCATCGCCCTCGATCGCGACGTGTTGGCGACCGGGGTTGCCGACGGCGGTGCCGACCATCACGCCCAACCCCTGCCCGACAGCGCCGAAATTGTAGGAAAACTGGATCTCCGATCCCGCCGGCAGCGGCATATACATGGCGATCCAGGAGAAGAAATGCCCGGCCCCGCAGGTAACCAGCGCGCCCTTCGGGAGTGCGGCGCCCAGCTTGTTGGCCAGCGGCCGCGGGTCCAGCCCGTCGGTCGGCGGGGTGAAGACATGGTCGGGCGCATCGAGGATGGCGCGCGTGTCCGGGGTGCGGAAGCCGGTTTTGCGGACCTGCCGGGCTTCCAGCGCTTCATTGATGGCGGCGATCGCCTTCTTCGCGTCCGCCTGCACATACAGGCCCGGAATGACCCCGATCTGCTCGGGCATCGGCCGGATGTCGATACGCGCCACCTCGGCCGACGGGTACATCAGCCCGCCTTCCGTCGTGTAGTAGCCCAGTTCCGCACCAACGCCCAACACGAAGTCGGCGTCCGCGAGCAACCGTTCGGCCGGTTCGGCGGCAAACGCACCGGAAATGCCGACGTTCCACTCATGCCCCGCGAACAGGCCCTTGCCCTGCAGCGACGTCGCCAGCAGCGCGCCGGTCCGATCCGCCAGCGCGATCATGTCGTCCTTCGCGCCGGCCATGATGGCCCCGCGCCCGCCCAGGATCACCGGGCGTTCGGCGGCGATCAGCTTGTCGATCACGTCGGCCAGAATATCCGGTGCCGGCGTTTCCATACGTTTGGGCAGGAACTGCCAGGACGGGCGGTAATCGTAGTCCCAATCGATATCTTCTTCCTGCAGGCCCATCGGCAGGTTCAACAGAACCGGGCAACGGTGCACCCGCGCGGCGTAGAACGCCTCGGCGATTTCTTCCGCCATGTTGTCGGCCGAGGTGACGGTGTGGAAGCGGGTGTTGCATGCCTCGGCAAAGCGCTTCTGGTCCATCGATTGGGTGTTGTTTTTCGAGCCCGGCTGGATCTCGCCCGCGATCATCACCACCGGTGTCTTGCCGCGATAGGCCGCGATCATCGACGTGCCGCATTGGGTAATGCCGGGGCCGCAGGTGACCATGGCAACACCGACCTTGCCGGTGGTGCGGGCGTAACCGTCGGCAGCCGAGATCGACATCGATTCATGCCGCAGCGAATAGCCGCGCACTTTCGGATCGCGGCAGATCGCGCCCCAGAGCCACATGTTACCGTCGCCCATCAGGCCGAAGAAGTCCGTCACGCCCTCGGCGATCAGGGATTGCGCGATAGCCTCGTAGACCTTCATGTGCTTCGTTCCCAGCGTTATGGTTGTGTTGCCCTGTCTTCCCCTTGCCGGGCGTTCGGGTCAAGGGATGGCGCGGCTTCCGACGGACGAACCGCCATTTTCGGCCGCAAGCTCCAGCTGGAACGATCAGCCGTTCGGGATGCCGGCCGGCTCTGCCTCGATGGCGCGGCCGATGGCAAACAATTGCTCGCGAAACCATTTCGCACCCGGTTCCGCATCAGACACGCCGCCCCAATACAACGCCGAATTCCACGCCGGCAGTGCGACCGGCGGCGGCAGGAAGCGCAAGCCGCTGTCGCCGCTCCACAAATCGGCGATACGGCGCGGCATGTGGCCGATCGTATCGGTCCGCGCAACAATGTGCCGCACCAGATGGAAATCCGACACCGTCGCCGCCACGCGCCGGCGCAGGCCCTGTTTCGCCAAAACCTCATCCACGATCCCGCGATCGTCGGCCGCCAATGTCACCAACACATGCGGCGCGGTCGTATAAGCGTCGAGCGACAAAGTGCCGTCCGCGCCCAGCAACGGATGGCCGGCGCGCACCACGCAAAGATAGCCGTCGGAATACAGCGGCCGCGATCGTATCCGTTTCGGGACATTGCGGAACGATCCGATCAACAGATCGATTTCGCCGCGATCGACCAGATCGAACGCATCCCGCTTGTCCAGGGCCGAGATGCGCACGTCCACATGCGGCGCTTTGCGGCCCAGAATTTCCAGAAAGCGCGGCAACACCAGCGTGGCGGGATGATCCCCGGTGGCGATCCGATAAACCACCCGCGCCTGTGCCGGATCGAAGGATGTTTCGGCATCGAAAACCTGACGCACCCGAGCAAGGACGTCGCTGACAGCATGGTTCAGGGCGACGGCTTTGTCGGTCGGGCGCATCGCCGCGCCGGGCACACGCACCAGCAACTCGTCCTTGAAGGTCAGACGCAGACGACCGAGCGCCGCGCTCATGGCCGGCTGCCCCAGCCCCAGGCGCTGCCCCGCTCGGGTCACATTGCGTTCGGCCATCAGCGCTTCGAACGCCACCAGCAGATTGAGGTTGATCGCGGCGAGGTTCATGGCGGCGTCCGGTTACGGTCGATGCGGGAGGCATCGATTTACACGATACACCAGATATCGAATATCGATTTCTATAATAGTCAGAAGCACGCCACATTGCGTCCAACGGCTGCATTCAGCGGCCAGACAGGAGTTCGGACCATGTCGGCAACCACATTTTCTTCCTACGGCCAGTCTGCGACTTTGCCGTTCGGTGTGCCTGGGGTTCTGGCCCATTGGTTCCGGCAATCCCAACAGCGCGCCCGCGATCGCACCGCTTTGGCACAGATGTCCGACCGGGATTTGCTGGATATGCGCACCAATCGGTACGAGGTCTCGCACGCTCTGGCGAAACCGTTCTGGCGGGATTGAGCGAGGCAGGAACCACCCCTCCCGGCAACGAAAGCCGGGAGGGTTCGGCCCATTACTCTTTCGTGCCCAATTCGTCGCCGACAAGCCGTTCGCACCATTTCGCCATTTCGGTGTGATCGGAATTCGGTCCGAACATGGTTTCGGCCGAGACGATCATCTCCCGCACCAGGGCGCTCAAGGGCGTTGCCGTGCCGGTTTCGCGTCCGATCTGCATCGCGATCGACAGGTCCTTGGCCAACAATCCCATGGTGAAACCCGCATCGAATTTCCGCGACAGCACGAACTGGCGGAATTTCTTCTGGGTGGAATTGTTCATCCCCGTCGCTGCGTTCAGCACGTCGGTCATGACCCCGGCGTCCAGGCCGAAGCGCTGGCCGACCAGCAAAGCCTCGATCCCGATCAGGAAGCCGCCGGTGCTGACCATGTTGTTCAACGCCTTGACCGCCTGCCCGGCCCCGACGTCGCCGGCCCGCAGGATCGATGTCCCCATGGCGGACAGTATCGGCTTCATGCGCTCGATCGTGGCTGCGTCGCCGCCGACCATGATCGCCAGTTGCCCGGTCTTCGCCCGCGGCACGCCGCCCGATACCGGAGCATCGATCATGATGCCGCCCATCGACGCAACCTGTTCGGCCAGGCGCTGGGTGTGGGAGGGAACTCCCGAACTCATGTCGATGACGACGGTTCCGGGTTTCATGCCGGCGAAGATATTGTCGTCGCCGCCGGACAGCACGCGTTCGACGATCGCGCTGGTCGGCAGCATGGTGACGATCGTATCCGATCCGGCGGCCAGTTCTTTCAACGTGTCGGGGGCGAAACCGCCGATTTGCTGCACGAAATTATTGGCCACCTCGCGCTTGGCATCGCCGACATTCACGGTGAAACCGGCCTTCACCAGACAAGCGGCCATCGGCCAGCCCATGTTGCCGACGCCGATGAAGCCGACGGTTGGTTTATCGGTCATGACCGGTCAGCCCTTCTTCGCCGCATCGACTTCCTTGAACACTTCGGTGGCGATCTTGAACGCCTCCAGCGCCGCCGGGATGCCGCAATAGGCGCCGACCTGGATCAGCACTTCCTTGATCTCGTCCCGCGACACGCCATTGGTCAGCGCCGCGCGCAGATGCAGCCGCAGTTCGGCGCCACGATTCAGTGCCGACAGCATGCCCAGGTTGATGATGCTACGGGTTTTGCGATCCAGGCCGGGCCGGGTCCAGGCCATGCCCCAGGCGATTTCGGTCGTCATTTGCTGGAACACGGCGTTGAAATCGTCGGCCCGAGCGAGGGAACCATCGACATAGTCGCCGCCCAGCACGTCGCGGCGGACCTCCAGGCCTTTTTTGAACAATTCGCTGCTGTATTCGGGGCGGTTGGGGACGTCGACCATGGGAAACTCCTGCGGTTCGGTAAGGACCGGCACACTAATGCCGCACCGGCGGGAGTGAAACCCCGTGCGCCGCTCCTGCCCCCATCCGGCGGGCGGCGCCATTGCCACCGGGGCCGACACGCGGTTCACTCCTGCGGATGGAACGGAGGAAGCACACCATGGAACCCACATACGAAGTGCTGGCCTTGCGCTATGCGCTGATGGACGATCGTAAGCACTTCCAGAATTTCATTATCCCGGTGGACGATCATGCCTCCGCCGATCCGATGGATTTCCTGCTGTTCGCCATTCGTGGCAACGGCCGCACCATCGTGATGGATACCGGTTTCAGCCCTGAATCCGGTGCGCGGCGCGGGCGGGAAATCCTGCGCACCCCGGCCCAGGCGTTACGCGATGCCGGCATCGACCCGGCCACCGCCACCGACGTGGTGTTGACCCATATGCATTGGGATCATGCCGGTGGGATGGAGTATTTCCCCAAGGCGACGTTCCATGTGCAGGCTTCCGAAATGAGCTATTGCACCGGCGCCTGCATGTGCGAACCCTTCCTGCGGCGCCCGTACGATGTGGAAGATGTGCGCGCCGCGATCGATGCGCTGTACACCGAACGGCTGAAAATTTACGATGGCACGCAGGAGATCGCACCGGGGATCACGCTGCATCTGATCGGCGGCCATTCCGGCGGCATTCAATCGATCCGGGTTCCGACCAAACGCGGTTGGGTGGTGCTGGCCGGCGATGCCACGCATTATTGGCGCAACATTCGCCTGCGCAATCCCTTCCCGGTCGTTTTCGACGTCGGCCGGATGCTGAAGGGGTTCGAGATTATCAACGGCCTCGCCGATGGCCCGAACCACGTCATTCCCGGACACGATCCACTGATCCTCAAGACCTTCCCACCGTTGAACGGGAACAAGGAAATCGTGCGGTTGGACCTGCCGCCGATCGCGTAACCGCCCGGCATGGGCGACAGGACGCGGCAACCCCGCTACCCTGTCGCCCATGCCCGCCGCCCCCACACGAGCCTGGGTTCGCCTGCCGTCCGGCCACCGGCTGGACCTGCTCGACCCCACGCCGTTCGATTGGACCGACGAAGATCTGGCCCTTGGCCTCGCTCGCACATACCGCTGGGGCGGACATTCCGCCTGGCCATTGCCCTTGTCGGTGGCGCAGCATTCGCTGCTGGTGCTGGCATTGCGGCGGCAGCGCAGTCCGACCGGACTGTCGGATGCCGCCGCGCGGCGGGAATTGCTGCACGACGCGGATGAGGGGTTGCTGGGCTTCGACCCGATCTCCCCCCTCAAGCCCTTTCTTGGCCCCGGTTACGCCGCCCTCGCCGCACGTCTGCAAACCGCGATCGCCACCCGGTACACGGTGCCGCCCTGGACCGCCGAGGACAAGAAAGCCCACAAGCGCGCCGATCGCATTGCCGCCGCGTCGGAGGCGATCCATGTCGTGGGCTGGACGCGGGAGGAAGTGCGCAAGACCCTGCGCATCGTCGATCGCCCGGTGGACACCGACCCGCTGGCCGGCTGGCTGACCGCCGCCCCGTGGGAGCCTTGGCCGGCCGACCGCGCCGCCGAGGAATTCCTGCGCATGTTGCGACGTCTGGCGCCCCCGCCTGCCGACACCGCGAAAGGGTAACCCATGCCAAGCGGTGCGACAGCGGATCGGGATCGTCGCGCGCCGGGGTCGGGGCCGCGAACCGGTCGCACCGCCATGCGCCGATGCGGGCGGATCGCACTGAAACTGGCCGGTTTCCTCGGTCTTCTGTTGTTGCTGGCAGCGATCGGCGTGGGCTGGTCGTTGTGGGCAACCCTTCCCTCGGCGCATGAGGCCGCGCGCATCCCCGGCTTGTCCGCACCGGTCGCCATCGCCTTCGACGCCGATGGCATTCCGCATATACGGGCAGCCAACGCGGAAGATGGCGCGGCGGCTTTGGGGTTCGTGCATGCGCGCGATCGCATGTTTCAGATGGAGACGATGCGCCGTGCCGCCGCCGGACGGCTGTCGGAACTCGCCGGCCCCGCGACACTTTGGGTGGATCGCACCATGCGCACGCTCGGCGTCGCCCGAGCAGCCGAGGCCGATTGGGCGGCGCTGCCGGACGATACGAAAGCCATTCTGACGGCCTATGCAAGGGGCGCGAATGCCTGGATCGCCGCCCATGGGCGCTTCTCGGCGCCGGAGTTTCTGCCGTTGGGCGCCCCCGAACCCTGGCAACCCTCGGACAGTCTGTTATGGGCGAAGACGATGGGGTTGTATTTGTCGGGCAATTGGCGGGCGGAGCTATCGCGGCTGGCGCTGCAGGGGCGCCTGCCGCAGGAGCGGATCGACGAACTATGGCGCTCGGATCCACCCCGACAGCACTCACAAACCAATGGTCCGAAGGGGGCGGGCGCGGCAGCTTCTCGCCTCGCGGCGGTACTGCCGACATTCCCCGACCTTTGGACCCTGCCGCCATCGGCGTCGAACGAGTGGGCGGTCGATGGCCGACATAGCGCGACGGGCGCGCCGATCCTGGCCGGCGATCCGCATCTGGGGTTCGGGTTTCCCGGCGTCTGGTACCTCACGCGGATCGACACGCCGGACGCGACCCTGGCCGGAGCCACTGCGCCGGGGGTGCCGTTCCTCATTATCGGGCGCAACCGGCATATCGCCTGGACCTTCACCACCACCGACGCCGACGTGCAGGACATTTTCGTCGAAGCACCGGACACCAAGCTGACAACGCGCGAGGAACGCATTCGCGTGCGCGGCCAGCCGGACGAAATCCTCCTGGTGCGGGAAAGCCGGCACGGTCCGATCGTCGGCGATATCGCGGGGGTGCAAGGACCGATCCTCGCGGTGTCGATGGCCAATCTGCAGCCCGGCGACACAGCGGCGACCGGTCTTCTGGCGCTCAATCGCGCAACATCGGTGCAACAGGCCGGGGCGGCGGCACCGACGATCGCCTCCCCGGTGCAAAACCTGTTGGTGGCAGATCGCACGACGATCGGGCAGTTCACCACCGGGCGCATTCCGATCCGCCGCGTCGGCGACGGTTCGGTACCGGTGTCCGGGGACGGCGCGTTCGACTGGATCGGGTGGGCGTCGGGCAACGATTTGCCGCACACGATCGCGCCCGAGGCCGGTCGGCTGATCAATGCGAACGAGCGGATCGCCCCGCCCGATTTTCCCATCTTCCTCGGCCGGGACTGGTACACCGATTGGCGCGCCCGCCGCATCGCCACCCTCCTCGACGCCCACCCGCAGGCCACGCCAGCCGATTTCGTTCGGATGCAAACCGACGTGCACAGCACCTTCGCCGCGCAAATCCTGCCGATCCTGCGCGCGGCCGGACCGGAGGCCGCAATTTTCGACGGCTGGACCGGCAACATGACGATGGATACGCCACAGCCATTGATATTCAACACATGGCTGCGCGGGTTCTACCGATCCGTGCTCCAGCGTGCCGGGTTGGAGGCGAACGGCCCCTTGGGCGGGCCGATGGCGGATTTCGTGGGCTTCGTGCTCTCGCCGGCCGGGGCGCATTGGTGCGACGGCGATTGCGCCCCGCTGGTGCGGCAGGCGTTGCAGGCGGCCACCGATCGGCGCCCTTGGGGGGACGCGCATCCAGCCGTCTTCGCCCATCCGTTCCTGCGCGACATCCCCTGGCTCGGCGCCTGGACGACGCAATCCATCCCCAGTCCGGGGGACGACACCACGCTCGACCGCGGGGCGCCGAACGCCGGCATGCAAAGCGTGCACGGTGCCAGTTATCGGGGGGTTTACGACCTTTCGGACCTCGACCGCAGTCTGTTCATGGCGGCGCCGGGGCAATCGGGCAATCCGTTGCGGGCGCATGCGGGGGACCTGCTGCGACGCTGGCGGGATGGTGCTACGATTGTCCTGGGCCGCACTCCGGCGGCCGTCGTTGAAAGCATCGAGCTGACCCCATGAGCTTCGACCATGACGATTACCTCACGGCCGGAACCATGTTCGGCCGGTGCGTCGCCTTCTTACTGGACGCATTCACCATCGGCGTGCTGTGGCTGCTGTGTGCCTGGGTCTTGGGCATGTTCGGCATCCTGACCCTGGGACTGGGCTTCGGCCTGTGGCCGCTGCTGGCTTGGTTGCCGTTCTGCTACCATCTGTTTTCAATCTTGGGCGCGAACCACGCGACCCTCGGCCAGCGCGCCATGGGGCTGACCGTGCGGCGAAACGACGATTTGGGACCGCCGACGCTGGCACAAGCGGTGGTATCGACGGTGCTGTTCTACGTCTCGATCGGGTTCTCGGGGGTGCCGCTGGTGCTGGCATTGTTCACCACGCGGCACCGGACGCTGCACGATATGCTCAGCGGACTCGTGGTCATTCACCGCAATGCGCTGCAATTCCCACCCGTCCGCAACGGCCGGACCGCACGCGGGCAGGATTAAAACACGCGGTACCTGTCCCCGCGCCGCCAAACGGCGTAAACAGGGCGTTGAACAACCCAGGTGGACAAAATCGTGGCTGCGATACCGATCACAACAGCGATGGTGAACGCGGCCCTGGGGGCAACGGCGGCGCAACCTTTGCCCGACGATGCGATCACCTTCGAAGCCGGCGATTTGGTTGTCTACCCCGCGCATGGTGTCGGCAGGGTCGATCGCGTCGGGATGGAGGAAATGGCCGGCCACAAGCTGCACCTGATCCAGATCTCGTTCGAAGAAAACCGCATGACCCTGCGCGTTCCCGTCGCGCAGGCGCGCGCCACCGGATTGCGTAAGATCGGCACCGCCGAAGCGATGAACGAGGTACTGACCATCCTGTCCGGCCGATCCCGGGTCAGCCGCATGATCTGGGCGAAGCGCGGCCAGGAATACCTCGCGAAAATCAACTCCGGCGACCTGAAGCAACTGGCCGAGGTCGTGCGCGATCTCCGCGGGACCGGCGACGGGTCCGGCACCAGCTATTCGCAGCGCAACCTGTTCGAGCTGGGCATCGATCGGCTGGCCGGCGAATTCGCCGCCACTGCCGGCACCGACAAGGCCACGGCGATGGAACGCCTGACCGCCACCTTGCAAACCGCCCGCACGGCGGACACCTCGCGGGCGGAAAAAGCAGCAGCAGCGGTCGCGGCAGCCGAAGCAGCGGCCTGACCCCGCACCGTCCGACCCGGCCCCGCTATTCGGCCGACCGGCCCGCGAATTTCACCCGCCATGCGGCGGCGCGGGCCTCGGCTTCCATGCGTTCTCCCTCGTTCAATTGCGCCAATGCGTTGTCGAGGTTGATCCGCGCGCGTTCCCTTTCGGCCTCCACCGGAATGCGTTCGACCGCCAATAGCAGCCAACTCGCGGCGGCCACGAAGTCGTACGTGCCATCGACACCCGCCAATATCGAATAACCCAAACTATTGAGCGCCATGCCGTTGCCCTGCTCGGCCGCTTTCCGTGCCCACACCAACATCGCCCGGTCGTCGGCCGCGACGCCCTCGCCCACCCGGTAGGCCACCGACATCATGTATTGCGCGCCAGCGTTGCCCTGTTCCGCCGCCTTACGGAAATGCGCCACCGCCGCCTCTCGATCCCGTTTCTGCTCGGCTTTGCCGTCCCAGAGGATGGAGCCGAGCATATACTCGGCGATCGTGTGGCCCCGAGCGGCGGCACGCTCGTAAAGGCGCACTGCCTCGGCCCCGTCCTGGGGCGCGCCGAGGCCGGCCAGCAGCATCGCACCGAGATTGACCTGGGCGTCCGCCATGTCCTGGGCCGCCGCCAGCCGGTACCAGCGCACCGCCTCGGCATCGTTGTGCGGCACATCGGCTTCGCCGATCTGGGCGGCATACCCCATACGATATTGCGCCACCGCCGCGCCATCGTCGGCCGCACGCCGCCATAATACTAAAGCTGCGGCGGGGTCGCGCGGGGTGCCGCGTCCGCGTTCCACGAAGCGCGCCCGCTCGACCATCGCCGCCGCAATCCCCGCATCCGCCGCTCGGCTGTAAAGGGCCAGGGCTTGCTCGTCGTCCTTGGGCAGGCCCAACGTGCCATCCCGATAGGCATCCGCCAGCCGCTTCGCCGCCGCCGCCCAGCCTTTGTCGGACGCTTTGCGATACCATTCGGCTGCTGCGGCGGCGCCGTCCGGGCGGGCTTCCGTCAGCACGCCCATCATGAACTGGGACCCGGCATGTCCGGCGTTGGCGGCTGCGCGGTACCATTGCACCGCCTGGGCATCGTCGCGCCCCTGCTCGAACAAGCCGAGATGGGCGATGTCGCCCAT
>JANXMB010000136.1 GCA_025354865.1 Acetobacteraceae bacterium | reverse complement strand
GGGACCTATTGCGCGGCGATGCCGGCCTGGACGACGTGGCAATCGATCCATTCGGCGACTAAACGGCGCGCTTCGTGGACCGTCGCTTCCGGGTGGTGAATGCGATAAAGTGCAGTGCATGCCTGGAACGCCGACAGGTCGTCGGACCCGACTTGCCGCAATTCGCGGTATGCCGTTACCACAGCCCGCTCGCAACGGCGGGCGATGTCGGTTGTTTGCCGCATGACCTGAGACGTCCCTTATTTGCGAATGATTCGCATCTGATAAGGCAGTTTACCGCCCGATCCCCGCCTCGGCAAGAATGGCCCCGTCCCGTCCAGCGGGAGGCTGCCGCGCGCCGGCCGCAGTTCCGAATTCGCTTGCCGATCTCGGCGCAACGATGCATAACGATGTCAGTCGATTATGGCGCGTTCCTCGACTCTCCACTGAATGTGCCATCGGCGACACAGCCGTCCCCGCAATCAGTTCAATTCCGGAGCAAACGTCGTGACCCTGAAGCGCTTTCCCCTGTTCGTCGCGCTCGCTTTCGCTTTGCCGATCGCGGGCCTCGTCGCCACCCCCGCCATGGCGAAGCCACACAAGGCGAAAACCCACCATCCCGTGAAGAAGGTCAGCGCCCACAAGGCGCCGGCGAAGCACAAGGCGAAAGCCACCCACGCCGCAGTGCACTGAACCCACGCGCGACACGATCGGGGCGGCCCTGCCGGGGCACGCCTCGATCCGAACCTTCGACGGCCGCCAGATCGCGATGCGTGCAATCTAGAGCATTGTTTGTTCGCGCGATTCAGACCTCCGGTGATTCCACCTTCGGTCATCGCGCTCGTTGTTTGTTCGCGCGATTCAGACCTCCGGTGATTCCACCTTCGGTCATCGCGATCTAACGGGCGCTATTCGCCTCCAGCAAGGCCCGCAGCCCGGCTAGGATGCGCGACGGCGATGGCGGGCAGCCGCCGATCGTCAGGTCCACCGGCACCGCGTTGCCGGTGCCGCCCAGCGTCGCATAGCTGCCCTTGAACACCCCCCCATCCACCGCGCAATCGCCCAGCGCCACAACCCATTTCGGGTCCGGCACTGCGTCCCATGCCTGCTCCAGCGCGCGGCGCAGGTTCTGGGTCAGCGGGCCGGTGACCAGCAGCACATCGGCATGGGCGGGGCTATCGACGAAGCGCAGCCCGAAGCGCGACAGCTCGTACAGCACCCCGGTCAGCGCCCGCGTTTCCAGCTCGCAGCCATTGCAACTGCCAGTGTTCACATGGCGAATCGCCAGACCGCGCCCCAGCCGCCGCTGCGCTGCCGCGTCCATCCGCGCCACCAGCGACGCAACGGTTTCGCGATCCACCGGACCGGCCGGTTCGGCCGCCGGTAAACGGGGCGGCAAGGGCCAGCGCATCATCGGATCGCCCTCTTCATAAATCCATCCCCGAGACCGGCAGGCCGAACGACACGCAGATGGCTTCGGCGTCCGCCGCTTCCGCCCCGACCAGCCCGGCTTCCGCCAGCGGCCAGCGGTGCCAGCCGGGATCGATCGGAAACGCCGCCGCAATCTGTCCGTTATCGATCCGAATCCAGTGCCGGATATCGCCGCGCGCCGAGGACGATAGGCCCAACCCCTCCCCGCTGTGCGACGGCAGCGCGACGTTCGCCGGTCCTTCCGGCAGGTCGGACAGCAGCGGCACGACCAGCGCCACGTCGGCGGCGATGGCATCCAGCCGGCGGGCGCAGCGGTCGGCGGCATCGCCCTCGGTCGCGCAGCGCCCCAGGCCGGTCAGCCGAGCGGCGAGGCTGTCGCGGGCGAAACCGGCGCGGATGGAGGGGAGGTCGTCCAGCAGCGCCTCCAGGATCGGACGCAGGGCAGACAATCCCATGGGATCGGCGTCGCCGGCCACGCCGCCGGGCACCACGCAATCCATACACATACGGTGTCCGAAGGCCGCCGCCAGCCCGCGCCGCAGATATTCCTGCCACAGCCCGCATTGCCCATGCAGATGCGTCGCCCCCAGCAGCGCGGCGAGGGTGCCAAGGTCGTCCAGCCGGGTCGTCGTCCGTTCCAGCGCCGCCATGACCGCACGCAGGGCGATCGCGCGCGGCGGCGGCGCGATGTCCAGCGCGGCCTCGGTCGCTCGGGCGAACGCAATAGCGTGTGCGACGGTGGCATCCCCGGCCAATCGAGCGGCAAACCGAGCAGCGACGCGGGGGGATTTGCCGCGCATCAGGGTCAGGACGCCTTTATGGGTGTAGCCCAGCCGCGCCTCCGCCCGCACGATGGCGGTGCCGTCCAGGGTCAGGCGCAGATGCGCGGCTTCGGCGATGCCGGAACCGATCGGGCCGATCGGCCATTGCATGAGCGCGCTGCCCGCGACCTCGACGAATTCGGGCGGATCGGCGGCGGGCGGACGCGGCCCGGGACGGGCGGCCAGCGGGTGGGTCTGCGGCCAGTGGCCGTGATCGAGCCAGGGCCGATCCTCCCCATCGGCAGCCTTATGGCCCCAAAGATCGTGAATGGCCCGCTCGAACCACGCGGCACCCGGATGGACGGGGGACAAAGCGGGATAGAATCCGACCTCGACCTCGATCGAGACGATCAGGCATGCGAGTGGGTCCGTTGGCGGGTCCGGTGTCGCGTTGTTGGCGAACAGGGCATGCACATGCGTGGTATCGGCCCAGGCGCCCAGCAGCGTCAGGTTCTCCCGCAGCAGGGCCGACCATTGCGCGCGGGAGACGACGAACCGGGGCCAGGGGCGAGACGGTTGCTGCGGCGTGCCGTGCAGAATGGCGGCAATCCGAGTCATCGAGCGACCTCCTGCGCCAAAGCGTGCAGCCAAGCCGCGATCGTGTCGGGCATGCAGAAGCCCAGGATCGGCGCGGCGACCAAGGGTATCCAGGCCCACGGGAAGACGCGCGGTGGCCAAACGCGGGCAGCCGAACCGGGCGCCGGCAGATGGACGATCGCCGCCCAGCCGAGCGCCGCCAAGCCCGGCAGCAGCCCCAACAGCAGCCCGGGCGCATGCCGGCCGATCGCCAGGATCGCCAGCGCCAGACCGGGAAACACCCCGAACGGCGGCAATCCGACAAGGCCTGCCGCAGCCAGCAGCGGCACCAACCCCTGCGACGGGGACCGCCCCGCTGCCTCCGCACCCTGCCAGCGCGACACCGTGCCGACGGCCTGCGCGAGGACCAGCAATACCGCCAACACTGCCCCCGCGAAGACGGTATCCGCCGTATGCAACCCGAACAGCATCGCAACCACCCCCGTTTGCCCAAACGCCAGCCACGCCGGACGGGTCCGCTCGTTTGCCACCCACACCGCCGCCGCCCCGCACGCCAGCACCGCGGCGATGCCGAGTGCCACCAGTTCCGGCCCGGCCGCGCGCAACGCGACGAACGGCAGGACCGCCAGCAGATCGGGCACCGCAACCGCCAAAGCCGCCGCGCCGACCAGCACGCAGCCGGCGGCAACCGGGGACGCCGGCTGCAACCAGCCGCAGGCAGTCAGTCCGAGCGCAACGGCGGCCAGCGGCAGGCGCCCGCGTCGAGTGCTTGCGTAGGGCAGCAGGGCTGCGGCGGTGGCCAGCAGCAGCCCTGCCCAAACCGCGATGGGGTCGTCCGCCAAAGCCGCCACCAACCCGCCGGCGATCGCGCACCAGCGCGGCAGAGGCGCCTGTTCCCGCGTCGGCACCGCCGCCGCCAGCGCCACCAACACCGCCGCCAACACCCCCGCTCGGTCCTGCCGCACGTTCGGAATGGCGTCCAACGACAGGATCGGCAGCGCCAACGCCAGCCCGATGCCGGCGCACGCACCAGCCCATGCGGTCCAACGAGGGGGCGCCGACACCACCAATCGGCCGCGCCAGCGGAGCGCGGCCAACGCCAAGCCCGGCAGAATCGGCAGCAGCGCGGCACTCGGCTGGACAACCGCCCCGTCCAATGCAGCCGCGACAAGCCCCGCTTGCAGCGTCAGCAATCCAGCCGCCTGCACGATCCGGTCGCGCGCGATCGCGACCAGCAGAATCCCCGTCGCCACCACCGCCAACGGCACCCCGAACGGGGCTGCCAGCATCGCCAGAACCCCGCCGCTGCCCAGCGCCGCCACCCCACCCAACCGAGGCGCGGCCGCGCGCACCCCCGGCATCGCCCAGAACAACCCGACCAGCACCGCCGCGTTCGAGAGTGCCAGGATCGCGGCCGGCAGATAGGCGCCTCGGGCGATCGCCGCTGCTGTCAGGATCGCGATTTGCCCGCCCGCCATCCCGAGCACCGGCATCCGCCGCCCGGTCGCGAGCATGCCGAACGACAGCGCCAAAACCCAACCGCTCATGCCCGGCGCCCCCGGCGGTCGCTCGCATGAGGCCGATCCCCCGGCAAACCCCGCCGCTCGGCCATCACGCGCCCCCCTTGCCGGCCAAAGCCAGCACCGCCCCGAGGACGGCGAGAACCAGCGCCAGAACGACCGCCGATCGCACACGCGGGGCCGAGGCAACAGACAGACCGGCGGACAGCAACCCCACCGCCAGCAGCAGTCGGCCGACCCAGGCCAGCAGACCGACCGCCCAGGCGAGCGGCCCGGCCTCGGCGGTTGCCATGCCGTACGGCAGCACCAGCGCCCCGATCAGGTCGCACCATGCCAGACGGTTCAGCGCATCGGCGATCTGGGATAACACGAGATCGGACCCGCTGCGTGCCGTGTCCATCGGCGGCGCGGCGCAGGCGGCCCAGGCCAGCAGCGCCAAACCGGCCCCAGCCAGCGCCGCCGCACCGGGCGCCATGCCACCGTCGAGCCGGGCGGCGACGATGCGATCGAGCGTGCCGCCCCCGGCCAGCAGCGCCAGCGCAAACACCGCCAGCCACACCGCCGGCTCGGCCAATACCGCCAGCCGGCCGGACGCGGCGGCGGCGGCCCCGCCTGCCCCGTTGCCCGTATCCAACACCGCGAGCACCCGCATCGTGCGGCCCAAACCGAGCACCGCCAGAAGGCTCAGTAGGTCCGTCATGGGGGCGGAGACCATGCCGAGCGCGAAGGACGGGATCAGGCAGACCGCCACCCCCGCCAGCGCCACCGATACCGTCGGCGCCATGCGCCCGACGATCGACGCGGCCTCGTTCCGGATCGCCTGTTTGCGGAGCTGCCGGAGCAGGTCGCGCCAGGGCTGGGCGAAGGGCGGCGGGGTGCGCCCGGCAAGCCAGGCTGGCGCCACGGACAAAGCACCGGCCAGCAACGGCGCGGCCAGCAGGACCAGCCCGATGTGCAACAGTTGCGCAACGATGCCGAGCAGCAGGGTCATGCCGCGCCCAGCCAAAGCAGGGTCGCCAGGAACGCCGCCAATGCACCCAGCAGCGCCTGCATTGCGGCATGCTGGGTGCTCCAGCTTTTGGGCCAGTGCCTCAGCCATCGCACCGGCAGGCGGGGAAGGCGCGGTAACAGGCCCGCGCCGGACCATTGGGTCAGCGGGTCGCCAAACGGCAACCACGGCGGTGCGGGCGCGAAACCGTCGTTCCAGGCGGAGCCAAAACGCGGCGCCGGCCCGTTGCCTCGGCGCAAGGCCAGCCATACCAAGCCGGCAAGCACCACCGTCAGCAGGACTTGCGGCAGGACCGGGTACCCCTCCAGCCCGAGGACGCCGACGCGATCACCGAGGTCGATCGCGTCGAGTTGGCGGATCGCACCGCCGGCCAGCAGCGCGGCGAGGCCGGGGAACAGCCCCAGCAGCACGGCAAACCCGGCCAGCACCAGCAGTGCCGGTCGCGCGGGTTTGGCAACGTCGGTGGCGCCAGCCGAGCGGGGGATGCGGGGCCGGCCGAGGAAGGCGACGCCGAACAATCGCAGCGCCGCCGCGCCGGACAACCCCGCCGACACCGCCAAAACAACCGCAACCGGCGCAAACGCCAGCGCTCGGGGTGCCGCCAGCAGGGCCTGAAACAGCAGCCACAGGGCGGCGAAACCGGCACCGGCCGGCGCGGCGGACAGCGCGAACAGCGTCGCGGCCATGCCGATCGCGACCGTCGGCATCGTGTGGATCAGCCCGCCGAGCGCCTGCAACCGGCCGCTACCCGCGCCATCGCGCACCGCGCCGGCCGCCAGTTGCCCCAAAGTGCCGCAAACCGCCTGCGTCAGGACCAGGAGGAAAACCGCTTCCTCCGCCAGCACCGTCATTCCCGGCAGGTCCACCGCCCGCCCGATTAGAACCAGACCGATGCCGGTCGCCACCAGCCCGCCCTGCCGTTCGGCCAGCGCCGCGAGGCAAGCATCGACATCGGTCTCCTGCGCCGCACGCCAGGCGCCCTGGAACATCGCGACTGCCCCCGCAACCAACAGCGGCATTGCCCAATACCAGGCGAGCGGCTGGTCGGATCGGCCCAACACCATCCGGATCGCCAAATAAACCGCCAACGGCTGCATCGCCCCCGACAGCAGCGCCGCCGCTCGGGATGGCGCGGCGCGATGGGCCTGGATGGACCAGCGGTGGAACGGCGGCAGGCCGGCCAAGGCCCCCGCCGCGATCGCCGCCAGCCCGAATACCGCGATCGGCCGGTCCGGCACCGCTTTGGCGGCCAGCACGCAGAGCGCCGCCAGAACGGTCGCCCCCAGTTGCAGGGCGCGCGGGCGCCCGGCCTCCCCGCTTGCCCAGATCGCCCCGCCCGCGAGGCACAGGCCGATCGCCTGGGTCGCGCCATCCTCGGCCAGCAAGGTCAGGACCGTGCCGGCGAGGCACCAGCACAGCCCGGCGAGGCTGGCACGCGGTGCGCTGGCACCGACCTCTGCCGCGAACGCGATGCCGGCGGTGCCGGTCAGGAACGCCGGCAGCAGGAAGAACGCGGCGAGCGGATCGAGGGTCAGGCGCAACGGATAGCCCGGAAGCCCGATGGGAAAATCGAGCGAAGCCGGGGCGGCGTCGAGCAACAGGGCCAGCAGCGCGAGCAGGCAGCCGAGGCCGCCGAGGCCGGCGCCGGCAAAGCCGATGGCCTGCCGAGCGGCACGCGCAACGAAACCGGCCACCGCCCCCAGCACCGACAGGGCAGCCACGATCCCAACAAGCAGCGGCAAAAGAGGGTCGCTCACGCCGCTAGCGTAGCAGAGTCCCGCCGGAGTCGGCTTGGGGCATCGCAGCCCGACCCGGCCGGGGCATCGGTGGCTGCGTCAGTTGCCCGGCAGGTCCCAGATCTCCGGCCAGAACAGATCCTGCCAGGACTTCGCGGCGACCTTGTTGCGGCCGACACGGTGCATGAAATCGGCCCATTTCATCGCGCCCAACGGCGTTGCGCTGTAGACGTTGCCCGGGTCCTCCAGCACCCGCAGGATCAGGTCGGGATCCACCTTGGCCCGGGTGTCTTCCAGATAGAACGCCACCGCCTCCTTCTTGTTCGCCATGATGAAGTCCGATGCTTCCTTCATCGCGTTCACCACCGCCAGAAACACTTTCGGGTTGGCGTCGTGGAATTTCTTCGTGGCCCAGGCGAACGACGTGGAGGAGGCACCGAGGATCTCGCGGGAATCCAGCACGGTGTGGATCGCCGGGTCCTTCAACTGCATTTCCTGGAACGGCGGGACGGTGAAGGCGCTGTTGAAATTGCCGCCGCCCGACAGCAGCCCGGCGGTGGCGTCGGACGGCGACATCGACAGGGTCAGCGGGTCGAGCCGTTCGTACGCCGCATCGCCCCACTCCTTCGCGGCCGCCATTTCCAACAGCACCGATTGCGCGGCGACCTTCACCGCCGGCATGGCGATACGATCGGTCGCGGTGAAATCGCGGATGTGTTTGACGGCGGGATTGCGGGTGTTCAGCAGCCAATAGAGCTGCGACAGCGCCGCAACGCCGCGCACCTCCTGCGTGCTGCCCCAGGTTTTCGACCACACCACCAGCAGGCCGGGCGGCCCGCCGGACACGATATCGACCGCGCCGGACAGCAGCGCATCGTTCATCGCGTCGGAGCCGTTGAAGGTGGCGAAGGTGACTTTCACCTCCGGCAGACCCAGTGCCTTGGCGTGTTTCTCGATCAGGCCCCGGTGTTTCATGACGTTGAATTGCAGGAACGCGATGCTGGTTTGTTGCGCGATGCGGATTTCCGCGACCTCGGCCCGCGCGGGGATGGCGGCCAGCAGCAGCATGACCAGCCCGACGATGTGGCGCATTCTGTGTCATCCCGTTTTTATGCCGCGACTATCGCACGGCTTGCGGCGGCCTGTCATATCGGGCCGGGCGGCAGCGCCCGATCGGATAGATCGCTCTTTGGCCGCGATGGTACTGGCGCGCGGCACCACGGTGAACATAAGACTCCCCGTCATGAGCTGGAACCAGAAGGGCAGCGGATTCGAACGACGCGGCTATCACCACGGCAACCTGCGGGAGGCATTGCTGGATGCCGCGCTGGAACTGATCGCCGCCAAAGGCCCGGCCGGGCTGGCAATCGCCGAGGCCGCGCGCCTCGCCGGGGTCAGCCCCGCCGCCCTACCCGGAGAACCGCCCGAATCCATAAAAACACCCGGAATATTTAACCGGGCCTTAACCTTTAATCCGGTAGAGTACATATGACGCGCCAGGGACCCCGGTTCCTGGCGCGCGCTTTGCTAGACACCCGGGAACGCCGCTCGGCGGACGCCGGCAAGACGCACACGCGCAACGCATCCGCGCAACGCATTCTCAGGGACCACGACACATGGACGGTGCCGATCTGCTCGCTTCGGCCTTCGAAGGCACGAACAGCGCATTCCTCATGCAGCAGTATGCCGCTTGGTCGGCAGACCCAGGATCGATCGACCCAGCATACGCCGCCATCTTCGACGCCATGGACGACGACGCCCGCGCCGTGCTGGCCGAAGCCGGCGATGCATCCTGGGCGCCGCGCCCGGCAAGCGCCCCGAACCCGGCCCGCCAACCGACCGGTGCCGGCACAGCTGCGGCGCAGGCATCCCGAGCGGAAACGATCGCGAGCCTACGGGCTTTGATGCTGATCCGATCGTATCGGGTGCGCGGGCATCTCGAAGCGCATCTCGACCCGCTCGGGTTGCAAACACCGACGCCGCACCCCGAACTCGATCCGCGCAGCTACGGGTTCGGCGACGGCGACTGGGATCGCGGTATCTTCATCGACAACGTGCTGGGCCGGGAAAGCGCCACCCTGCGGGAGATCGTCACCATCCTGCGGGAAACCTATTGCGGGTCCATCGGCGTCGAGTTCATGCACATCCAGGACCCCGACCAGAAATCCTGGCTCCAGCGCCGGATCGAAGGCGCGCCGTGGAAACACGCCTTCGATCGCACCGCGAAACGCACAATTTTGCGGCAATTGACCGAAGCCGAGGGCTTCGAAATGTTCTGTCAGAAGCGCTACGTCACCACCAAGCGCTTCGGCCTCGAAGGCGGGGAGGTCACCATCCCCGCGCTGCATGCCATCATCGAAACCGCCGTCGCCGCCGGGGTGAAGGAAGTCGCCATCGGCATGCCGCACCGCGGGCGCCTGAACACCCTGGTGAATATCGTCAAAAAACCCTTCACCGCCGTCTTCTCCGAATTCGGCGGCGAGAGCTTCAAGCCCGACGACGTCCAGGGTTCGGGGGACGTGAAATACCACCTCGGCACCTCCACCGATCAGGAGATCGCCGGACGGATGGTGCATTTGTCATTGCAGCCCAACCCCTCGCACCTGGAAGCGGTCAACCCCGTCGTTGCCGGCAAGGTCCGAGCGCGACAGGATCAGGCCGGCGACACCCAGAAGCGCGGGTCGGTCATGGCGATCCTGATGCATGGCGATGCCGCCTTCGCCGGGCAGGGCATGGTTTACGAGACCTTGGCCATGAGCCAACTGATCGGCTACCGCACCGGCGGGACGGTGCACCTGATCGTCAATAATCAAATCGGCTTCACAACGATGCCGGCGCACGCCTACTCCGGCCTCTATTGCACCGACGTCGCCAAATCCATCCAGGCCCCGGTGCTGCACGTCAACGGCGACGACCCCGAAGCCGTGATCTTCTGCGCCCGCATGGCCGCCGAATTCCGCATGCGCTTCGCCGCCGACATCGTGCTGGATATCGTCTGCTACCGCCGCCACGGCCACAACGAAACCGACGAACCCGCGTTCACCCAGCCGATGATGTACAAAGCCATCGGGCTGCAATCGACCACCCGCAAACTGTATGCCGACCGCCTGGCGCAGGAAGACATGGTCTCGGCGGCGGATGCCCGCGGGATGGTGGAGGATTTTGCGAAGACGCTGGAGGATGCGTATCAGGCAGCGCAGTCCTACAAAGTCAATAAAGCCGATTGGCTGGAAGGTCATTGGTCCGGCCTGAAGCAATCGGATCAAGAGGTCGAGCGGCAGGAAGACTCCACCGCCGTCCCCACCGAAACCCTGAAACAGGTCGGCTACACCCTCGCGCAGGTGCCGGACGGGTTCGCCGCCAACAGCAAGATCCTGCGCCAACTCGATGCCAAGCGGGCGATGATCGACAGCGGCCAGGGCATCGATTGGTCCACCGGGGAAGCTTTGGCCTTCGGCACCCTGCTGCTGGAAGGCCATCGCGTGCGCCTATCCGGGGAGGATTGCCAACGCGGCACCTTCAGCCAGCGCCACGCCGTGCTGATCGATCAGACCAATCAGAACGAATACGTGCCGCTCAACAACATCGCCCCCGATCAAACCAAGATCGAAATCTACAACTCCCTCCTGTCCGAGGTCGGGGTGCTCGGCTTCGAATACGGCTACTCTCTGGCCGATCCCCGCACTTTGGTGCTGTGGGAAGCGCAATTCGGCGACTTCGCCAACGGGGCGCAGCCGATCGTCGACCAGTTCCTCGTCAGCGGGGAAACCAAGTGGCTGCGCATGTCCGGCCTGACGCTGCTGCTGCCGCATGGCTACGAGGGCCAGGGCCCGGAACATTCGTCGGCCCGGCCGGAGCGGTATTTGCAGCTTTGCGCCGAACGCAACATGGCGGTGTGCAATCTGACCACCCCGGCGAATTATTTCCACGCGCTGCGCCGGCAGATGCATCGCAATTTCCGCAAGCCGCTGGTGATCTTCACCCCGAAATCGCTGCTGCGGCACCGGCTTGCGGTCTCCCCGCTGGCCGATTTCGCCGAGGAATCGACGTTCCGTTTCGTCATCCCGGAAATCGACGCCATCGCGCCGCCGGAGAAAGTGAAGCGGGTGACGATCTGCTCCGGCAAAGTCTACTACGATCTGCTCCAGTCCCGGCGGGAGAAGGGCATCGACGACGTCGCGATCGTGCGGCTGGAACAGTTCTACCCCTTCCCGATTAACTCCCTGACCGCCGCCCTGGCACCGTACCGCAATGCCGAGGTCGTCTGGTGCCAGGAGGAGCCGGAGAATATGGGCGGCTGGTCGTTCGTCGACCGGCGTATCGAAAATGTCCTGAAAGATATGGATATCGCCGCCAAGCGTCCGCGCTATATCGGCCGCGACGCCGCCGCCAGCCCGGCAACCGGCCTCGCCCGTACCCACAACGCCCAGCAGGCGGCCTTGGTCGCCGCCGCCCTCGGTTAAGGATTTTCCCGGCATGTCGACTGAAATCACGGTACCGACCCTGGGCGAAAGCGTGACCACCGCAACGATCGCCCGCTGGATGAAACAACCTGGGGAGGCCGTTGCCGCCGACGAACCGCTGGTCGAGTTGGAAACCGACAAGGTGACGGTGGAGGTGAACGCCCCCTCCGCCGGGGTGCTGACCGCCATCGCCGCCCCCGAAGGCAGCGAGGTCGAGGTCGGCGCGCTGCTTGGCATCATCGACGCCGGCGTGGCCCCGACGATCGCCGGACCTGCCGCGAACCCGGTCGCCGGGGTGCGCCCGCCGCCGCGCCCGCTGGGTCCGGTCGCCCGCCCTGCCCCCGCTTCGCCAACCCCCGCTTCGCCAACACCCCCGATCCACGCGCCGCTGCCCGCCGCCGCCAGGATGATCGAGGAACAGAACCTGTCCCCGGCCACCTTGGGTGCGGGCACCGGCAAGGACGGGCGCATCACCAAGGGCGACGTGCTGGCGTTCCTGGCCCGCGCCGCCCAACCTGCCGCTCGGCCTGCGGCGTCGCCGTCGCTCCCGGTTGCTGCCGCCGTTGCTGCCCCGGTTGCCGCCGTGCAAGCGTCGCCCCGCGTCGCCGGGGAGGGCGAGGAACGGGTGAAGATGACCCGGCTACGCCGCACCATCGCCCTGCGTCTGAAAGAAGCGCAGAACAACGCGGCGATGCTCACCACCTTCAACGAGGTGGACATGTCGGCGATCATGGCGTTGCGCAACCGCTATCGCGACGCGTTCGAAAAGAAGCACAGCGGCGTGCGGCTTGGTTTCATGAGCGTTTTTGTCCGCGCCTGCTGCGTCGCGCTGAAGGAATTCCCGGCGGTGAACGCCGAGATCGACGGCGACGACATCGTCTACAAGCACCATGTCCATATGGGGATCGCCGTCGGCGGCGCCAACGGTCTGGTGGTGCCGACGATCCGCCATGCCGACCGCCTGGGTTTCGCCGGGATCGAGGCAGCGATCGCCGATTTCGGCAAGCGCGCCCGCGACGGTGCGATCAAGATCGACGAGTTGACCGGCGGCACCTTCAGCATCACCAACGGCGGGATCTATGGGTCGCTGATGTCCACCCCGATCCTGAACCCGCCGCAATCGGCCATTCTGGGCATGCACAAGATCCAGGAACGCCCAATGGCCATCGGCGGCAAGATCGAAATCCGCCCGATGATGTACTTGGCGCTGTCGTACGACCATCGGATCGTCGATGGCAAGGAAGCCGTCTCCTTCCTGGTGCGGGTCAAGGAAGGGGTGGAGGATCCCGGCCGCCTTTTGCTGGATTTGTGAAACCGAACCGGCGATCAATCCATTCCCCGACCGACATGGTCCGGCCCGTCCGGATCGACGTCGCACTACCAATGAGGCTCCCATGACCACTTCGTTCGACCTAATCGTCATCGGCGCCGGCCCCGGCGGCTATGTTTGCGCAATACGAGCGGCGCAACTCGGCATGAAGGTGGCTTGCGTGGAGAAGCGGGCCACGCTGGGGGGCACCTGCCTCAATGTCGGGTGCATCCCGTCCAAGGCGTTGTTGCAATCCTCGGAAGACTTCGACCACGCCGTACACGGGCTGGCCGATCACGGTGTCGTCGTCGGCAGCGTGTCGTTGGACCTTGCTCGGATGCAGGCCCGCAAAAGCGAGGTCGTCGGCGCCAACACCAAGGGTGTGGAGTTCCTGTTCCGCAAGAACAAGGTCGAATGGCTCAAGGGCAGCGGCCGCGTCGTCGCTGCCGGGCAGGTGGACGTCGATGGGACCGTTTACACCACGAAACACATTGCCATCGCCACCGGCAGCGATTCGACCCCGCTGCGCGGCGTGACCGTCGATGGGAAGCGGATCGTGACCTCCACCGGGGCGCTGGAACTCGATACGGTGCCGAAGCATCTGGCGGTGATCGGGGCCGGGGTGATCGGGTTGGAACTGGGCAGCGTCTGGCGCCGGCTCGGCGCGGCGGTGACGGTGATCGAATACCTCGACCGGATCGTGCCCGGCGTCGATAGCGAAGTCGCGACGGCGTTCCAGCGCATCCTGGCGAAGCAGGGGCTGAAGTTCCAGCTTGGCACCAAAGTGACCGGCGCCACGGTATCCGATACCGGCGTGAGCCTGAGCGTCGAACCCGCCAAGGGCGGCGCCGCCACCACCATCGAGGCCGATGTCGTGCTGCTGGCGATCGGCCGCATCCCCTATACCGATGGGCTGGGTCTGGCCGAAGCCGGGGTGGCGTTGGACGAGCGCGGCCGGGTCCGCACCGACGCCCATTTCGCCACCAACGTTCCCGGCATCCATGCCATCGGCGACGTCGTTGCCGGACCGATGCTGGCGCATAAGGCGGAAGACGAGGGCGTGGCGCTGGCCGAACGCCTTGCGGGGCAAGCCGGGCATGTCAACTACGCGGTCATTCCCGGGGTGATTTACACTTGGCCGGAGGTTGCCTCGGTCGGGCAAACCGAAGAGGAACTCAAAGCCGCAGGGATTGCCTACAACGTTGGCAAGTTCCCATTCCTGGCCAATGGTCGGGCGCGCGCGATGGGCGCCACCGACGGCTTCGTCAAAATCCTCTCGGACAAGGCGACCGACCGTCTGCTCGGCGCCCACATCCTGGGTCCCGACGCTGGCACTTTGATCGCAGAGCTGGCCTTGGCGATGGAATTCGGGGCCTCGGCCGAGGATGTGGCCCGCACCTGCCACGCACACCCGACCCTGAACGAGGCGGTGAAGGAGGCTGCTTTGGCGGTGGCTGGGCGGGCGTTGCATATCTGATAAGGTTGGGTTTGTTACAATTAATATATAATAACGAATAGATATCGAATAATCCGACCGAACGGCCCGGCAACGCGTCGCGCGCGCTACCGGGCCTTTGGTCGATTGCGCCCTACCCGATCAAGCCGCCGGGAACTGCTGCGAGGGGGTCGAATGCGAGATCGCCAACTCGGCTTCCGACATATCCGCCGCGATATCGGCGAACAGCGGCGTGCTGAGGTAGCGTTCCCCGGTGTCGGGCAGCATGCACAGGATGTTCGACCCTTTCGGCGCCTTGGCCGCCACCTGCAACGCGGCGGCGAAGGTCGCGCCGGAGGTGATGCCGACGAAAATCCCCTCCTGCGTTGCCAGCGCCTTGCTGCATTTCATCGCATCCGCGCCCTGCACCGTCACGATTTCCGCGACGGCACCGGATGCCATCGCGTCGCCCGCAATCTTGGGGATGAAATCCGGGCTCCAACCCTGCATCGGGTGCGGCTTGAACGCGGGGTGGGGGGACGCAGCGGTGCCGTCGGCGTTGCGATCCTGTCCGGTGCCGCTGGTCAGCATCGCCGCTTCCGCCGGTTCCACGACCACGATCTTTGTGTTCGGCGACTCGACCGCCAGCACCCGGGACACGCCGCGCAAAGTGCCGCCGGTCCCGAAGCCGGTGACCCAGTAATCCAGGGTCGTATCGGCAAAATCGGCCAAAATCTCACGCGCGGTGGTGCGGGAGTGGATGTCGGGGTTGGCATCGGTTTCGAACTGCCGGGTCAGGAACCAGCCATTCGCCTCGGCCAGTTCCAGCGCTTTGGCGACCATGCCGAAGCCGCGTCCGGCCGCCGGGGTCAACACCACCTTGGCGCCGAGGAACCGCATCAGGCGCCGCCGTTCGACGCTGAATGTCTCGGCCATCGTAATGACCAGGGGGTAGCCCTTCTGCGCGCACACCATCGCCAGCCCGATGCCGGTGTTGCCGCTGGTGGCTTCCACCACGGTCATGCCCGGCTTCAACGCGCCGGATTTCTCCGCCGCTTCGATCACGCCCAGCGCCAAACGATCCTTAACAGAACCGAGTGGATTGAAAGCCTCGATTTTAACGAATAAATTCACGCCTTCCGGCGCCAATTTGCCAATTCTTACTACCGGCGTATTGCCGATGGTTTCGAGGATATTTGCGTAACGGCGTCCCATGGTCGGCCTCCCTGTTCGATGCGCCGGACTATACAGAATTCCACCCCGCGCGGTAGCGTCCCCGCACAGGAGGAAGCCGCCATGTCCATCGCCGCCGCCGTGTTTCGCGAAGTGCACCAGCCACTGACCATCGAGCAGGTCGATATCGACAAGCCCTGGGGGCGGGAAGGCCGGCGAAGTGGCGCGATCCGTGCTGATGTTCGATTGATGAACCTCTATCATATCTGGTGCGATCTCAAACCGGGCGTCGGCGATCTCGTGTTTGCGGAGAAAGTCGGCGCCTATCTGGGCCATCTCCGCGATCTCGCGCAGCTCGATGCGGCCTTCGGCGTCGTGGCCAGCCGGGCCGATCCGGTTGAGTCCTATCATTTCGGCGTCAATGCCCTGGTGCAGAATGCGACATTCGCCCTCTATCGCGATTTTCCCGACGCCGAGCGGCAGTCGGGCGCGGAAAGATTCTGAGCCAAGGCCGCCGCGACCCGCCGCACCGTTCCGCCCCAATCCCCGGCTCGGTCCTGCCGGAATAAGCGCGCCGAGGCGTACCAGGGGCTGTCGTTGCGATCGAGCAGCCAGCGCCAATCCGGCACATGCGCCAGCATGACCCAGACCGGGCGACCCAGCGCCCCCGCCAGATGCGCGATCGCGGTATCGACCGTCACCACCAAATCCAAGGTCGCGATCAGCGCGGCGGTCTCGGCGAGGTCCGGCAGCCGCGGGGTCGGGTCGGGCAAGCCGGCCTCGGTCGCGCGGGGGCCGATTTGCAGGTTCACGAAAGTCGCGCCAGGGGTCGCCAGCAATGGCGCCAGCGCTGCCCCCGCCATCGAACGGCGCCGATCGTTGGGCTGCGCGGGATTGCCGGCCCAGGCGATGCCCACCCGAAATCCCGCCGGCAGCGCCGCGTCCCACGCCGCCACAAGCGCGGGATCGGGACGCAGATAGAGGGTGGGATCGGGGGTCTCGTGCAGCACATGGGGCAGGCTCATGAGGTCGATCCAGGTGTCGTAACCCTCGAACCGAGCAGAGCGAGGCAGCACGACGAGACCGGGCATGGCGGACAGCAGGCGCACCGCAGCGGGGTCGCATTGCAGCACCGGAATACCGCCGCGCGCGACGATCGCCGGCAGGAATCGGGCAAACTGGATCGTATCGCCCAGCCCCTGTTCCGCCCGCACCAGCACGATCTTGCCGGCCACCGAACCACCGGCCCAGGCCGGGCCGGGCAAGATCGGAAAATCCGCCCGAAAAGCCGGATGGCGCTTCCGCCACTCGAATTCCTTCCAGCCCCGCGCCATCGCGCCGGTCAGCAGCAGGGCCGTCGCGAGGTTCCAATGCGCCTGCGCCATCGCGGGTTCGAGCCGGATGGCGTCATCCAACGCCGCGATCGCCGCCGGTAGCCTGCCGTCGGCGTGCAGCAAATGGCCCAAACTCGCATGCGCCGCCGCCAATCCGGGATCCAGGCGCAGTGCCGAACGGATATGGCGTTCGGCTTCCTCCCACTCATCGAGGTCGATGCAGGCATTGCCCAGATTGAGCCATGCCGCCGCCGAACCCGGCCGCAGCGCCACCGATCGGGTCAGCGCGTCGCGGGCCGCCAAAGGGCGAGCCAACCCGAGCAGCGCCGTACCCCGAGCGAAATGCAGTTCGGCATCGGCGGGATCGGAGGCCAGGGCGGCGGCGATCCGATCCAGCACCGCCGCGAATTGCCCGCCGGCCAGCAGGCCCTGGATCGCGCGGACGGACGGGGTGCGCCAAGCCGAGGGGGATAAGAGCGTTTCCATATCCCGGTTATGCGCCGGGACTGGTTAACAATTGGTTTATGCCAGCGGGTTGGCCGTCGAATTTTCTGCGTTTTCTGCGGCTGCGAGCGCCGCCGAACGGAGCGTGGCATCGGCGTAGGCGGCTGCGATGTCGTCCTCGGGGGCGAACCGGCGGGACATCCAATCGCGCACCGGATCGCCGTTCAACACCTTGGCCTGCAAATTGGCGCGCACCGCCGGGCACACCGAGCCCGAGGTGGCGGGATTGCCGGTGGCCGAAACCTCCTGCGGGCGTTCGAATGGGGTCGGGGTCGCGTCCGCGATCGGTTCCGCCGTAGCCTCGGCCGTTTTGCCGCGTTGGGCGATGGTGCGCATGGCGTCGCGCATCGTCCGCGCCAACGCGGTTGCGCGGCCACGGGCGCGATCGGCGGTCCTGGGTTCGATGCCCTGCTGCATGGCGCAGCCGAACGACGCCATCGCCGCAAAATGCGCCGCGACGGCCTGCGCGGCCAACATCCGATCCACCGCATCGCTCGGCCCGAACGCTTCGATCGCCGCAAAAGCAGCCTCGGGCTCGGTGCCCGGCGGCATGGCCTGCAACAGACTTTCGATGGTGGCAACACCGAGCGGCGTTGCCATGAACGCATCGAACGCGACGGTGGTATCGGGGTGCATGGGATTTGGCCCTGGCTGAAATTCGCTGGGCGCTATGGCATGGAAAAGGAATTATGTCAAGTTAAATAGGAAAATAGGCTGGTAAGATGGCAGGTTGGAGCGACCCAAGGTTCGACACCGGTTCGTGGCGAGGCGTTCCTGACCCACCGCCGCCAGCCAACCCGCAGTCATCGCGCTCGGGAACCTACGCCGATCGGACGTCCTTGTTCGTCCGCATCTCACCGTTCCAAAGGCTCGACAACGGTGCCGCAGCCAGCCGCTCTCCGAACGGGACGACATCCGCGCTGTCGTAGAGGACGACGCCGAAGGCAAAGCGATCGCCGCAGGTCTCGGCCAGCGCACGTAGCCCCGCGAAGTCGCTGGCTTTGACCGTTGCGCTTGCCTTGACCTCGATGCCTGCGATCGTCCCGTCGTCGCGTTCCAGCACAATATCCACCTCGCGCCCGTCCCGATCGCGAAAATGATAAGGGGTCAGCCGCATGTCGGAGGCCGTCATCAGCTTCAGAACCTCGGCGAACACGAAGCTTTCGAGCAGCGCGCCGAACGCGCCCCGGTCCGCGTCCAGCCTGGCAAAAGAAAGACCGCGCACCGTCGCTAACAGTCCGGAATCGAGGAAATGCAGCTTCGGTGTCTTGACGATGCGCTTCAGCGCATTGGTGAACCATGGTTGCAGTGTCGCGATCAGGAATACCTGTTCGAGCAGCCCGACATACCGCTGCCCCGTCTTATGGCTGACGGCGATGCCCGCGCCTAACTGCGAATAGTTGATTAACTGGCCGGAATACTCGGCCAGCAGCCTTACGAATTTTGGCAGCTCCGTCAGCTTCTCGACGTCGGCGATTTCCCGCAGATCGCGCGTGAGGATCGACCTGAGATAGGACCTCGACCAATCCTGCCGTCGACGCTCGCTGTCGCGACCGATCGCTTCGGGGAATCCGCCGAGCAGGACAATGCGGACAAGATCGTTGCCCAGAATGGCGTCCTGCTTGCGCCGAAGGGTTCCTGCGAAGAGTTGTTCCAGGAACGTCGGCGTTCGACCTTCGATCTCGGCCCTTGCGAGCGGCAGCATCTGGATGGTCTCCATCCGACCGGCGAGGCTGTCGGCGACCCGCGGCAATGTCAGGATGTTTGCCGATCCGGTGAGCAGGAAACGGCCCGGGCGATAATCCTCATCGATCGACTTCTTGATGGCCAGCAACAGGTCGGGCGCGCGCTGGATTTCGTCGACAATCGCTCGGTCGAGGCCACGAATGAAGCCGACGGGGTCGGACTGGGCGGCTTCGAGCACCGTTCGATCGTCGAGCGTGATGTATGGTCGCGCAGCCCCTCCCAATTTTCGGACAAGCGTCGTCTTGCCGGCACGGCGCGGGCCTACGATCAGGACCACTGGCGTATCGGACAGGGCTTCCTCGGTTCGATGCTCCACAAATCGCTCGAACATGCCATCTCCAAAGCGGAAGGAATGGCACTATCGGCGCCAACCAATTGGGAATCAATGGTCCGCTGATTGGAAGTTATGGAACCGCTAATTGGAAATCAGGGGACCGCCATTTGGAAGGGTCGGATAGCCCAGCCCCTCTTTGAGATCCCACCTACGGGCGAACCGCATCGGCGATCGTGGCATGCGTCGGGTTCGCGCACACTCCGTGCCGGGCGGGCACGGCGTCGATGCGATACGCGGCGTCGTCGGGGCGCCGGTCTTCGGCGGCCTGTTATCGGTCTACCGCGCCTGGGCGCTGGCCTCGCTGCGGGTTGCGCCGGAGCGGGCTGCCAGGGCGGCGGCCATGAACGCGTCGAGATCGCCGTCGAGCACCGCATCGGGGTTGCCCTTTTCCACCCCGGTGCGCAGATCCTTGACCAACTGATACGGCGCCAACACGTAGTTGCGGATCTGGTGGCCCCAGCCGATGTCGGTCTTGGCATCCTCCTGCGCGGCGGACACGGCTTCGCGTTTGCGCAACTCCGCCTCGTACATGCGGGCGCGGAGCATCTCCATCGCATTGGCGCGGTTGCGGTGCTGGGATCGATCGGTCTGGCAGGCGACGACGATGCCGGTCGGGATATGGGTGATGCGGATGGCGCTGTCGGTTTTGTTGACGTGCTGCCCGCCGGCGCCGGATGCGCGATAGGTATCGACCTTCAGGTCGGACGGATTGATGTCGATTTCGATGGTGTCGTCGATCACCGGGTAGACCCAGACGCTGGCAAACGACGTCTGCCGCCGCGCGTTGGCATCGAAGGGGCTGATGCGAACAAGGCGGTGGACCCCGGCCTCGGTCTTCAGCCAGCCATAGGCGTTGGGCCCGGTGATTTGCAGGGTGGCAGATTTGATGCCGGCCTGCTCGCCTTCGGATTCTTCCATCAGCGCGGCCTTGTAGCCATGCTTTTCCGCCCATCTGGAATACATCCGCAGGAGCATTTGCGCCCAGTCTTGCGCTTCCGTCCCACCGGCCCCGGCGTTCAGTTCCAGGAAACAGTCGTTGGCATCGGCCTCCCCGGACAGCAGGCTTTCGATTTCGCGCTGCTTGGCATCCTCGGCGGCGGCGCGCAGGGCAGCCAGACCTTCCGCCACCATTGCGTTGTCGCCCTCGGCCTCGGCCAGTTCGATCAGTTCCAGCGCGTCGGCGACGTCGCTTTCCAGCCGGGTGACCGCTTCCATGCCGGCCGCTAGCTGGTTACGTTCGCGCATCAGTTTCTGCGCCGCTGCGGCGTCGTTCCACAGCGTCGGGTCTTCGGCTTTGTTGTTCAGTTCCGCGAGGCGGGCTTCGGCGACATCCCAGTCAAAGATGCCTCCTCAGCAGCGCAATCGACTGCTTGATCTGATCGTTGAGGGCTTCGGATTCGGCGGCCATCGTCAAAACACCGGGTTAAAAGGGGAGCAGGTCAATACAGGCCGCCCAGGCTGCTGTCGACTCCGCCGTGCACCGGCCCCTCGGCTGCGGCGCCGATCCCCGTGACGCCACCGATCCCCGTGACGCCATCGATCCCCGTGACGCCACCGGTCGGGATGGGGTCGGCGGACCCGGTCATGGTGGCGTTCGACGCGCCGGGGATCTGCCCCGGTTTGAACGCGTCGGTGACGCCATTGTCCCAACTGACCAGGGTGACGCCCGGCGGCACCGGGAATGTCAGGTTCGGGCGGTCCTTCAGCGCAACGGCCATGAAATCGTGCCAGATCGGGGCTGCCAGCCCGCCGCCGGTCTGGTTGTTACCCAGGGTTGCCGGATTGTCGAAGCCGATCCAGACGGTGGTCGCCAGATCGGGGGTGAAGCCCGAAAACCACGCATCGGTGAAATCCTGGCTTGTGCCCGTCTTGCCGGCGATCGCTCGGTTCAGCCCTTTGCCTGCCGCGAACCCGGTGCCGCGCCGCACCACGCCCTGCATCATGGTCACCAACTGGAACACGCTGGCGGGGTCGGCGATCTGCTTCCGGGTATCGGTCAGCGTCGGCACCCGACCGGGGTCGGCACATTGCTCGCACGCCAGCGGCATGGCCTGCGACACGATCTTCCCCGTGCGATCCTGGACGCTATCGATCAGGGTCGGGATGACTTCTTTGCCGCCGGCCGCGATCGAGGCGTAGGCCTGGGCTTCGTGCATCACGGTGGTATCCACCGCTCCCAACGCGGCGGGCAGCACATGCGGCATCGTCTCGTTCATATGGAACGCCGCCGCCGTCGCCGCCACCGCTTCCATGCCGACCTGCTTGGCAACCCGGATCGTCACCAGATTGAGCGATTGTTCCAGCGCCAGACGCAGCGGGGTGGGGCCGCCGAACGTGCCCTCGAAGTTGCCGGGACGCCAACGGCCGGCCCCGGTTTCGACCACGAAGGGCGCATCGAGAAAGCGCTGACTGGGCGAAATGCCGCGCTCCATCGCGGTCAGATACACGATCGGCTTGAAGCTCGATCCCGGCTGGCGCTGCGCCTGGGTCACGCGGTTGAACTGGCTCTGTTCGGAACTCCAGCCGCCGACCATTGCCAGCACCCGCCCGGTCCCGGGTTCGAGGGAAACCAGCGCGCCCTGCACCAGCGGGATCTGGCGCAACACCAGCCGGTTCGACGGCGGCTGCGCCGGGTGGCCTTTCAGCACCGGGGCCGGCAGCGAGTCCGGCCCGACCTCGGTCATCACGACATCGCCGGGCTTCAGCGCGTCGGAGACTTTGCGCGGGGCCGGGCCGAGTTTGCCGTCCTTGACCAAGCGGGCCCAGGCCATGTCCGCCAGCAGCATCGGGCCGGTGCGCGGCAACGCCATGGTGCCCCCGCCGGCTGCCGGTTCGAGCCAACCAAGCCGAGCGTCGGCGTCGGTGGCGGCGAGGACGACGGCGAGTTTCCAGGTCGGCAGCATGCCGGGCAGGCGCTTGAGCGGCTCCAGCAACGCCGGCCACTCGCGGTCGAGGGCGGTGCTTTCCAGCCGCGCCACCGGGCCGCGATAGCCGCCCTGCTTACGATCGTAGGCCATCAGCCCGTCGCGCAACGCGGTTTCCGCCGCCAGTTGCAGCACGGGGTCAAGGCTGGTGCGCACCACGAAACCGCCCTGAGTGGCTTTGTCCGCGCCGTATTGCGCGACCAGTTGGCGGCGCACTTCCTCGGCGAACCAATCGGACGCCGGGATCGGCGGCGGGCGGCGGAAGGCGCTGGGGGCGATCGGCGCGGCCTTGGCGGCAGCGGCCTCCGCCGGGCCGATGGCCTTATCCTCCGCCATGCGATCGATCACCCAGTCGCGCCTTGCCTTGGCCGCATCGGGGAATTTGAACGGGTTGTAGTTGTTCGGCGCTTTCGGCAGGGCTGCGAGGAAAGCCGCCTCCGGCACCGTCAATTCGTCCAGCGCCTTGTCGAAATAGATCTGCCCCGCCGCTGCCACCCCGTATGCGCCGAGGCCGAGATAGATCTCGTTCAGATAGAGTTCGAGGATACGGTCCTTCGGCAAGGTCTCCTCGATCCGGACGGCGAGGATGGCTTCGCGCACCTTGCGGGCGATCGACACCTCGTTATCCAGCAACATGGTCTTGGCGACCTGCTGGGTGATGGTCGAGGCCCCGATCGGCCGCCGCCCCTGCCCCATATGCGTCACATCGAAAAACGCCGCTCGGGCAATCGCCAAGGGGTCCACGCCGTGATGGTGGACGAAGTTCTGATCCTCGGCCGAGATGAAGGCCTGGCGCACCACGGGCGGGATGGCGGCCACCGGCACGAAGATGCGCCGTTCGGTTGCGAGTTCGGACAACAGGCGGGCGTCGCCGGCATAAACCCGGCTCATGACCGGGGGTTGGTACTGCTGCACCCGTTCGAGGCTGGGCAGATTGGCGCTGAAGCGTTCGAACGCGACCCAGACGACGGCGGCGCCGAGGACGCCGCCCAGCACGATCAGGCCGAAGAACAGCCCGACGATCCCGCGCACCACGCGCAGGAAGCCGCCGCGCCGCTTCGGTTGCGCCGGCGTCTTGCCCCGGTCGGGGTTCGGCCGCGTCCCGGGTTGGGGGTGCCGTTCGGCGATGGGGGGGGCCAGCCGCTCGCCCGCAGTCAAAGGTCCGGTCATGGCGGCGATATGGCGGTTTCCCGCCCAGAGAACCAGCCCTTTATGGTTAAATTCGATTGCACGAGGCCGTGAGTCAGCCCGGCTTGCCGTCCGCCGTCATGGTTCGGCCGGTCGCGACGAACCACCCATCCACCGCCCGCTTCATCGCCGCCGCCACCCGTTTGCGGTGCTCCGGCTTGCGCAAAGCGGCCTCATCGGCGGGATTCGACATGAACCCCATCTCCACCAGCACGCTGGGGATGTCGGCGGCTTTCAGCACCTGAAACCCGGCATGGCGGGACGGATTCGGCAGCATCGGCAGGTCGCGATCCAGGGAGCCGACCAGCGAATGGGCGATGCGGGCGGAGTCGGTGCGGGTTTCCTGCCGCACCAAACTGGCGAGAATGCGGGCCACATCCGGCGGCGTGTCGTGGAATCCGGAGCCGAGGTAGCGATCGGCGCTGTTCTCCCGCCGCGCCAGCGCCGCCGTCTGCGCATCGGATGCCGCATTGGCCAAAGTGTAAACCGAGGCGCCGCGCACGCTATGGTCCGGCAATGCGTCCGCATGCATCGACACGAACAGCGCCGCGCCGCGCTGGCGCGCCCGCCCGACCCGATCGTCCAACGGGATGAACACATCCCGCGATCGGGTCAGTTCGACCCGGTAGTGGCCGCCTTGCTCCAGCTGCTGCTTCAACGCCCGCGCGGTGGCCAGAGCGACGTGCTTTTCGTAGGTGCCGGAGAACCCGATCGCGCCGGGGTCCTTCCCGCCATGGCCGGGATCGAGCATCACCAGCGGCGGCGGCGGGCGAGCGCCCTGACGGGTTGTCTCCCGTTGGCGGGACGCGGCGGCCCAGGCGGTCGGCGTCAGCAGAAAGGTGCCGGCCACGGCACCGGCGGCGGCGAAACGGCCCAGCAGCACGCGACGGGCGAGCAAGCCCGGCAGCAGCGCGTCGATCTCCTCGGTGGGCATGGCTCGATCCCTCAACACACGACTGCGCCGGCTTCGCGACGACGCCCCGCCCCCGCTTTGGGACGATGGCTCGACGGCGTATATCGGGCTTTTAACATAGCGACTCGGAAAAATCATCCAATACGTTGATCGCGGCCGTTTTATGGCAAAGCGGGTGGGCAGGATTCGACGTCGAAGCTAAGGAGTATGGTGTATGAACGGACCGATCCTCGACCTTCCCGCCTACTGCGCCCGCATCGGCTGGACCGGGGCGCTGCGGCCCGATCTGGCAACCTTGCAAGGGCTGGTCGCGCAGCACATCGCGACGGTGCCGTTCGAAAACCTCGATATCGTGCTGGGCCGGCCGATTGCCCTCGATCTGCCGACCGTCCAACGGAAACTGATCGCGGATCGGCGCGGCGGCTACTGTTTCGAGCAGAATACCCTGCTGAAAGCCGCGCTGGAGGCAATCGGCTTCGCGGTCGATTTCGCGATCGCGCGGGTGGTGCTGGGGGGTGCTGCGGACGCCGGCACCCCGCGCAGCCATGTCGCCCTGCAAGTGAGCCTGCCGGAGGGGATATTCCTGGCCGATGTCGGCTTCGGCCGGCTGGCCCCGCTCGCACCGCTGCGGCTGGACAGCGACGCCCCGCAGACGACCGAGATGGAGACATACCGGCTGGAGCCACGCGGCCACGAAACACTGCTGTCGGTCCGCGTCGGTGCGGCGTGGGTCCCGTGCTACCGGCTGCACCCGGAACCGCCGTTCGCGAGCGATCTGGATATGGGCAACTGGTTCACCTCCACCAAGCCCGGCGGGCTGTTCACCAGCCATCTGATCGTGTCCCGGCCCTGGAACGGCCGCCGCGCAACGCTGTTCGACGGAAGGCTGACGTTGCGCGCCGCCGACGGCAGCCTGGAGGATCGCCGCGATCTGCGCGGCCCCGCCGACTACCGCGCGACACTGCGCGACACGTTCGGCCTGACACCGACCGAGGACGAGTTGCACCGCCTAGCCGAGGCCGGCGACCGGTTGGCCGAAGCCGGCGCCGGCCACCCGTCGTTTTAGCCGGAACCGGCCGGCCGAGGCCGCTTGCTACACTGCCGCGCAATAAGCTTGCGGGGGCGGTCGGTTTGCTTCATGGTCCGCGCCGCTCCGGTATCGCAACCGGGGGACGCGGTCCGACCGCGAACCCCTGGCCAGATTCGGCGAACGCGTGATCCTCCCGCCGACCGGACCTGGTTTCGGACAGCGGATGGGGGTGGGTCCGCATCGCCGAAGCGCCTTACCGGCCGTGTCGCGCCCCCAATTCGGATTTGTGGCGCGCCGGGCCTTTCCCTCGGGGAAGACGGTATTTGTTTCACACGGGGCTGCGTTCCGCGAGCGAACGCGCCGACCGAACGTCAGGGACCGATGAGCCACGCCGCTGCCTTTCCGCTTATGACAGCACCGCCGCCGCTTTCGGCGGAAGGTGTCATGAGCCTGCGCGCGCATCTTGGGTTTTTCCCAATCCTGTCCGACGGGCCCCATCCCGCAAACCAATTCAGGCGCTCCACGGCGCGTGCTTTGCCGCCCATCGCGACAAAGGTAACGCCACGCAGCCGAGCGCCGTACCGGAGTTCAGGTCTCTATGACGAAGCGTATGTTGATCGATGCCACCCACGCGGAAGAAACCCGCGTCGTGGTGCTGGATGGTAGCCGACTAGAAGATTTCGACGTCGAGACTGCCACGAAGCGGCAGCTCAAAGGCAACATCTACCTCGCCAAGGTCGTCCGGGTGGAGCCGAGTCTCCAGGCGGCTTTCGTGGAATACGGCGGCAACCGGCACGGGTTCCTCGCTTTCGCCGAAATCCACCCCGACTATTATCAAATCCCCGTCGCCGACCGCCAGCGGTTGATCGCGATGGAGCTAGAACAGGCTCGGCTGGAAGAAGAGCAGGCCGAACTGGAAATGGCGCTGGAAGCCTCCGCCGCCGACAGCGACGAAGCGCCCGCCGCTCGTCCCCTCGCCATCGCTGTGGATGCGATCCATGCCGAGGTTGAGGCCGACGACAGCACGGCCGAGGCGCCGGACGCTGCGGTTGCCGAAGTGATCGCCGTCGAGGATGCACCGGCAGCGGCTTCGACCGACGAACAGCCGACCGAGCAACCGGCGGCCCAGGCTGCGGAAGCCGCCGACGCGGCGAGCTCGGCGACCGATATTTTCGACGCTCCCGCGACCGATATTTTCGACTCTCCCGCGAACGATACGTTCGACTCTCCCGCGAACGATACGTTGGAATCTCCCGCGAACGAAACGTCGGAATCTCCCGCGAACGAAACGTTCGACTCCCCCGCATCCTTCGGCGACCCGGCGAGCGACCCCTTCGATGCCCCCGCGCCCTTTAACGACAGCGCCGAGGAAGTGTTCCGCCCCGCCGACGACGATCAGTCTTATGATCGCGACGATATCGATGTTGGCGAACCCGACGCTCCGCCGCCGGAAATCGTTGGCGGCGGCGACAGCGACACCGGGGAAGAACGCGCCGAACGCCGGGCGCAGCCGCGCTTCATGCGCAATTACAAGATCCAGGAAGTCATCCATCGCCGGCAGATACTGCTGATCCAGGTGGTGAAGGAAGAACGCGGCACCAAGGGCGCGGCGTTGACGACGTATCTGTCGCTTGCCGGTCGGTTCAGCGTGTTGATGCCGAACTCCCCGCGCGGGGGCGGGATTTCCCGCAAGATCACCTCCGCCGCCGATCGCCGTCGCCTGAAAGAGGTGATGACTGAGCTGGATATTCCGCGCGGCATGGGGATGATCGTGCGGACGGCGGGGGCGCAGCGGCCGAAGCCGGAGATCAAGCGCGACTGCGAGTATCTGTTGCGCCTGTGGGACGATATCCGCGACCTCACGATGAAATCCGTGGCGCCGGCGTTGATTTACGAGGAAGCCAGCCTGATCAAGCGGGCGATTCGCGACGTCTATTCCCGCGACATCGACGAAATCCTGGTGGATGGGGAAGACGGCTGGCGCGCCGCGCACGACTTCATGCGCATGTTGATGCCGACGCATGCCAAGAAGGTGCAGTTGTGGCGCGATCCGCAGCCGCTGTTCGCGCGCGGGCAGGTGGAAGCCCAGCTCGATGCCATGCTGCAACCGATCGTGCAGCTTCGCTCCGGCGGGTATCTGGTCATCGACCAGACCGAGGCTTTGGTTGCGATCGACGTGAACTCCGGCCGTTCGACCCGGGAACGCAACATCGAAGAAACCGCCCTGCGCACCAACCTGGAAGCCGCCGACGAAGCGGCCCGCCAGTTGCGGCTGCGCGATCTGGCCGGGCTGATCGTCATCGACTTCATCGACATGGAGTCGAAGCGCCACAACGCGATGGTCGAACGGCGGATCAAGGACGCGCTGAAGAACGACCGCGCGCGCATCCAGATCGGCCATATCAGCCATTTCGGCCTTTTGGAAATGAGCCGCCAGCGCCTGCGCCCGTCGCTGGCCGAAGCCAGCTTCATCGCCTGCCCGCATTGCGGCGGCACCGGCCATGTCCGCAGCACCGAGAATGCCGCGATCCACGTTCTCCGTGGGATCGAGGAAGAGGGCAGCAAGCGCCGCGCGGCCGAGATCGTGGTGCATGTCGCCACCGCGATTGCGCTGTATTTGCTGAACCATAAGCGGGAACGCCTGCAAGAGATCGACCAACGCTTCGGCATGCGGGTCATCGTCGCGGCCGACGATGCGCAGACCGGGTCCGATTTCCGCATCGACCGAGTGCGTGCCCGTGCCGAGGGCGAATATGTGCCCGCCCCGACACCGGCCGGATTGCCGCCGCTATCTGCCTCCGCCCACATGGAAGCCGATGAGGACGAGCCGATCGCGATGATCGAGGACGACGACGAAGCCCCGGAAACCGTCGGCGCACCGACCGGCGAAACGCCCGAAACCGCCGAGGAAACCGACGAACACGGTCCGCGGCGGCGGCGGCGGCGGCGGCGCGGGGGACGGCGGGACGGTGAAGCGGGCGATGGCGAAACCGGCGACGGGGAAGCCAGCGATGGCGCCGATAGCGAGGACGGCCCGGCGCTGGAAGAGGCGATCGCGGCGGAAATCGGTGGTTCTGTCGCGGCGGAATCCGATGCCGGCGCGCCGGCTGGGGCCGAAGCTGCCGGCGAGGCAGCACCCGAATCGGCGGAAGGCGACGAGGATGGCAAAGCGCGCCGTCGCGGTCGCCGGGGTGGCCGGCGCAAGCGGCGCGATGGGGCCGAGGGCGACCTGCTCGCGGTTGCCGAATCCAACGCGGAGCAGCCCGAAGTTGCGCCTGTGCCAGCTTATGCCAACCCGACATACACAAGCCCGATCTATGCTGGCCCGACGCCGGCCAATCCGTTCGGCGGCGAGGTGTTCGATATTTTCGACGTTCTCGAACAGGCCGAACAGCGTGCGGCGGCGGCGGTACACACGGTGGATACGCCGATCGTCGTAGCGCCGGCCGCCGCGGCGGAACCCGTTGCGGAAGCGGTTGCGGTTGTCGCGCCGGAAGTCGTTGCTGAACCGGAAGCCGTTGCGGAAGCGGAAGCCGTTGCGGTTGTCGAACCGGTTGCGGTTGCTGCGCCGGAAGTCGTTGTCGAACCGGAATCCGTTGCGGAACCGGAACCCGTTGTCGAACCGGTTGCGGAACCCGTCGCCGAACCGGTGGTCGAGCCGGTCGCGGTTGTCGCCGCCGAACCGGCGCCCGAACCCGCCCCAGTGCCGACAGCCGAACCGGTGCGGGAAGAACCGATCGTGGGGCCGGCTATTCAGCCGATCCTGATCGGGGAAGCGCCCCCGGCGGAGAAAAAACGGGGGTGGTGGCGGCGCTAGATCGTTCCGACTGACGGCCTATTTGCCATCGGTCCGGAACCGTTTTCGAACGAACAACCGGGGCGCGATACGAATGCGTCGCGCCCCGGACGCTGCGCCGACGTCATTCTCGTGCGTATTTGGGACCGAACATGAGCCGTTTCTGGAGCCGCGTCGTCCACGATCTGCACCCCTATGTGCCGGGCGAACAGCCGCGTATCGCCGATCTCTTGAAACTCAACACCAACGAAAGTCCGATCGGCCCGTCCCCGCGCGTGGCCGCTGCGATTGCCGCCGAGTCCGGGGATTCGTTGCGCCTATATCCCGATCCGGAAGCGACGCGGTTGCGCGAGGTCCTTGCGCACTATCACAATGTGCAACCGGAACAAATATTCGTCGGCAACGGCTCCGACGAGGTTCTGGGCCATGCCTTCGCCGCCCTGCTGAAGCAGGACAAACCGCTGCTGTTTCCCGATATCTCCTATAGTTTTTATCCGGTCTGGTGCGGCCTGTTCGATATTGCCTTCGACCCCGTGCCGCTCGACGACGCCCTGCGCATCCGCCCCGCCGATTATCGCCGCGAGGCCGGCGCGATCGTCCTGGCCAACCCGAACGCGCCCACCGGCATCGCGCTGACCCGCGCCCAAATCGCCGGGCTGCTGGCCGACCACCCGGACATCCCGGTGATAATCGACGAAGCCTATGTCGATTTCGGCGCCGAAACTGCCATCCCGCTGGTGGCGGCGCATCCGAATTTGCTTGTCGTGCACACCATGTCGAAATCCCGCGCACTGGCGGGGCTGCGGGTGGGATATGCGATCGGGCATGCCGATCTGATCGACGGGCTGACACGAGTAAAAGATAGTTTCAACAGCTACCCGCTGGGCCGCCCCGCGCAGGCCGGGGCCATCGCGTCGCTGGAAGACGAGGCGTGGTTCCAATCCTCCCGCCGAACCGTCATCGCGACACGGGAACGCATGACCGCCGGGTTGATCCGGCTGGGTTTTGCGGTGCCGCCGTCGTCGGCCAATTTCGTCTTTGCCCGGCATGCGGATCGGTCCGGCGCCGCGATCGCGCAGGCACTGCGCGACAAGGCGATTCTGGTGCGGCACTGGAACAAACCGCGGATCGCCGACCATATGCGGATCACCGTCGGGACCGATGCGCAAACGGATCGGCTGTTGGAAACCCTGGCGGAAATCCTAGCGCGCTACACTGGGAATTAATGCCGCCCGCCTGTCGGAGCACTACCCCGACCAGCGCATCGCCGCCGCCGGGTGCCGGGCCGGCAGCCGATCGCCCGCGCCGAATAGTTTCTGTCGGTACGTTCCCGGCGCATAGGCGGTTTTATACACGCCGCGTTCCTGCAACACCGGCACCACCAGATCGATAAAACTCTCCAGACATTCGGGGGTTACAGTGCGGGACAGGTTGAAACCATCGACATCGCCCTCCCGCTGCCATTGCATCATCGAATCGGCCACCTGCTCGGCCGACCCGACGATCGGCGGAACGCGACTGCCGAGGATGAAACGATCAATCAACTGACGCTTGGTCCACCCCTGCCCCAGCGCCGCCGCGATGGCCTCGATATTCGACTGGATCGCTTGGCTGTTGCCGGCCTCGATCGGCGCATCCATATCGAAACGGGCAAAATCGATGCCCAAAGACGACCCGGCATGCGCCAAAGCGCCCTCCACACTGGCATGGCGGCGATAATCTTCGAGCAGGTCGCGCGCGTCCTTCTCCGACCGGCCGGTCACCACCGCACAGCCGACAAATGCCAGCATCGGCCGAGGCGCCGAGCGCGCCCGCAAATCCGCAACGATGCGCCGCACATTCGCGCGAGTACTGCCGTTGACGAACACGCATTCCGCATGGCTCGCAGCGAAAACCCGGCCGCGATCGGACGCACCGGCCTGATACAACACCGGGGTGCGTTGGGGCGAGGGTTCCCATAACGGAACCGCATCGATATGGAATTGCTTGCCGTGGTGATGCACCGATCGGACCTTGGCGGGATCGGTGTAAATGCCGCCGGCACGGTCGCGGACCACGGCATCGTCCTGCCACCCGCCCTCCCACAGGGCATAAACCGCGGCCATGTATTCATCGGCGAGGTCGTAACGATCGTCGTGCGCCATCTGCCCGGCGAACCCCATCGCGCGTGCCGCACTGTCGAGGTAGCCGGTGACAATGTTCCATCCGATACGACCCTGCGTCAGATGATCCAGCGTTGCCATGCGGCGGGCGAACAGAAACGGGGTTTCGTAGGCCAGATTGCAGGTCACGCCGAAGCCCAGATGGGTGGTGGCATGCGCCATCGCCGGCACCAGGGCCAACGGGTCGATCAGCGGGATCTGCACCGCACGGCGCAGGGATGGGGCGGGGCTATCCTCGAACACATCGTAGACACCCAGGATGTCGGCCAGGAACAACCCGTCGAACAGGCCTTTTTCCAGCAACTGCGCGAGGGAAACCCAGCGATCGAGCGTATTGTAATCGGATGAGCGGTCACGCGGATGGGTCCACATGCCGTGCTGAATATGGCCGACGCAGGCCATATCGAACGCATTCAGGCGAATGGTGCGCGCCGTCATCGGCCCGCGATCCGACCTGACCGGCACGGCGAGCGGCGTCGATCGACGTTCGATTGCATTTCGTTAAACTCCGAAATTGACCTGCTCATTACCCCATCGATCGCGGCTGCATGCAATCCGCGCGTATTCGATCGGCAGAATCAAGGGTGTTCGGTGGGCGCTGGCGGTGCTACAGATTGCGTCAACAGCGACTTATCTTTGCCGCCTATTGAAAAAAGGAAATTACCATTGGCCGAAGCTCCGATCCGCACCGCGCTCTTCGTCGATTTCGATCAAGTTTACGGGGGCCTTTACCGCATCCGCCCGGAAGCCGCCGAACGCTTCGCGACCCAGCCTGACAAATGGCTGCGGTTTTTCGAGGAAGGCCAGCATGTTCAAGGGCTTGGCGAGGGGGATGAACCGACTCAGCGGGTCATCCTGGTGCGGAAATGCTACCTCAATCCCGTCGGTTCCGTCCGCAATGCCATGCCGAGCGCCTATCGGGCGGGACCGCCGAGCCGGGATTCGCAGGATAATTTCAGTAAATACCGGGCGTATTTCACCCGAGCGGCGTTCTCGGTCGTCGATTGTCCGCCGCTGACAAGCCGGGGCAAGAACTCGGCCGATATCGTGATGGCGATGGATATCATCGACGCGCTCGCCCATAAAACCCATTTCGAAGAATTTATCATCCTGTCGGGCGATGCCGACTTCACCCCGGTGCTGCTACGGCTGCGGGAACACGATCGCGCCACCACCATTCTGGGCGACACCCTGGTCGCGGCCGCCTACCGCGCCGCTTGCGACAATCAGGTGCGCCAGCAGGATTTCATCGAGCAAGCCATGGGGCTTTCCGCCGCAGCCCCGATCGCCCGCGACGGGGACGATCGGTCGGACAATGGGCGGCCGTTGCTGATCGATAATGTTACCCAAGCCGTCGCGACCTATCTGCGCCAGGGCGGGCCGCGGCCGATCAACCACCTGATCCCCGTGTTCAACGGCTTCCCGGAATTCGTCTACCCGGCCGACGGGCTGAAATGGTTCGGCTACGGGTCCCTCACCCGCCTTGTCGACGAAATGGCCAGCCGAGAAGCGGCGTTGCAGATCGACAAATCCGATCCCAGCTTCTGGGTGCTGTCCTGCGCGCCAGCCGCCGATCTGCCGCCGGGGGAAGAAGACGAACAAGCGATCGAAACGATCGTCGCCTGCGTCAAAGAAATCCTTTCCAACGAAACCGATCCGATCCCGCTCGCTCGGCTTGGCCAGATCGTTCGCAATCGCCTGCAAATGGATGCCGATACGAATTGGCCGGGCGGCGCGCGGTTCGGCGATCTGCTGCGGGAGGCGAACGATCCCCATGTCGCCGTCATCCCCGATCCCCCCGGCTTCGCCCACGATCCCATCCTGCACCCGCGCCAGGACGGCAGGCCGCAGGGCGCGATCGAACCGGGGGACGAAATGCGCGCGCTGGTGGCGAAGGTCACCCGGGTCTCCGGCTGCCCGGCCTTGCGGCCCGACGAATTCCGCCTGCTATTCGAACAGATGGCGGCGGAGTTGCAACACCTGAATGGCGCAGCGCAGGTGCCCTGGACGCAATGGTATCTGGCGTCGGCGATCTACGAGCGCTGCGCCGAACAGGGGGCGCGGATCACCCGCGATGCCGTGTCGTATGTGCTGACCAGCCTGGAAAATGCCGGCTACAACTGGCACGCTGGGCCGGGTGACCATACGCCGGACATGCTGACCGACACGTTCCTCGATAACCTCGAAGCCCTGTGCGAGGGCGCGCGACTCGAATTATCGGACGAGGAGCTAACATTGCTGGAAGAATGGATCAGCGACACGCCGCTCGGAACCGACGCCCAGGACGACGCGACGGACGTGGTTTAACAGGCAGGCTCAACCCTTGCCGGCGACCGGCATTCCGGCGCTTTGCAAGTGCAACGTGCGGGAGTCCGGTCGCAGGATCCGTTCCGGCGGGAACACTGCCCAGACCGTGGTCCCGTGCCCCGGCTCGCTGTCGAAGCGCAACTGCCCGCCGTGCAAACCGAGCAGCTTGCGGGTGATGGCAAGGCCCAGGCCGGTGCCGCCGAACCGGCGCGCGATGGATGCATCGACCTGTTGGAAGGGTTCGCACAGCCGGTCCAGCGCGTCTTTTGCGATGCCGATACCGGTGTCGGCGACGACGATCGCCACCCCGCCCTCCGCCGGTTCGATCCGCAGCGACACCGCACCGTCTGCCGGGGTGAATTTCACCGCATTGGACAGCAAATTGATCACGATTTGCCGGACTGCCCGCTGGTCGGCGCGGATCGCGATGGGCGCGGCTGGCCGATCGTGCGACAGCGCGACCCGGCCTTCCGCCGCCCGAGGCCCCAGCATCGTCAGGCAAGATTGCAGCAGTGGGGCCAGTTCGACGTCTTCGTCCAGCAACTCGAACTGCCCGGCTTCGATCTTCGACATATCCAGCAGATCGTTGATAAGGTCGAGCAGATGCCGACCGCTGCTCAGGATATCGCCGACGAATTCAATATAGCGAGACTCGATCTTACCGAATGGCTGCGCGGCGATCAGTTCCGAGAACCCGATGATCGCATTCAGCGGCGTGCGCAACTCGTGGCTCATGTTCGCCAGGAATTCCGACTTGGCTTTGTTCGCCGCCTCCGCCCGATCGCGGGCATCGCGCAATTGGCGTTCGGCCTCGACCTCGGCGGTGACATCGCGGCCGGTACCGCGATAGCCGGCGAAATTGCCATTGTTATCGAACACCGGGGCGCCGCCGATGCTGACATGACGGATGTCGCCGGCGTCGCCGGGCCGTTCATAGCGGAAATCGCGGAACGACCGATGCGCCAGCAGGTCGCGATAATGGGCGGCCCAGTAAGGATCGTCGAGGGAGGCGCCCATCACATCCCATCGGGTGCGCCCGTCCGAATCGCTACCGACACGATGCAGCGGCGCGGTGGCCGAGGTCCACAGAAACCGGAAGGACGCATCCTGTTCCCACAACCAGTCCGACGCCATTTCGGCGTAGGCACGCAGCCGCTGCTCGCTCTCGCGCAAGGCGGTGGCGGTGGTTGCCAGAACCTCGGTCTGGGCGGTTTGCCGCTTGAACTGGTAGATGATCGCGGCGAATGCCAGCACGACACAAGCCGCTGCGATCGCGGCCTGAAATTCGATCAGGTGCACCAACGACTGCCACGGCGCCAGGGCATCGTCTTGGCGCAGGGACACGTTCACCACCAGCGGAAAGTCGGGCACCGGATGCAGCGAAACGACCGCTGTCATGCCGGCAATCAACTTGTCGGTAACGAACCGGCCGCCGTCGGACAGCGCCTGGATCCAGGCCTTGTGATCGGGAAACGGCTCGCCGCCGTCCGCCACCGTTTGGGGGTAGCCCACCAGCATGGTGCCGTCGGTGCGCAGCAGCGCCATGCCGCGGCGGTCCCCGGCATGCAGGGATTCGAAGAAACGGCGCATATGCGCGGCGTCCAGCACTGCGACCGCGATCCCGCCGACCACCCCGTCGGACCCGACGATGCGGCGCGCCATGAAAATAACCGGCGCCTTCGACACGCGCCCCGTCGTCGGCGCCCCGATATATATATCCCCCGGGCCCGGCTGCCGCAGCGCTCGGAAATAATCGCGATCGGAGATATTGATCGGCAGTTCCACCCGCTGGCGGCTGCTGGCGATGACAAAACCGCGCGCGTCCGCCACCAGGAACCCGTTCGCCTGCGGGAGGTTGTCGGTCAGCGCAACGAGCAACTGGGCGGTCTCGTCATTGACAAATCGAGCATGGAAGGCGTCCTGGTCGGCACCGGGTGCAAGAGCACTGCCGGTTTGGATCCGGCGCAAACCGTTATCCACCAATTGCAGATAGCGCGACGTCTGCGCCGCCAGTACCTCACCGACGATGCTGGTGTCTTTTTCCAGCTCGGTCAGCGCGTCGCGGCGGAGTTCCCAAACCAGGCTACCCGCGCGCGCGAAAATAACCAGCACCACGACAGCACAGGCGATCCAGAGCTTACGATCGAAGCTGAAAATACTGCGGCGTGCGACCATGCCGAGCACTATACCTCCGATGAGGCGGAATCGCATAGTCGCATGATATAAACGATTTTATCGCCGGTCGATATCGTCTGAAACGGGGTGCCGATGAAACGAAGGCTGCTGGTGCTTGTCGTTGCTTTGCTCGTTGCGGGCTGCTCGACCGGTCGAGAATTTGGCTGCACGACCGAGTCGGGGGCGCCCATGCAGGTGTTTTCGCTGTATTTCGGCCGGACGATCCACGGCGGCGGCTTCGTGAGCGACGCCGATTGGCGGGGCTTCCGCGACGATGTGCTGACGGCGGCGCTGCCGGGGGGTTTTACCGTCCTGGACGCAGAGGGCGCCTGGGCCGCGCCGGACGGGCGGCGCACATTGGCCGAACCGACCAAGATGCTGATCGTGGCGCTGCCCGCCGTCCCGTCGTCCTGGGCCGCAATCGCCCAGGTGCGCCAGGCCTACCGCACCCGTTTTGCGCAGGAGGCGGTGGGCATGACGGTGCAGCCGGGCTGTGCGTCTTTTTAGTTTTTTGGGGGTTATGCCGCCCGTCGCGTTGCAGACCAAAGCGCGGACGGAGGACCGGTGCGGCTGATCAACGCGGTGCTGATCCGGGCCTGACACCGATTTTCACCCGTGTTGGGTCGCCGCGCAGGATCGTCGGCACCTCGTTACGTCTGAAACGGATATCGTAGGTCCGCGCCCCGCATTGCAGGTCTCGCAACACGATTTCCGGCAGCCAGTCCGGCAAATGCGGATCGACGTATAGCGTATCGTTCGGCGCGTCCGGCGACAGGCCCAGCAGCGCTTGCAGCAGCGCAAAGGCGGACCCGGCAGCCCAGGCCTGCGGCACGTTGGCCCCGGCGTAACGGACCGGAAACCCCATCGGCCCCCGTTGCAATCCCGCATAGAGTTCCGGAATCTGAAACGCCTGAAAGTAACTCGCCGCATCCGAAATCGCGCGGGCGATCGCGGCGGCCGGCGCATGGAAGCCGTAACGCGCCATGCCGATCGCAATCAAACTGTTGTCGTGGGGCCAAACCGAGCCGTTTTGATACGAATAGGGATTGTATCGGTGGTGTTGGGTGCTCAGGGTGCGGATACCCCAGCCGGAGAACATATCGTCCGCCATCAGCCGATCCACCACGCGGGCGGCTTTCGTTTTTGGTACGATACCGGACCAAAGCAGATGTCCCGGATTGGATGCCACGGAAAACACTGGTTCTTTGTCGCCATCCAGCGTCAGCGCATAGGTGCCTTCCTGTTCGTTCCAGTAGATTGCATCGAATTTTTCCCGCAGCGCGGCGGCTTTGGCGCGCAGGGCGGTTGCCGATTCCGCGCGATCGAGGGTGTCGTAAATCTCCGCCATGCGGATCCAGGCGTCGTAGACGTAGCCTTGCAACTCGCACAATGCTTTGGCGCCGGTCACCAGCCGTCCGTCCGGGTAGGAAATGGCATCGCCGGAATCTTTCCAGGCCATGTTTTCGTAGCCGGACGGGGTGCGGGCCAGATATTCTTGGAAACCGTCGCCGTCGCGATCGCCGTCTTTGTCGATCCAGGCCAGCGCCGCTTCGGCATTCGGCAGCAATCGATCCAGCAACGACCGATCGCCGGTTGCTTTCCAGGCCTCGTGCAGGGCGACGATAAACAAGGGCGTGGCATCGGCGGTGCCGTAATACGGGGTGTGCGGCACGCGTTTGAAATGCGCCAGTTCGCCGTAGCGCAATTCGTGCATGATCTTGCCCGGTTCGGCATCGCGGCGATCGTCGTAGTCTGTGGCTTGCCAATGGCCGAGCACGGCGAGGCTGCCGAGCGCGAAGTCGCGGTAGAGGGGGATGGATTGCAACGAAACGATTAGGCTGTCGCGACCGAATGGCACCATGAACCAGGGCAGGCCGGCGGCCGGCATGACCACAGTTTCGCCATCGATATCGAGCGGCAGGCGCAACGCCGCGAGGTCGTCGGTCGCCTGCGCGCAGAATTGATGGAAGTTCGTATCGGATGCCTCGATTTTCAGGACCTCGGCCCGCCATTTCTTGGCATTGTCGGTAGGCTCCACGCAGCCGATCGGGGCGTTGGACGTTGCCGATCCGTCCATTGCATCGTAGCGCACACAGGCGTGCCAACTCTCGCCGGGGCGCAGCGATATCTCGAACACAAAACAATTCTGTTCGTAGGACGCATGCGCCCCTTCGATCGTCAGCACTAGCCCACGGGCAAAATCGCCGTTGCGGTAAGCGGCATGCAGGATTTGTGTATCGCGGGACCAGGTTATCTCGGTCTCCCCGGCCGGCGGGGATCGTCCGGCTTTGACATCGAACAGGTCGGAGAAGTCGGTTTCGATCCGGATTTGCAACGCGAACCGTACGGCTTGCAGACCGTGATTGGCGATGTCGAGGTCCTCGTGCATGCCGCCGTCGATCGATCGACCGACGACGAACGACAGGGTGCTGCGGGGAATATCGCCGACACCCGCCGGATTGGTCAGGAAAACGCGGGCCACATCGTAGCCGATGGCGCCGCCGGACAGGCTTTCCCACTTGGCACCGTCGATCGTCGCCAGCCAAGTTTTGACGATGCGGGTATCGTTGTAAAACAGCCCGTTCTGGTCGGTCCCAGACATTTGCCCGTCGGCGTCCGCGACCAGCAGGGTCATGGCCCGATGAATGGCGATGCGCGGCGGACCGACTTGAACCTTGAACGACATAGTGGATTCTCCCACCGCCACTTTGCCCTGTCGCTGCGTTGGACGCGAGGGCGCTTGCCAGCGTCCGCCAATACGGGGGGCGAGCCAGGTTTCCCGCGCGGCCGGCCATAGCGGTTCGGCTGCCGGCGGGGCGTGTTCGCGTTGCGTCTGGCGGGTGGTTTGTTTGGGTTGCATGACGTGAATAATTGACATTGCCTCTGCGAAGGAGAAGCCTAATCTGTCGTTTACCGCCGAATTTTGTCGCTATATCGACCGAATGGGCGCGTAGAATGTAAAGGATGTAAAAATGTCCCGAGCGGTGATTGGGCATACGGTGAAGCGGCTCCGAACCGAACGGACGCTGTCGCAGCAGGCCCTCGCCACGCGGCTCGGCATCTCCGCCAGCTACCTGAACCTGATCGAGCACGATCGCCGCGCCGTCACCGCGTCGCTGCTCATCAAATTGGCGGAAACCCTGCGGGTCGATCTGCGGGAATTGTCCGGCAGCCAGGAACGCCAGTTGGAAACCGGCCTGCGGGAGGCATTTTCCGACCCGCTGCTGGGCGCCGATGCCGTTCCGGAAGCGGAATTGACCGCGCTCGCGGGGGGCAGCCCCAACGCCGCGCGCGCCGTTCTGGCATTGTATCGAGCGTGGCGAGTGGCGCGCGAAGACGCCGGCGGCATCGCTTTGCCATCGGGCCGGCGGGTGCTGCTGCCGCACGAGGAAGCCCGCGATCTGTTCGACGATCGCGGCAATTATTTCGCCGGCCTGGAAGACGCGGCGGAGGGTTTGGCACAGGATTTGGCGCCCGGCACGCCGGCGGAAACAAACCATGCGATTGCGGATCGATTGCGCCGGGTGCACGGCGTGCGGGTGACCGTGGCGCCGTTGGATGGCACCCTGCGCCGCTACGACGCGGCCGCTCGTTCGCTGGTGCTGTCGGAGTCTCTGCCCCGCGAAAGCCGTGGATTCCACATGGCTTTTCAACTGGCCCTGCTGGAGGCGCGGGACGCGGTCGAAACGGTGTTGGCGACCGCCGCCCCGTCCTCGCCCGAGGCAGCGATGCTGATCCGTATCGGCTTGCTGAACTACGTGGCCGGCGCTTTGCTGATGCCGTACGCGGCGTTTGCGTCCGCCGCCGTCGCCTTGCGTCATGACATGGAAGCAATGGCCTCGCGCTTCGGGGTGTCGTACGAGCAGGCCTGCCACCGTCTTTCGACCTTGCAACGACCGGGCGCGCGCGGGGTGCCGTTCTTTTTTCTGCGGGTGGATCCGGCCGGCAATGTATCGAAACGATTCTCCGCCGCCGGCTTCCCCTTCGCCCGCTACGGCGGGTCCTGCCCGCGCTGGGTGGTCCACACCGCGTTCGCCGCCCCCGGTACAGTGCGGGTCCAGGTCGCGGCGCTACCGGACGGGGCCGCCTATCTCTGCTTCGCTATGGCCGTCGTGCGCTCGGGGCACCGCTGGGGCGAACCTGGGCCGGTGCATGTGGTGGCGATGGGCTGCGCCTTGCCCAATGCCGGGGATGTGGTCTACGCCGACGGCCTCGATCTGGAACAAGCCAAGGTGGGGATTGGATTGTCGTGCCGGCTTTGCGATCGGCCGGATTGCCGATCCCGCGCATTTCCCCCGTTGGAACACCGCCTCGCGCTGGACCCGGCCACCGCCGGCGCAACACCGTATCGGTTCGAGGCGCGGCGGGGGTGACGCGGCGCGGGGTTGCGCTATGCTCCCGCCACCCCAAAGGGAGAACAACCGTTATGAAAATCACCGCCGCCATCGCCACCACCCTGGCCATTCCGGAAGACGACCCCCTGGCCAATATGCCGGAGGAAGAAGGCCGCACCCGCCCGGTCGTGATCTTGCGCTTGCGTACCGACAACGGGCTGGAAGGCATCGGGCTGACTTTTTACGGTGGCAAAATGACCGGCAGCCTGCGGACGGCGGTCGAGGAACTCGGCGCGCTGACGATCGGCGAGGACCCGTTGTGCATCGAAGCCATCGTCAAGAAGCTGCGCGTTGCGGCCGGCGACAATTGCGGCCCCGGCGGCATTTTCACCCTGGCGCTGTCGGCGATCGACATCGCATTGTGGGACATCAAAGGGAAATTCCTCAATCAACCGCTGTGGAAATTGCTGGGCGGCTATCGCGATAAGGTGCCGACCTATGCCTCGGGCTCGTTGCGGCGGGGTCTGACCGATAACCAGGCGCAACGGGCGGCCCAGATTTTGGTGCAGAAGGGCTTCAAGGAAATGAAGACCCAGATGGCGCTGCCGGGCGATCCCACCCCGGCCGAGGAATGCCGCCGCGTCCGCGTGGTGCGCGAGGCGATCGGACCCGACATTAAACTGATGTGCGACATCAACCAGCGCTGGCGGCCGGAACAGGCGATCGATATCGGCAGCCGGGTCGAAGATGTCGGTCTTTTCTGGCTCGAAGACGTGACCCGCGCCGACGACTACCAGGGGCTTGCCAGGGTTACGGCGGCGCTGAAAACCCCGATCGCGGGGGGGGAATATTTGTATGGTATCGAACCGTTCCGGCAGATGATCGAAGCGCGATCGGTCGATATCGTCATGGTCGATATCGTGCGCGCCGGCGGTGTCACGCAATGGATGAAGATCGCCGGCATGGCGGAGGCATTCAATTTGCCGATCGTCAGCCACGTGATGCCGGAAATTCTCTGCCATATGATCGCCGCCTGCCCGAATGGGCTGACGGTGGAATACATGCCGTGGATGCTGGCGCTGTATGAAGAAACCCCGGCGATCGAGAACGGCATGCTGATCATGCCGAACAAGCCGGGTCTCGGCCTGAAGCTCGACGAAAAAGCCGTGGCTGCGTTTACGGTTTCCTGATCGCCGACGATCGACCGCCGGCCCCCGGGTGTTGCAGCGACGCCCGGCGGGCCGGCGGTCGCGCCTTACGTCGGGTCGGCGGTCAAACCTGCCGCTGCCAGACCGGCGCGGGCGGCGAGGTCGTCGTTGTCCGAGGAATCGCCCGTCGTGCCGATGCAACCAATGATGCTTTTGTCGGCGCCGCGGATCAGCACACCGCCGGCCACCGGAATCATCGCGCCACCGATCGCGCCGTTCACCGCACCGATGAAGTGCGGCCGCTCCACCGCGCGCACGCCGAGGGTCTTCGATCCCACGCCCATTGCCAGCGCGCCATAGGCTTTGCCGATCGCGATGTCGGCCCGGCGCAGCGCGGTGCCGTCCTCCGCCGCGTAGGCTTTCAGCACCCCGCGCGCGTCGAGCACGCAGACCGCCATCGGACTGAATTTATGCTCGCGGCTGAACGCCAAGGCGGCGGCAACGGCGGTTTGGGCTTTTTCCAGCGTCAATTCGGTCATCTATTTTCACTCCAACAACAATCTGTGCGATGACCGGGGTGGCATCGCCGAGGGTCCGGATCGCGGGCGAACCGGGGCATGATACGACACCGAACGGGGTGGGCGCTACAGGAACGTTCCCTCCGGGTCGCCGTTGAACAGGACCTTTCCCACCGCCTCGAAATGCGCGTCGCGGGATTGTATTTGTTGCGACAGGGTATGCATATCGCGGAACCGTCGTTCGAAGGGCGTGCCCTTGAAAATCGCCGAGGTCCCGGCCGCTTTATAGACCCAATCGGCGATTTCGATCGCGGTATGGGTTGCGTGGACGCAGGCCAGCCGCAGCGCGACACGATCGTCGGTGCTGACGACATCGACCTCTGGCGCACGATCGTAAATATCCCGCAATGTTTCGATTAGGAAATACCGAGCGGAACCGAGGTTGGCTTCGCGTTTGGCGAACTCGGCTTGGACGACGGGGCTGTCGGCCATGCGCACCAAGCCGCGCGGCGCCTTTTCCGGCGCCAATAACTTCAGCGCATCCAACATCGCTCGGCTTATCCCGAACGCGACACCGGCGACGCCGACTGCGTAAAGACCCTGCATGGTAAAGGCATAAAGCGGACCGGTGTCGCGGCGTAACGTCGGGTCCTCCCGCGTGCCGGAGAATGCTTCCGGCACGAACAGATTGTCGAGCGTATATCCCTCCGACGCGGTGCCGCGCATGCCGAGGGTGTTCCAGTCCTCGATATGGGTGGCGTGTTCGGCCGGGTAGAGCAACGTCCGCACCGTCGGTCGACCGAAACGATTAAGGCGTAACGACCCATCGGGTTCGACCACCTGCGCATGGGCGCCCATCCAGGTCGCCTGCCGACAGCCGCTGGCAAAATGCCATTCCCCGGTGACGCGATAGCCGCCGGGCACCGCGACCGCCTTGTGCTGGTTCGGCGGTCCCCATGCGATCGCCGCGCGCGGGTCGGACCAGATCGTCTGCGCCGACGCCAGCGGAATGAACGGGGCGATCAATGCCGCGCTGTTGGCAACGAACAGGTTCCAACCCAGCGAACCGTCGTAGCGGGAGATTTCCTCGATGGCGCGCAGGTAGATCCAGGGTTCCACCTGATCGCCGCCGACCGATTTCGGCAACAACATGCGCGGCATGCGGGCATCGACGACCTGCGACCAAAGCGGTTCGGGGATTGTCTGGGTCTGTTCGATCTTGTCGGCCCCTGCCAAAATGGCCGGGCCGAGCGCACGGGCGCGGGAAACCGGGTCGGCAGAAACGGGCGAAAAACCGGCGTCGTTCATGGGTAGGGCGTTCCGTGCTGCAATCCCGCGATTGGGGAACCGGAATGGTGAACTGTCAACGGTGGGCGCGCAACAACGCCGCCCGCACGACATGCAGATCGGTCGCGACGAAGGCGCACAGGGCGGCGATTTCGGCCGTTGCCTCCAGCAGATCGGGCACCATAACGGTCATCGCCCCCGCCGCTGCCGCCGAACGCACCCCATTATGCGAATCCTCCAGCGCCAGACACTGCTCGGCGGCAACCCCAAGGCGCGCGGCGGCGAGCAAATAGGGGTCGGGGGCCGGCTTGCTGGCGGCCGCGTCGCCTTGCGCCACCACGGCATGGAACCGATCGGTCAGCGCATGCGCGCGCAGGTGCCCGTCTGCGGTTTCTCGGCGCGACGATGTGGCGATCGCGCGCGGCAGCCTCAAGTCGTCGAGCGCATCGAGCAACGGCAGAACCCCCGGCTTCAGCGGCACGCCGTCCGCCGCAACCACCGCATAATGCCGGTGCCAAGCGGCGAGGAACGCGTCGATCGGAAAATCCGCCCCGGCATGGCGGAACAGCAACGCCTGGGTCATCGGCCAGGTATTGCCGACGGTCTGGCGGAACAGGGCGTCGTCGAACCCGTGCCCGGCTTCCGCCGACGCGCGCAGGAAGGCATCGCGATACAGTGCCTCAGTATCGAACAGCAGGCCATCCATATCGAAGATCACAGCAGCGGGCGCGCGGGGCAACATCATGCTCGGCGCAACATGAAATCCCGCCCCAGCAGCTTCATCCCGATCCCCACCAACGCCATGGTGACGAGCAGCAGGATACCGCCGAGGGCGGCAAGGACCTCGAAATTGCCGGCCTCGCTGAGGTCGTAGAGCAGCACGGCCATGGTTCGGGTTTTCGGCCCGACCAGGAAGATGGCGGCGGATAATTCGCGGGTGGCGACGATGAAGACGATCAGCCAGCCGCCGAGTAGAGATCGTTTCAACAAGGGAATGGTGATGCGGCGGATGGTGCCGAGCCGACTGAGGCCGAGGATGCGGCCGGCTTCCTCCATCTCCGGGTGAAGGGTGCCCATGGCGGCGGCGGCGTTGGCATAGGCGATCGGCAGGAACCGGGCGGTGAAGGCCAGCACGACGATCGCCGCTGTGCCATACAGGGAAAACGGCGGGGCGGCGAAGCTGGCATAGAAGCCGATCGCCATGACGATGCCGGGAATGACGAAGGGGGCTGTTGCCAGAAAGGCCAGGGCGCCGGCGAAGCGGACCAGCTTGCGGGCGACGATGTAGGCCACCAGCAAGGCCAGCACGACCGCAAAGCTTGCCGAGGCGGCAGAAAACCAGATCGTGTTCCAGATCGTTGCCAGTGCGGTTTCATGCTCGAACAACAGGAAGCGGTAATTTGCCAGGGTCAGGTTCGACGGGCTGAGGCCTCGGCCCCAGGCGCGGGCGAAGGATGCCTCGGCCAGCACCAGCGCCGGCATTGCCACCGCCACCGCCGCGACGAACCCGCAATAGCCGATCGCCAGCCAGCGCCAATGGCCCAGCACAATCGGGCGGCGTTCTCCGCCTTTGCCGGTCTGAGACACGAAGCCCCGTCGATGCAGCATCAGCCGTTGCGCGCCGATCGCCACCAGGGCGATCAGCAGCAGGGGCATGGCATAGGCGGCCGCGACTTCCACCCGCACCGGGTATTCGAAGAACTGCCAGAGCTGGGTCGTTGCGGTGTTGATACGCGCGGGAATACCGATGATGGCGGGGGTGCCGAAAAGGGCGACGCTTTCCAGGAAAACGACGATCGCGCCGCCGACGATCGACGGCCAGACCAGCGGCAGGGTGACTTTCCAGGTGGCAACCCAGGTGTTGGCGCCAAGGATATTCGCCGCGTCCTCCATTTCCGAGGACACAAGATCCAGCGCCGATTTCACGAAGATGAAGATCAGCGGGAAGGATTGGAACGCCATGACGCAGGCGAGGCCGTGGAAGGTGTAGACGTTGACCAGCGGATCGGTCGCGCCGGTTGCGAAACGCCAGACCTGGTTGATGACGCCGGAATTCGGTCCGGCTAGCAGGATCCAGCCGATGGCGCCGAGGTAGGGCGGCAGGATGAACGCGCCCAGCACTGTGGCCCAGATCGCCGCTTTGCCGGGGATGTCGGTGCGCGACACGGCCCAGGCCATGGGCACGGCGAATACGGTCGAAATGGCCGCCGTCTCGCTCGCCAGCAGCAGCGAGTTGACCAGCGAATCGACGTAGCGCGCGCGGCCGTAAGCGGCGAGGTAGTTGCCGAAGGTGAACGCGCCGGAGCGGGTGTGCAGGCTGACGAGCAGCAACTTTGCCATCGGGAAGGCGACCAGCAGCAGCAGCACCGCGACCAGCGCGATCCATACGAGGCTGGCCGGATCCAGGTTCCTCAGGCGGCGCATGGGTTCAGACGCCGAAGGTATCGCGCCATTTTTCCTTGATGTCCGGCACGCCATCCTCGATTTCGGCGGGGGTGGCTTGGATGGTTTTCACCTCGGCGAAGGGCCGCGCGCCGTCCGGCGGCGAGGCTTCGGGGCGGAGCGGCATGATGAAGAAGGGACGCGTCGCTTCCGCGTATCCCGGGCCGGCGGCGAATTCCATGAACAGCTTGGCCACGTTCGGATGCGGGGCGTTTTTCGGGATGGCGCTGGGCGAATAGACCGCCAGGGTGCCATCGGTCGGGTAGACGATTTTCAGCGGGTTGCCGCGCGATTGGCTCAGCAACGGCGCGGCCAGCGACACGCCCATCCCCACGGCGCGTTCCCCGGCGTTCATCAGGGTGACGGGATCGTCGGCGGAGCGGCCGATCTGGGGTTTGTTTTTCTCCAACGCGTCGAAATACGACCAGCCGTACAGCTTGGACAACACCACGCCCATGACGCCGATGGCGCCGCTGTAGCCGGGATGCCCGACCGCGAGTTTGCCTTTCCAGCGGGGGTCGAGCAGGTCTTTCCACGATTTCGGCGCATCGGCCTCGGCGACCAGCTTGGTGTTGTAGGCCAGCAAATAGAGGCCGATGTAGAAGACCTGGAACATATGGTCGGGATCGGGATCGCGGGCGGCGGGGATCATGCCGTCGGCGTTTTTCGGCCGGTACGGCAGCAGTTTGCCCTCCCGCTTCAGAAGGTTGTAGTGGCCGTAATCGGTGGAGCTGAACATATCGCACAGCGCGACCCCGGCCTGCATGTCCTGCGACAGGCGTTGATAGGCGACCTGGGAGGTACTGCGCACCACGTTGACCTTGATACCGGGGTACCGCGCGGTGAAGGCCTTGCCCACGGCTTCGCCGGTTTCGGCCTGCAATTGGCCGGAATACCAGGTCAGCTCCCCTTCTTTTTTGGCGGCGTCGTAGAGCGCTTGCTCGTGCGGCGCCAGATCGGCGGCCTGCGTCGCGCGCGGCAACAGGATGCTGCCTGTCGCACCGGCCAGAAAATGGCGTTTGGTCAGAATCGGCATGGCCTGCCTCCGTTATATTATGGGACATGTTTACCCGACGCGGCCATTTGGGTCACCCTGCCAACGCAACACCGAGGGACATACGCATGACCGCCAGCTTCCGCGACCGGATCGGGATCGACGTCGGCCGCAAATTGCGGTTGGAGGACGCGATCGCCTGGGCTGCGGCCAACGGGGTGGGGATCGTCGATGTGCAACTCGACACCGGGGAGAATGCGTTCACCCGTTTCGATGCAAGCCGAGCACGGGGGGTTCGGGCGGCGTGCGATCGGCATGGGATACGGTTGGGGTTGCATACGCTGTCTGCGGTGAACGTGGCGGAATACGCCCCGATGGTCGGGGAAGCGGTCGATGCCTACCTGCAAGCCTATGTCGATACCGCCGTGCTGCTGGGCGCAGGCTGGGTGGTGGTGCATGCCGGGTTCCATTTCACCGACGATATTCCGATGCGGATGCAAACCGGTCTGGCGCGTCTGCAACGCCTCGCAGCTTATGCGGAAGCGAAAGGCGCCACGGTGCTGCTGGAAAATCTGAACAAGGAACCGCCCGAGGCCGAGGTGCACTACCTCGCGCATACGATCGAGGAATGGCGGTACTATTACGACCGCATCGCCTCCCCGGCGTTTGCGCTGTCGTTCACCGCCAACCACGCCCATCTGGTCCCCGAGGGGGTGGACGGTTTCCTGGCAGCCATGCCGTTGGACCGCGTGCGGGAGGTGCGGCTGGCCGATTGTTTCCGCAACGGCATCGAACAGCATCTGCCCCCCGGTCGCGGCGATTTCGATTTCCCCGGCTTGTTTCAGGCGCTGGAGGCGCGGGGCTATCGCGGTCATTACACCAATGCGTTCGGATCGCTGGACGATATGCTGGCCGCGCGCGATCTGTTCGCCGGCATGGTGCGCGCGGCATGATGCCGGCCGACAATGCAATCCTGCTGCTGGGTGCGCAACGATCGGGCACCACCTGGCTGGGCAAGATTTTCGACAGCCATCCCGATACCGTCTACCGGCACGAACCCGATCACGGCCGGGTTCCGCGCCACACGCTGACCGAGCCCCTGTTGCGCGCCACCCTGGCGACTTGGATCGACGATCGCGACCAACGTGCCGCCGGGAAGCGGCCGTTTTTCCGCAAATCCTGGCAATCCCAGCCGGCGTTTTACCTGCGCGCGGCACTGGCCTGGGTACAAGCCGCCGGCTCGCACCTTCCGCTGCTCGGTCCTCGCATCGGTGCGCTGCCGCTCCCCGATTTCGTGCGCTTGGGTGCGGGCGCGCGGCCAGTGCTGAAATCGATCGACTGGTGCGACGGGGCCGCCACCTTCGCCCGAACACTGCCGGACAGCCGCACCCTGGTCATCTTACGCCATCCCTGCGGTCAGGTGGCCTCGGTGATGCGGGGCAACCGGCAGGGCCGGTTTTCGTTGCGCGAAGCCGGCACCGACATGCCATTCGATGAGGCGCTGACCCTGGATTTCGCCGCCGCGCGCGGGGTGGACAACGCCGGATTCCAGGTGCTGCCGGACGCTGCGAAATATGCCTGGGATTGGGTGCGGTTCAACGAAACCGCGCTGCGCGGGCTGCACGGGCTGCCGAACGCCCGCATCGTCGTCTACGAGGATCTCTGTGCTCGTCCGGCCGAAGCCGCGCAGGAATTGCTCGCTTTCTGCGGCCTGGATTGGCACCCGCAGACGGCGGCGTTCCTTGCCGACAGCACCCAGCATAGCGGCGCGGCCGGTTATTTCGCGGTGTTCCGCGATTCCATCGCGGCGGCGGAACGATGGCGGACGACCATGGCGCCGGAGGACCGCGCGGCGGTGCTGGATGTCGTGCGCGGTTCGCCGCTGCGGCAGTTCTGGGACGACATCGGCGACGCCTAACCCGCGGCGGGGCGAAACAATCACCCCACGGCGGGGCGAAACAATCATCCCGCGGCGGGGCGCCGACGCATCATCGCCGACAGCGGCACCGCCACCAACGCCGCGAAACCCATCAGATAGAACGCGTTGATATAGCCGATCATCGCCGCCTGCCGAGCGATCTCGTCGGAGATGCGCTGGAGCCCGGTCAGCGTCTCCAACTCCCACTGCGCGGGGATCGCGGGGAACACCAGCGTCTTGTTGAAGGGCGATACGAACTCGGTCATCCGGGCGTAATTCACGGCGGTGGAGCGCAGCAGCACCATCACGCACAACGAAATGAACATGCTGGAGCCGAAATTGCGCAGCAAGGTGAAGATCGCCGAACCCTCGGTGATCAGATGCGGCGGCAGGGTGGCGAAGGCCATGACCGTCATCGGGGTGAAAGCGATGCTCTGACCGAAGCCTTGCAGCATGTTCGTCCAGAACACGTCGAAGAAGGTCAGGTTGATGTCGAACTGCGCCATGGTCAGCCCGGCGATCGCCTGCAACGCCAGCCCGCAGGCGATCGCCAGACGCGGAGCAACGCGGGTGAACGGCACGATCACCAGAAACGCCATCCAGTTGCCCAGGCCGCGCGCCGCCAGCAAGGAACCGATCACGCTGTCGGGATAACCGCGAAGATCGTGCAGCAGGCTGGGAAACAGCGTCAGGGTGGTGAAACTCAGCATGCCCATGACAAAGGCCAGCGCGATGCCGATGGCGAAATTGCGGTCCAGTAACAATCGCGGATTGAGGAACGGATGCGCCGCCGTCAGGCAATGGCACACGAACATCCATAACGCCACAAGGCCGACGATCGTCAGCAGCACGATCTCCCGCGCATCGAACCAATCCCACCGCTGGCCCCGATCCATGATCAATTGCGCCGACAGAATGGCGACCGACAACGTCAAGAACCCCGTCCAATCGAATCGGGTCCGCGTTCGCTCGGTGCGATCCGACAGGGCGAACCAGACGCAGGTCATGGCCGCGAAGCCGGGTGGCACGATCATGAAAAACGCCGAGCGCCAGTTCGACGCCTCGGTCGCCATGGCGCCGAGCACCGGCCCCAGCACCGGGCCGAACACCGCGCCGATGCCCCAGATCACCAGCGCCGTCGCGTGCAGATGGCGGGGGAACGACGCCAGCAGGATCGCTTGGCCCATCGGCATGATCGGCGCGCCGAACACCCCCTGCATCACCCGGAACAGGATCAGCGCCTCCAGACTGTTGGCGAGGCCGCACAGGAAGGACGACACGGTAAACCCGGTGACAGTGGCGAACATCAGCGTGCGCCAGCCCAGCCGCGCCGACAGCCATCCGGTCAGCGGAGTGGCGACGGCGGTGGCAACGAGGTTGAGGGTGATCACCCAGGAAATTTCGTCCTGCGTGGCCGACAGCGTGCCTCGGACTTCGGGCAGCACCACATTCGCCAGCGTGATGGTCATGCCGAAAAGCAGGTTGGACAATTGCACCATCAGCAGAATCAGCCATTGCCGGCCGGTACAGCTGAAGATGCCGCCCTGGGTCTGGCTGGCAGGCATGCGGTTGGTCGTTTCCTCGGGTCGGGCTTCTTTCTTGGCCGCCATCGTGCCACTACTCCGCGCCAACGCATAACCCATCGCATAACCCAACACATAACCCCTGGGGAAACGTGCCCCTGAGAAACATGACCGAGGAAACCCCAACCGCGCCCCCGCCCCGGAACCTGTTCCGGACGGTGGTCCCGCCCATCGTCCTGCCGGTGTTCCTGGCGGCGGCCGACGGCACCGTGGTCGCCACGGCGCTGCCGGCCATCGCCGCGTCGTTGGGGGAGGTGGAGAAACTGTCCTGGATCGTGATCGCCAATCTGATCGCCAGCACCGTGGCGGCGCCGGCGTACGGGCGGCTGGCCGATCTGTTCGGGCGGCGGCGGATGATGGTGGTGGCACTGTGCGTGTTCATGACCGCGTCGCTGCTGTGCGCGATGGCACCGACCTTGCCGCTGCTGCTGGCGGCGCGGGTGCTGCAAGGCCTGGGCGGCGGCGGGCTGATGACCCTGGCGCAAGCCTTGCTGGGGGAGTTGGTGCCGCCGCGCGAACGCGGATCGTATCAGGGGTATCTTTCCGCCAACATCGTCGCCGGCTCTACCATCGGGCCGGTGGCCGGCGGCTTCATCACCCAGATGTGGGGCTGGCACGCCGTCTTCCTCGCCTACCTGCCGCTCGGCGCCATCGCGATCGTGCTGGTCATGCGCCTGCCCCGGAGCATACCGAGCACCGCAAGGGCCGGCTTCGATCTGCCGGGGATGGGGTTGCTGACGCTGTTCATTCTGCCGCTGTTGCTGGCGGTTTCCCAGTTGCAGCGGTTGGACCCGAGCATTCTGCCTCGGCTGGGGCTGCTGTTGGCGTGTGCGGGGGCGGCGCTGGCCGCGTTGATCTGGCAACAACAACGCGCGCCGTCGCCGCTGCTGGCCTTGCAACTGATGCGCATTCCCGCCTTCTGGCGCGCCGATTTGATGGCCGCCTGCTCCGGCGCCAGCCTGACAGCGATGATGACGTTCCTGCCGATCTACTTCCAGGTCGTGGCCGGCGCCTCCTCGGGGGAGGCAGGATTGCTGCTCATTCCCCTCACTGCTGCGGTCAGTTCCGGTTCGGTTGCCACGGGCTGGGCGATTTCGCGCACCGGGCGGACGGCGGTGTTCCCGATGGTGGGCCTGTCGATCACCGCCGCAACCTTGGTCGGACTGGCGCTGTGGGCGCCGCAATTGACCCGGGTGGAACTGGCCTGGGTGCTGGCGATCGGCGGATTGTGTCAGGGTTCGGCCATGCTGACGGCACAGATCACGGTGCAGGCGGTGGCGGGTCCGCGCAATCTGGGCGCGGCGGCGGCATCGGCGCAGCTATCGCGGTCCCTCGGATCGGCGTTCGGCGCGGCGGCGGCCGGGGCGGTGCTGTTCGGGTTGCTGCAATCGACCAATCCCGACACCGCCACGCTGTTTTTCGACATGGTGCGACGCGGCCCCGGCGTGCTGGCATCGCTAACGCCGGAGCACGCTTCCCTGGTCCGACAGGAAGTCGCGGCGGCGTTCCGGGGGGTGTTCCTGACCGTGGCGTGCTTCGCATGCATCATCGTCGCGATGGCGGCGACGCTGCCGACTCGCCGGCTGTAGCCCGCCTTAGGACGCCAGCGCCGGTTCCAGACCGGTGCGGCGCAACACCGGCTCGGCATCCGCCGAAGCGAGGAACCGAGCGAAATCGGCGGTCGCGTCGGGTTGGGTCGAGGCGGTGAGCACGCCGGCGGAGAAAATCGCAACCGTCTGCAAGGGCGCCGGCAAGCCGCCCACGACCTCGATCCCCGGCACCACCATCAGTTCGCTGATTTGTTGCACCGCGAGATCGGCCTGCCCGTCGATCAGCCGTTCGGCGGTGAAGCCGGTGGCGGCGATCGTTGCTTTGGCGTTCACCGCCTCGGCAATCCCGAGATCCTGGATCAGCTTGGCAAAATACAAGCCGCTGGCGCCGATCTTGGAATAGCAGACGGACCGCGCGGCCAGCAGCGCCGCCTTGAAACTATCCACCGAGGCGATATCCGGCCACGCCGCGCCGGCCTTCACCGCGATGCCGACGAAGGACCGGGCGATATCCGAACGGCTGCCTGCGCGCATGATGCCGGCGCCGATCGAATCGTCGATCCCCTGCGCGGTCAGGATGGCGATATCCGCGTGCTCCCCCGCGCGCAGACGATCCATCAAAGCAACGGTCGGGGCGAAATCGGCGTCGATCGTTGCACCGCCGCGCGCGCGATACGCCTCGCACAATTCGCGCATACCGCCCATGACGGCCAAGGTGGAGAGCAAGCGGATGGTCGCGGGCATCGTTCGTTCCTGTGTTGGGACAGCCCCGGTGTAGCAGCGTTCGGCGGGGATCGCGAAGTTTCGTGACAAGCGGCAGGAATCGGATTAACCGGACGATACCATGCCCAGGAAGAAATATCGCGACCGGACTCAATTCGCCGCCCTGCCCTGCCGTATCGCGGCGGACGGGTCGCGGCAGATCATGCTGCTGACCTCGCGCGACACCGGGCGTTGGGTGATCCCCAAAGGCTGGCCGATCGCCGGCCTCAAACCCCGCGAGGTCGCTGTGCGCGAGGCCTACGAAGAAGCCGGGCTGCGCGGCCGGTTGGCTGGCAAGAAGCCGGTCGGTGTCTTTCATTATGCCAAACAGATCGATTCCGATCCGCTCCTGTGCGAGGTGCGGGTCTACCTGCTTTGGGTCGAAGAACAACACGACGACTGGCCGGAGAAACACGAACGCCAAACGCAATGGTTCGGCGTGCCGGAGGCCGCCGGCCTGGTGGTCGAAGGCGGGCTGGCGGAGATCATTCTACGACTCGGTTGAACGATCTCCACCCCGGACTGGTTACAGGCCGGCGGCCTTGCGGGCGTCCCCGGTGAGTTGCAGGATATGCATCCCGGTGTTGGCGCGGTCCACGATGTAGATGTAGCCGCGATCGTCGGTTTCGACGTTATTGGTCTGGATCGCGATCTTGCAACGATCCTTGCCGTCGATCTTCACGCAGCGCGGGTCGGTATTGCGGGTAATCGACGGGATGAAATAGCCGACCTCTCGCGGTTGGAACGGATTGCGAATGTCCAGCGCCCGCACGCCGCCGTTGAAATAGGACACGAACGCCATTTTATTACGGTAGACCGCCTCGAAGCTTTCGTTCGATGCGTGGGAGCCGAAGCGCCCGCCGCGTTCGCAGAATTTACCGCCCATTTCCGGCGCGGTGTAATTCGACACGACCATGCCCTTGGCCTCGACGGTGATGTCGGCGAACCAGACCATTTGCCGCGCTTCGAGACATTCATTGAGGATTTGTTCGTTCACGATCATCAGGAAATCGCGTTTGGCGCCGATTTTATCGTGCAGGAAGGCCGGCACGGGAACGCCGAGCAGGGGGTAGGCGGTGTGGGCACCGATCAGCGGGGAAAGATCCATGCGACCGACCTGCGGGTAGAGCAGGTTTTCTGCCGTTGGCTCCGGCTTGCCGTTTATCAGCTTGTCGCGATCCACGATCTGCACGATGCCGCCGCCGTTTGTGCCGTATCCGAAATAGACCCGATTGCCCTTCGGTCCGGTGGAAATAGCGCCGTGCAACATGGTGGGCACCGGGCCGGTGGACCCCGGTTCCTGCCCCACGAGGCCGAAATTCCGAATGAAACGGGGATGCGCGGGGTCGCTCAGGTCGTAGACCTGGGTCATGCGCGGCACCCGCCAACCCTCGGCGCCGGAAACCAGATAGGCGATGCCGGTATCGCATTCCCACCAGTTTTTATGCGTGCCTTTCAGGCCGGGCAGCCGCGCCAGCAAGCTCGGGTGGGCGGGATCGGTCACATTCCAGATCTCGTGCGCTTCGTTGCCGAAGGGGCGCAGCAGGTAGACCGCTTTCGGATCGGCCTTGCCCAGGCCCGCGCCATCGCAGACCCGCACCATTTGGGCGCCGCCGTCCTCGTACAAGCCGGGCGCACCGGGGATATGGGCCAGATATTTCAGATGCGCGGGGTCGGTCGCATCGACGATCGAGGTGCCGTTGTTTTCCGGCTGCCCGGTCATCGGATTGGTCGGCGAGACCACCGTATTGGTGCCGCCGTGATGGCCGATATAGGCAATGTAACGATCGCCCTGCTTGTGGATGGTCGGTTGGTACGCCGAGCGGGCCTGCAGGTCGCTGTAGCCGGCCAGTTGCATATTCATTGCCTCCGGCGGATCGCCGATCTTCGGCGTGCTTGGCCGAATTTCTGCCTGCGCGGCGGCGGCCGACAGCAGCATCGCGGCTGCGAGGATTTTTACGAGCATGCGCCTCTCCTTTTGGTTATCGAGACGGGCGGTCATTGTTCTGCCACCCATTGTTGAAACGGTTTATCGGCCAGCAATGCCAGCCCCGCAGCTTCGATCGCCGGCCCGATCGGCCGGCCGGAGACGATGGTCGCGACCACCGCCTTGCAATCGGCAGCCACAACGATCGACAGGACATGATTGGTGCCGAACCAACGCCCGCTGGCGCGAAATGCCCGCTTCCGACCGCTCAAAGGACCGATTGTCGCGGCAACGCCGGGTTCGTCGGGTTTATAGGATTCGCCGTGCAGATCGACATCGCCGATGCGATCGATCTCGTCGTCGTCGGCCACGCCAGAGAAACAATTGCAGAAACCGACTTTGATACGAGCAAGCAAGGTGGCGCCACCGGGGCAGGCGGCGTTGTCGCAGACGAAGGCGAGGCCGGTGCCCCAATTATCGATCGGCGGGGTCCATTGCGCCGGGCGCCAGACCGGGGTTTGCGCGCAGGCCGGCGCGGCGGTCAGAAGCAACGCCGCGACCAAGGCGGCGCGGCGCATCAGAATCCGGTCCTGGTATCGGCGACGACGTAGTGTTTGCGTGGGAATTCCTCGGTATGGCTGCGCAATTTGCTGCCGGCTTTGGTGCCCATGTCGCGGTAGGGTTTCGATTTCAGCAGGGCCACATCGATGTCGATCCCGTGCCCGGGGACGGTGGGCAGATCGACGAAACTATCCTTCACCACCAGCGGCGCGATGGCGATCGCATCGCATGCGGGTTTGAGGTTGATGAAACACTCCGCGATCCAGAAATTCGGGATCATGGCGGAAAACGCCACCGTCGCGGCAAGGCCGACCAAGGTCGAATTGTAATTGTGCGGGGAGATCGCCACCGCGTGCGGCTGCGCCATCGCGGCGATATCCAGCATCGCCGACAACCCGCCGCAATTGCAGATATCCGGGTTCAAAATATCCGCCGCCCGCGCCGTCAGGCATTGGGCGAAGGATTCCTTCGAGTAGATCGCCTCCCCGGTCACGATGGGAATGCCGGGCAGCGCGCGCCGCACCTCAGCCACCAGTTCGATATTGTCGGCGAGGCAGGGTTCCTCGTACCAGCCGATATCGTATTCGCGCAGGCGCTGGCCGATGCGGATGGCATGCATCGGCGACAGGCGGCGGTGGCATTCCACCAACAGACCGAAATCCGGCCCCAGAGTTTCGCGCATTCGTTGCACATAGCGGACGACGTGGTCTTCGTCCTCCCGATGGATGAAACTGCGCCAGGGGCCGGGGAACGGGTCCCATTTCAGGGCGGTGTAGCCCATTTCTTTGACCTTGAGTGCGCGTTCCAGGTTTTGCTCGATGCTTTCGGTGCCGCTGGACCAGCCGTTGGCGTAGACCTTGACGCGTTCGCGCGATGCGCCGCCCAGCAGATTGTACAGCGGCAGCCCCGCATGCTTGGCGACGATGTCCCAGGATGCGAGTTCGATCGCGCTCCAGGCCGAGAGCAAGTCGAGGGATGTGCGGCGCATGGCGAAGTCTTCGAACAGCACCTGCGCGGTGTGACGGATGTTGAAGACGTCGCGGCCGATGACGTATTTCGCCATGGCTTGCAGGAGCTTCTCGGTGATGAGTTCCTTGCCGGGGGTGATGTAGGCTTCGCCCCATCCATGCAGCCCGGATTCGGTTTCGACGCGGCAGAACAGCAGGTTTTTAGCTGTGCCGGGGTCGAACAGGAACGTTTCTATACGAGCGATTTTCATGGGCGTATTTCCCTGGGGCATCGTTGCTGGAAGGCTACGCCCCGGCTGGGGCGGTCGCAACCGTGCCGATCGCGTTTCCCATTTCCTGCCGTCAGCGCTAGGCTGACGCTGGCCGATGACCGGCCGGGGTTTCCAAGAATGAAAATCTTCTACGGCTGGGTCGTGGTTGCCGCTGGCTTCGTCATCACCTGCATCGGCCTGGGCACCGCGATGTCGCTCGGCGTGTTCTTGCAACCGATCGCCACCGCGATGGGCTGGTCCCGGACCGAGGTGTCCTCGGCCGCCGTGCTGACCTTCCTTTCGATGGGCGCCGGGTCGTTCTTCTGGGGTGCGATATCGGATCGCTTCGGCACCCGATCGGTCCTGCTCTGCGGCGGCCTGCTGCTGGGCTGCGGCCTGATGGCGGCCAGCCAGGTCACCCAACTCTGGCAGTTTCAGATGCTGTGGGGGCTGTGCGGCGGCCTCGCGGCGGGGGCCTTCTTCGCCCCGCTGACCGCCATCGCATCCCGCTGGTTCGTGCGCCACCGCAGTCTGGCGGTGGCCCTGATCACGTCGGGCATGGGCCTCGGGTCCATGGTCATCGGCCCCATGGCGCGCGCGATCATGACCGTGTCGGACTGGCGCGCGGCGATGTTCGACCTGGGCGTGCTGGCCCTGGTGGTGGTGTTGCCGACGTCGCTGCTGGTGCGCAACGCCCCCGTCGCAACCGGCACCGGCCCGGGGGAGGCATCGGACGACCGCGGCTTCACCGTCGCCGAGGCGCTGCGCACACCGCAATTCGCCGCCGTCGCCGGCACGTTTTTCGCCTGCTGCTTCGCCCATTCCGGGCCGATTTTCCATATGATCAGCTACGCGATCGACTGCGGTGTGGCGCCAATGACGGCGGCGACCGTCCTCGGCACGGCGGGCGTGGCATCGTTGTTCGGGCGTATTGTCTTCGGCCTGATGGCGGATCGCTTCGGTGCCAAACCGACGCTGGTGGGCGGATTGCTGCTCCAGGCCGCATCGATCCAGGTCTATTATTTCGTCCGCTCGCCCGAGGCATTCTATGCCATCGGCATGGTGTTCGGCCTGTCCTACGGCGGAGTAATGCCGCTGTATGCCATCCTGATCCGCAGCTATTTCGGCGCCCGCATCATGGGGGCGGTGTTCGGCGCGGCGGTGATGACCTCCACCATCGGCATGGCGGTCGGTCCCTGGGCCGGCGGCTACATCTTCGACCATTTCGGCGGCTACGGCTGGCTTTACATCGGGTCCTGCGCGATCGGGCTGGGCGGGGCGGCGATCGCCTTTGCCTTCCGCCCACCGGCCGTCGCCCCCCGCATGCAATTCGCCTGATCCGGAGGGAACCATGGATTTCGAGCTGATCGACTACGAAATACGCGGCACCACCGCCATCGTCACCCTGAACCGGCCGGAACGGCGCAACGCCCTGTCGGGCAAGCTGCTGCGGGAATTGAACGCGGCGCTGATGGAGGCCGACGAATACAATCCGGTGCACTGTGTCGTGCTGAAAGGCGCCGGCCCGCATTTCTGCGCCGGTGCCGATCTGAACGAGTATTCCTCCGGCCGAGGTCCCGACTATCGCGGCCGGCAGGAAATCGACGACGACATCTGGCGGCTGGAACAAGGCCAGCGGCTGCGCATCCAGTTGTTCGACATGCACAAGCCGGTGATCGCCCAGGTCCACGGCACCTGCATCGGGATCGGCACCGAACTCGCCTGGTTCTGCGACCTTATTATCGTGGCCGACGATGCTCGGATTGGGTTT
>JANXMB010000130.1 GCA_025354865.1 Acetobacteraceae bacterium | reverse complement strand
GCGTTCGGCGGCCATGACGAGCGAGAACAACGCCCTGAAAACGGTCGGCGGCCGGTTTTTCGTGCCGGCGCCTTACGTGCCGGGGTGAGCGTGCAGCGACCAATACGCCACCGGGTTCGGCGATCGGAACCCGGTGGCGTGTCGGTCGAACGCTAGAGCGCGATGCGTTCGCTCTCGCTCACGTATCGCGATCTAACCTATTGTTTGTTCGCGCGATTCAGACCTCCGGTTATTCCACCTTCGGTCATCGCGCTCTAAAAGCGGATCACCGCTACGACGCCGGTCCGCTCGCCAAACGCGCGAAAGCGGCGAGTTGATCCGGCTCCAGATCGGAAACGGCGCAATAGGCGATGCCGCCTCGCCGCCAGGACACGACGTTGAAACCCTGATGCGCCCGTTCGGCAAACCCGGTGTCGCTGCCCGGCGCAGCCCAGGCGAAGACATTGATGACATGCTTGGCATGGCGGTAGACCACCGCCGCGCCTTTATGCCCCGCGACATAATCCAACCGCCCGCCCACCAGCGGAAACCCGAGATCGGCCATATCCCGTACTGGCGGCGAAACATCCAGTCGCGCGGACAACCACGGCTTGACCGTGTGTTGGTCGCTGGTGGCGACGTCGGTCAGGTGATCCGCCATCAGGGATCGGATGTGACTGTCGATCGCGCCTTGCACCGCCGCATCGGGGGCGCCGAGCGGAAGCACCGCCAGCAGGGTTGCGGCAACACCGGCGAGGGCACCGATCGTTCCGCTGGCCAATCCGCCGGCAAACGTCTGGGACAAACCGCGCCGCCGCGCCACGACCGGCGGGGTTTCGCGGGGCAGTGCGGCGCCAATCCGAGCAGCCAGGCCCGGGGGGGCGCGGTGGAAGGGCAGTTTGGTGCGCAGCATGGTTTTTGCGGCGTGGCGTTCGTCCAAAGCCATCGCGCAATCGGGGCAGCGACCAACATGCCGCTCGGCTAAAAAGCGGCGCGGCTGGCGAAAGGCGCCATCGGCCAACAGCGCCGGCAAGGTCGCGGAACGATCACAGGCCATGGGCGGGTTCCGATGGGTGCGCGTCCAACCAGAGTTTCCGCAGCGCCAGGCGGGCTCGGGCGAGGCGGGACATCGTCGTCCCCAAAGGCGTGTTTACGATGACGGCGATCTCCTTATAGGACAGGTCTTCGACCTCTCGCAGCAGCAGGACTTCCCGGTACTCGATCGGCAAACGCAACATCAGTTGCTCCAAGGTCTGGCTGTCGATGCTGTCGAGCAACAATGACTCGGGGTCGCGCGGACGCTCGGACCACAGCATATCGTCGGCCTCGCCCGCCGGTTCGGGCTGGAACAGCAGTCGGCCGGATCGATTGTCCTTGACCCAGTCGAGGAAACAATTGCGCACGATCGACAGCAGCCAGACCCGGAATTCGCCGCCGTGAAACGAATCGAAATAGCGATAGGCGCGGAGGTACGCATCCTGCACCACGTCTTCCGCATCGGCGCTATTCCCGGCCAGCCAGCGCGCGAGATTGAACGCCGCGTCGAGATGCGGCAGCGCGAGAAGTTCAAAGCGGCGTTTGCGATCGTCGTGTGCCAAACCGTGCCTGTTTTGCTAGAGCACGATGCGTTCGCTCTCGCTCACGTCTCGCGCTCTATCCTATTGTTTGTTCGCGCGATTCAGACCTTCGGTGATTCCACCTTCGGTCATCGCGCTCTAGTGGTCCGATCCTAACGCTTGAGTCCCAAGCGTTAGGTGAATCGGCCCGCCAAATCTAAAGCCTAGTGGTCAGATTCTGACCACTAGGTCCAAATGCCATACCGGCTTACCGCCGGCATTATTCCCGAAAATCGAAAAAATAGCCCGAAGTGGAAATATGCGCTCGGCCGGGAATATTCCGCAGCCTTGGCCGGTAATGCCGCTGACGGGGCCGATCGTGGTTCCCGCCGCCAGGAGGGATATTCCATGACCGAGGAACCGGACAACCGCGACCGACGCGGCTTTCTGCAATGCATGACATGGGCCGGTGCCGCCGCCGTCTGGTCGATCGCCGGGGGGATCCCGACATCGCGCATCGTCGGCCGAGCCGAAGCGGCGGAGACCAAAGGATTCACCTTCGCACAGGTCAGCGACAGCCATCTGGGTTTCGACAAGCCGGTCAACACCGATGTCACCGGCACGTTTCAGGAGGCGTTGCGCAAGGTCGTTGCTCAGCCGCAGAAGCCGTCCTTCCTGATCCACACTGGCGACATCACGCATTTGTCGAAGCCCAAGGAATTCGACGACGGCGCGCAATTGCTGAAATCCACCGGCTTGCAGGTCTACACCGTGCCCGGGGAGCACGATGTGCTGGAGGAAAATCGCAAAAGCTACCTCAATCGCTACGGTAAGGGCACGAAAGGCGATGGTTGGTATAGTTTCGACACGCACGGGGTGCATTTCATCGGCCTCGTCAACGTCATCGACCTCCAAGGCGCCGGCCTCGGCACGCTCGGCAAGCCGCAACTGGATTGGTTGGCCAAGGACGTGGCCGGCCTAAGCGCCAGCACCCCGATCGTCGTGTTCGCCCATGTGCCGCTGTGGATCGCCTATCAGGATTGGGGCTGGGGCACTGCGGATGGCGCGATGGCGTTGACCCATCTGAAGAAATTCGGTTCCGTCACCGTGCTGAACGGCCATATCCATCAGGTCATGCAGAAGATCGAGGGGCATGTGGCATTCCATTCCGCCCGCTCCACCGCCTTTCCGCAAGGCGTTCCGGGGGTGGCGAAAGGCCCGGGGCCGATGCCTGTCGCTGCCGGCACGCTGAAAGACTACCTCGGTATCCGCAGAGTCACCTTAGTAACGAACAACGCACCGCTGGCGGTCGTCGATACCCCGCTCGCCGGCTAGTTCGTAACGATCGAAAGCGCAACCATCGCAGCTACGATGGTGCGACAGAAGTAAATATAGGAGTGCGATACTTCGACGATCGTATCGCACTCCGACAGCATGCTTCCACACAATTATTCAGTACACGGAGAGTAGAATGTCTGCTGTTGCGAACCCGCATCTTTGGACCCGCCGCGCTTTATCCACCCTGCTGCTTGGCGTGCTTCCCCTCGGCGCCCGAGGGGAAACCGGTAAAGTTGCCGTGCATATCGACAATTTCGCCTTTTCTCCGGCAGAATTGAAGATACAGAAAGGAACCGAAGTCACTTGGACCAACAACGATGATATCCCGCATACCGTGCTTTTCATCAAAACCGGCGTGCGATCGAAGACAATGGATACCGACGCCTCGTTCTCCTACAAATTCGATAAAATCGGAACCTTCGACTATATCTGCGGTCTGCATCCGCATATGAAGGGCAAGGCGATCGTGACCGAATAAGCGGTTATTGCTTCAGGTTTTTGCGTAGAAACAATTTACTGTGCCCGATCGGATAATCCGGCAGCGTTCCGAATACGGTATATCCGCGTTTGCGATAAAAATCCGGCGCCTGATAGCTATGGGTTTCCAACGTCGCATCGTGGGCGCCGCGTTCGCGCCCATAGGCCTCGGCAGCGTCCATCAGGCCGGTGCCGAAGCCGCGATGGCGCAGCATTTCCGACACCCAGAGCCAACGGATCTGCAACCAACCGCCCCAGAGATGGCCAGTGCAGCCGCCCAGCCACTCGCCGCGATCGGAGCGTAGGAAGAAACCGACGGGGAACCATTCCGTCAGACCGGTCTTGGCAAAACTGAGGTTGACGACATTGTCTTCGAGATAACGTTGCAAATCCGCGTCCGGCAACGGTTCGAATACGATCCGGATATTATCGTCTACCATGCACCCGAACTCCCGCTATGTGCCGGCACGAATGGAACTATCCGACCGATTATCGGCGCAGTCCGGTCGAACAAACGGCTCGGTGCATCCCGCATACCAGTGTTTATAAGCCGAAACCCCATTGCCGCACAGGATGCGATCAGGACGAGCTTACCGCCCGGCCGACCGTGCGTCCAACCGATCGCGATTCCAGGTGTACAGACCGCTCAGCACCACGGCCGAGGCGCCAGCCAATGTCCAGGCATCCGGCAGGTCGCCGAAGACCGCGAAACCAAGCAGCGTCGCCCATAGCAGCAGGGTATACGCATAAGGTTGAACTGCCCCGGCCTCGGCGAAGTTCAATGCGGCAATCAATGCGTAGTGGGAGGCAGAGCCGAGCAGCCCGACACAGACGAGTAAGAGCCATGCGGTGGGGGAGGGGGGAACCCAGAACCAGGGGACCAGCAGCGATGTCCCGATCAGACCGGAAATCGCTGTCCACAGCAGAGTGATTTCGTTCCGATCCGAACCGGCAACGAGGCGGGTCAGGATTTGGTAAACCGCCCAAAGCAGCGCACCCACCAGGGGGATGGCCAACGGCCAGGACCATGTCTGAAACCCCGGCCGCACGATCGCCAGAACGCCGACGAAGGCCACCAACACCGCCAGCCAGCGATGCAGGCCGGCTTTTTCGCGCAGGAATGCGACGGACAATGCGACCACGAGCAACGGCGACGTCGCGGCGATCGCATGGGTGTCGGCCAGCGGCAAAAAGGCAAACGCCAGCACGAACACCCCGTTTTCCACCAACGCGAGGACCCCGCGACCGGCCTGTAGCCATGGCCGAGCACTGCGTAACGAAATGTGCGGCCATGCGACTGCGAGGGCAAAGGCGGTGAAAACGATGTAGCGAATCCACAACGTCTGCACGATGGGATAGTCGCGCACCAGGAATTTCCCGATCGCATCCATGCTGGCAAACCCGGCCATCGCCAGACATGTCAGCACCGCCGCTCGTCCCGAACGAAGTGGTATCATTCCGAGTGTGTCATAATCCGCGCGCGTCGCCTACGACCGAGGCGACGCGCGGCGGCACGGTGTTACGACGCTGCGGCTTCGAGCGCCTGCGACAGATCGGCCAGGATGTCGTCGATATGCTCGATCCCCACGGACAGACGCACATAGCCCGGCGTCACCCCGGTGGCGGCCTGTTCCTCGGCCGACAACTGCGAATGGGTGGTGCTGGCGGGATGGATGGCCAAGCTGCGGGCATCTCCGATATTGGCGACATGATAGATCATCTTTAGGGCGTTGATGAACTTCCGCCCGGCCTCGGCGCCGCCAGCAAGCTCGAAGCCGCACAGCCCGCCCATACCCTTCGGCAGATATTTCGCCGTCCGTTCCGCCGCCGCGCCGGTGTGTTGCGACGGGTGGATGACCCGCGAAACATCCTTGCGTCCGGCAAGGAATTTCGCCACCGCCAGTGCGTTTTCGCTATGCGCCTTCATGCGCAACGCCAGGGTTTCGATTCCTTGCAGAAGCAGGAATGAATTGAACGGAGCGATCGCGGCGCCGAGGTCGCGCAGCAGGGTGACCCGCATTTTCAGGATATAGGCGATCGGACCCAGCGGCTTGACGGCCTGCGACCAGACGGCGCCGTGATAGGACGGGTCGGGTTGGTTCAGCAACGGTTGGCGGACGGGATGGGCTTCCCAATCGAAATTGCCGCCGTCGATGACAACGCCGCCGATCGAGGTGCCATGGCCGCCGATGTATTTCGTGGCCGAATACATCACCACCGCCGCGCCGTGATCGAACGGGCGTACCAGCAGCGGGGCTGCGGTGTTGTCCATGATCAGCGGAATACCGAAGGAACGGCCGATGGCGGCGACTTCCGCGATGGGGAAGGGAATGAGCTTCGGATTCGGCAAGGTTTCCGCGTAATAGGCGCGGGTTTTGTCGTCGGTGGCGCGGCGAAACGCCTCGGGGTCGGTCGGATCGACGAACCGGACCTCGATCCCCTGATCCTTCAGCGTGTTCGCAAACAGGTTCCAGGTGCCGCCATAAAGATCGGTGGACGACACGATATTGTCCCCCACGCGGGCAAGGTTTTGCACTGAAAACGCCGAAGCGGCCTGACCGGAGGCGAGTGCGAGGGCGGCAACCCCGCCTTCCAGCGCGGCGATCCGTTGCTCGAACACATCCTGCGTCGGGTTCATGATGCGGGTGTAGATGTTGCCGAGTTCTTTCAGGCCGAACAGGTTCGCCGCATGCTCGCTGCTGTCGAACTGAAACGACGTGGTTTGGTAGATCGGCACCGCCACGGCGTTGGTCGCGGGATCGCGCCGCCAGCCGGCATGCAGGGCGAGCGTTTCGGGGTTCTTCGATGTCATCGACGGGACTCCTGTTATTTACGCCGCTTTCGCGGCTTGTTCGCGCAGCACCTGCTGGCCGCGTCGGAATGCTTGCGCCATCTGCTCGGGGGGCATCGCGCCAGAGAAGACCGAATATCCATCGAGGAAGAACGACGGCACCCCGCTAACCCCGGCTTCGCGCGCGGATTGATCGGCCGCCCGCATTTCCTGGTCGGCCTGGTCGCTGGCCAGGAATGCCACGATCGCGTCGCGGTCCATGCCGGCCGCTGCCCCGCAATCGGCCAGCACCGCATGGTCGCCCACGTCCTTGCCTTGTTCGAAATAAGCTTCGAACACGATCTCCATCGTCGCATCCTGCACGCCGTGCTGCCCGGCGAACCAGATCAGACGATGCGCGTCGATCGTGTTGGGGGTGCGGGTCATCAGGTCCTGGCGGAAATGCAGGCCAGCGCCCTCGGCCGCGTCCTGGATGCGCGCGTCGATCGCCTTGGCCTTTTCCGCGCTGCCGAATTTCCAGGCGCGATAGGCCGCACGGTCCCGGCCTTCCTTCGCCATGTCGGGATTGAGTTGGAACGGATTCCAATGGACGGTGAAATGCAGCCCCTCGGCCGCCAGCGTCGCCAACGCGCTTTCCAGGTTGCGCTTGCCGATATAGCACCACGGGCAGATCGTATCGGACACGATGTCGATGCGGGTGCCGACATCCCCGGCCCGGTCGAGCATGGCCCCAGTGGTATTTTGAATCGCGGCGCTATCGGTCGTGCAGCCGTCGAGGCCGCAGACGGATCCCTCGATCTCGGTGTGCATTCTATCGTCCATGGAACGGTCCTCCGTTTTGGGTGGCGCAGTTTGCCGCGATTGCTATTCGTGTGCCAGCACCCAATCGTCGATGAAGCTGGCCAGCCCGTTCGCATGGAAATCCCGCTTCAGGGCGATTTCGTCGTAATCCTCGTGCAGCCAATCGAGGAAGGATTTGCCCGCAGCCTCCCCCTCCCGCTGGAACCGCAGGAAGAACGCATCCAAAATGCCGGTCTTCGCCTGCGCGATGTGCCCGAAGCGGAGCGACAATTGACGCAGCGCAGCGGCGGCGGTGCCACCTTCGAACAGCACGAACAACCCCGCCGCCAACCCCGCGCGATCGGCCCCGGATTTGCAATGGAGCAATCCGGGGCCGCGCATCGCGGTATAAATGCCGAACAGCCGCAGGATGCGATCCTTCTGCGGCGCCCCCCGGCTTTCCAGGGAGATGTCGTGCATCTCCATGCCCAGCGTCTGCGCCGCATCCTTCGACAGTGCGTAGGACCCGGATTGCGTGGCCCCGCGCAGATTGATCACGGTCGCGATCCCATATCGCCGCGCCGCCCAGGCCAGACGCTGCGGCGTCGGATGGTTGCAGCGATACAGCCAACCGGGTTTCACCGCCGCCCAGTTGCTCCAGATCAGCCGAAACAGCGCGTGATCGATGAACAGCGAATCCACCCAAGCCAGAGCACGCCCGCGTGCGGTGGCGACATCGCCTCGGAAGATGGAGTTCATGGGCGGATGTGCGATCCGGGAATTGTTCGCGCCGCTTATGCCCGGTTGGCGAGGGACCGCGCAACCTGCGCCGCGAGTTCGGCCCTACCCTCGGCTTCCAGTCCGGCGACGATGCCCGGTTGGTCGGCGGCCGGGCGGTTCTGGCTCATTTTGAATTTGCCTTCGATCCGATCGATTGGGATGGACACGCCGACGATGGCGCGCAGCATGCCCTGAACGAAATCGGCGGGGGCGTCGGACACGGCCCAGGGTTGGGCGCGCGGGGCTTCGTGCTGTTCGGTCAGCCGGGTCACCACCGCGAGCAGGCGATCGGGATCGTCGAAGAACCCGATGGTGCCGTAGGCGTGGATAGCGACATAGTTCCAGGTCGGCACAACCTTCTCGGTCAGCGCCTTGGTCGCGTACAGGGATGGGCTGATATAGCCCTCCGGCCCATGGAACACGACCATCGCCTTCACCCCGACATCCGTCGCCTGTATCTGCGGATTTGCTCGGGCCAAATGTCCGATCAGCGTCCCCTGCGGTCCGCTGTCGGGATCGAGCAGCAGCGGCAGATGGCTGGCGACCATACCATCGGCGGTCATGGTCACCAGGGTGGCAAGCCCGGCTTCGCGGATGGCCGCGTGCAGCACGGCAATGCGGTCTTCGGCGAAGGCAGTCGGGATGTACATGACTCGGTGCTCCGTGCGTCGTACCCGATTATGGCATACCGGGACGACGCAGGATGGGACCAATCAGGCTGCGGCGCGCAAGGCCACCGCTTTGACGTCGGCGCCGACATCGCCTTCGAATTTGGCGAAGTTTTTCTCGAACCGAGCGACGAGGTCGCGGGCGGTGTTGTCGTAGGCGATTTTGTCGGCCCAGGCCTGGCGGGGATCCAGCACTTCGTCGGGGATGCCGGGGACATATTCGGGGATCGACAGACCGAAGAAGGGTTCGGTGCGGAACGACACCTTGGTCAGGCTGCCATCCATCGCCCCGGTGAGCAGCGCGCGGGTGTGCTGGATGCTCATGCGCTTGCCGACGCCGAATTTACCGCCGCTCCAGCCGGTGTTGACCAACCAGCAATCGGCGCCGTGGCGTTCGATGAGTTCGGCGAACAGCTTGCCGTAGACTTCCGGCGGGCGGGGGATGAAGGGGTGGCCGAAGCAGGTGCTGAAGGTCGCGGTCGGGTCGCCGGTATGGCCCTTCACGGTGCCGGCGACGATCGCGGTGTAGCCGGACATGAAATGGTACATGGCCTGGGCGGAGGACAGCTTGGAAATCGGCGGCAGCACCCCGAACGCATCGCAGGTCAGCATGAACACGTTCTTGGGCTGGCCGCCGCGGCCGGACATTTCGACTCGCGGGATGAAGTCCACCGGATAGCAGGACCGGGTGTTTTCCGTGAGCGAGCCGTCGTCGAGGTCGATGTGCCCGTGCGAATCGGCCATCACGTTTTCCAGCACCGTGCCGAAGCGGTTGGAAGCCGCGTAGATGTCGGGTTCGGCCTTGCGCGACAAGTTGATGACCTTGGCGTAGCAGCCGCCTTCGACGTTGAAGACCCCGTTTTCGCCCCAGCCGTGCTCGTCGTCGCCGATCAACTGGCGATTCGGATCGGAGGACAGGGTGGTTTTACCGGTGCCGGACAAGCCGAAGAACAGCGCGACGTCGCCCTTGTCGCCGATATTGGCGCTGCAATGCATCGGCAGCACGCCCTTGGCGGGTAGCAGCCAGTTCATCACGGTGAAGATGGATTTCTTCATCTCCCCGGCGTACTCGCTGCCGGCGATGACGATGAATTTCTGTTCGAACGACAGCGCGATGGTGGTTGCCGACCGAACGCCATCGACGGCGGGGTCGGTGTGGAACATGGGTGCGTGCAGGATGATGTAATCCGGCTCGAACCCCGGCAGGTCCTCGGCCGGCGGGCGGATGAACATGTTGCGGGCGAACAGGGCGTTCCAGGCCTGGGTTGTCACCAGCCGGACGCGCACCCGATGCGCCGGATCGGCACCGGCATAAAGGTCCTGGGTGAATAATTCCTGGCCTTGCAGGTAGGCTTGCACCCGGGATTTCAGGCCGACAAAGCGTTCCGGCGACATGCGCTGGTTGACTTCGCCCCACCAGATTTCCTGGCTGACCGACGGCTCGTCCACGACGAACTTATCTTTCATCGACCGGCCGGTGTGTTCCCCGGTGCGTACCATCAGCGATCCGTCGGCCGACAATTGCCCTTCGTACCGGCGGAGCGATTCGGCGATCAGCGCGGGGGGCAGCAGGTTGGCATGAACCGAGCGCGAGGCGCGCACGCCGGTTCCGGCCAGGGCTTGGGATTTGGTCGGTTTATGGTTGGGATGAAAGCTAATGGCGGCAGCGGTCACGTGGCAGGCTCCTGGCGGGTAGGCGTCGCAATGTGGGCAGACCAGCCGTCATCGGCTGCTACTGCACAGTAGGAGCCTTATTTCTGCTGAATCCGCAAGATAGTAGGTGTGCGGTGCAACATGGCCACCGCGTGGCGCCGGGCGGGATGCCCGATATTCGTGGGATCGTCGTGGCACGCCTTGGCGGCAAACATGGGATCGTCGTGGCACGCCTTGGCGGCAAACGTGGCATCGTCTTGGCGCGGCCCGATCCGGGCGTGACCAACCCGCGTCCCTGGGCTACAAGCGCGCGATTATCGACCCAATGGAGACGCGCCGCGTGAACCAACCGCTCCCCCCCGCCGCCTTGAACAGCTTGCGCTCCGGCCCGACCGATCGCGGCCGCTTCGGGGAATATGGCGGCCGATTCGTGGCGGAAACGCTGATGCCGCTGGTCCTCGCGGTCGAGCAAGCCTATGCCGAGGCCAAGATCGATCCGGCGTTTCAGGCGGATCTGAAATCCCATTTGACCCATTATGTCGGGCGGCCGAGCCCGCTGTGGTATGCGAAGCGACTGACCGAGCGGCTGGGCGGGGCGAAGGTTTATTTCAAGCGCGACGAGTTGAACCATACCGGGTCGCACAAGGCCAATAACTGCATGGGCCAGATCCTGCTGGCGCGGCGCATGGGCAAAACCCGCATCATCGCCGAGACCGGGGCCGGGCAGCACGGTGTCGCCACCGCCACGATGTGTGCGTTGTTCGGGCTGCCATGCACGGTCTACATGGGTGCCACCGACGTCGAACGCCAAGCGCCGAACGTGTTCCGCATGAAGCTGCTGGGGGCGGAGGTGAAGGCCGTGACCTCCGGCGCCGGCACCCTGAAGGACGCGATGAACGAGGCGATGCGCGATTGGGTCGCCAATGTCGAAGACACGTTCTACATCATCGGCACCGTCGCCGGCCCGCATCCGTACCCGATGATGGTACGCGACTTCCAGTCGGTGATCGGCGAGGAAGCCAAGGTGCAGATGCGCGAAGCCGAGGGACGGCTGCCCGACGTTTGCGTCGCCTGCATCGGCGGTGGATCGAATGCTATGGGCCTGTTTCATCCGTTCCTCGACGATGCATCCGTGCGGCTGATCGGTGTCGAGGCCGGCGGGCACGGGATCGAAACCGGCCAGCACGCGGCGTCCTTGACCGGCGGGCGGCCGGGCGTGCTGCACGGCAACCGCACCTATTTGCTGCAGGACGACGACGGCCAGATCATCGAGGCACACTCGATCAGCGCCGGCCTCGATTACCCCGGCATCGGGCCGGAACATTCCTGGCTGCACGATATAAAGCGCGTCGAGTACGTTTCGGCGACGGATAACGAGGCACTGGCCGCGTTCCAGCTCTGCACCCAGACCGAGGGCATCATTCCCGCGCTGGAACCCGCCCATGCGCTGGCCTACGTCACGAAACTGGCGCCGACGTTGGATCGGGAAAAGATCGTCCTGATGAACCTCTGCGGGCGCGGCGACAAAGACATTTTCACGGTTGCCGCCCATCTGGGGGTGAAGCTGTGAGCCGGATCGCCGCGCGCTTCGCCGCGCTCAAAAAAGAAGGCCGGGGCGCGCTGATCCCCTTCGTCGAGGCATGGGATCCCGATGGCCCGACTTCGATGGCGCTGCTGCGCGGCATGCCCGCCGCCGGGGCCGACCTGATCGAGATCGGCATTCCCTTCACCGACCCCATGGCCGACGGGCCGATCATCCAGGCCGCCGCCCGTCGCGCCTTGCTGGCCGGGGTGAAGCTGCGATTCGTCCTCGACATGGTGCGTAGCTTCCGCACCGAGGACGCCGATACCCCCATCGTGCTGATGGGCTACCTCAATCCCATCTTGTCGTACGGCGTGCAGGCGTTCTGCGAAGATGCCGCCAAGGCCGGCGTCGATGGGTTCATCATCGTCGATCTCCCGACCGAGGAATCCGACCTTCTGCTGCCGCATACCAATGCCAACGGGATCGATTTCATCCGACTGGTGGCGCCGACAACCGATGCTGACCGCCTGCCGCATGTGCTGAACGGCAGTTCCGGGTTCGTCTATTATATCGGTATCACCGGGATCACCGGCACCCGCGGGGCCACTTCTTCCGACCTCGCGGTGGCTATCCCCCGGGTGCGGCATGCAACCGATCTGCCGATCGCCGTCGGCTTCGGGGTGCGCACCCCGGCGCAGGCGGCGGAAGCGTCCCGCATTGCGGATGGCGCCGTCGTCGCCTCCGCCCTGATCGAAACCATGGCAAACAATCTCGATGCCGACGGCAAGGCTCGGCCCGGCACCGTCGAGGCGATCCTGGCGCAGGTGAAGGCCCTCGCCGACAGCGTACGGGGGAAGGGCGCGCAGGCATGAGCTGGCTCACCGAGTTCGTTCGACCGAAAATTCGGACCCTGTTCGCTAAGCGGGAGGTGCCGGACAATCTCTGGCATCAATGCCCGTCGTGCCAGCAGATGATTTTCCACCGCGACCTTCTGTCGGGGATGAAGGTCTGCGGCCATTGCGGGCACCATATGCGGGGCAGCGCGCTCGAACGCCTGTCTTGGACCTTCGACGAAGGCAGCTTCAATCGCATCGAACTGCGTAAGGCCGTTGCCGATCCGCTGAAGTTTCGCGACACCAAGCGCTACAACGACCGGTTGAAGGAAGCGCGCGAGAAAACCCATCTCGACGATGCCATCGCCGTCGCGCACGGCACGATCGGCGGGCGGAAAGCCGTCGTGGCGGCTATGGAGTTCGATTTCATCGGCGGTTCCATGGGCGCCGCCGTTGGCAATGGGCTGGTCGATGCCGCTCGTCTTGCCGTCCTTCAGGATGCGCCGCTGATCGTGTTCACCGCTTCCGGCGGCGCGCGCATGCAGGAAGGCGCGATCAGCCTGATGCAAATGCCCCGATCCATCATCGCCACCCGCTTGGTCAAGGATGCCGGGCTGCCCTACATCGTGGTGCTGACCGACCCGACCACCGGCGGCGTGACCGCCAGCTTCGCCATGCTGGGCGATATCCAGATCGCCGAACCCGGCGCCCTGATCGGCTTCGCCGGCGCCCGTGTGATCGAACAAACCGTGCGGGAAAAGCTGCCCGAGGGGTTCCAGCGGGCCGAGTATCTGTTGGATCACGGCATCATCGACATGGTCGTCAAGCGCGCCGACATGCGGGCCACTTTGGCGCGGATCGTCGGCCTGCTGTGTGTCAGGGACCTTCCGGCGGCAGCGTGAGCGACAATACCGACCCGGTTCTCGCACGCCTGACCGCGCTGCATCCGCGACTGATGGACCTCAGCCTCGATCGTCTGCACGGCTTGCTGGCGAAGCTGGGCAATCCCGAACGGCGTCTGCCCCCGGTCATCCACGTCGCCGGCACCAACGGCAAAGGCAGCACCTGCGCCTTCCTGCGTGCCATCGCCGAGGCTGCGGGCTGGCGCGTGCATGTCTTCACCTCCCCGCATCTGGTGCGGTTCAACGAGCGGTTTCGGATTGCCGGGCAAATCGTGTCCGATCCCGTGTTGAACGCCGCGATGGCGCATATCGAGGCGACGAACGCCAACACCCCCATCACCTTATTCGAAGTCATCGCCGCCGCCGCTTTCCACATGTTCGCCAATACCCCGGCCGATCTCTGCGTGCTGGAGGTCGGATTGGGCGGGCGCGGCGATGCGACCAACGTCATCCCCCCGCCGGCCGCAACCGCGATCGCGTCGATATCCCTCGATCACAAGGAACTGCTCGGCGACACCCTCGCGGCGATCGCGGCGGAGAAAGCGGGGATCTTGAAACCCGGCGTGCCCGTGGCGATCGGTGCCCAACCGCCGGAGGTTCTGCGCGTTCTGCTGGATCGCGCCGCTGCGATCGGCGCCCCGGCGGTGGTGCGCGGGCGCGATTGGGACATCGAACCCTTCCGCTTCACCGACTCCCACGGAACCCTGACCCTTCCCCCGCTCGGCTTGCCCGGCGCGCACCAGTGGGACAATGCCGGAATCGCGATCGCGGCACTCCGAGCGAGCGGTCTGGGGTTGCCGGATGCGGCGATCGGGCCGGGGGTTGCCGCCGCCGACTGGCCCGCCCGCCTGCAACATCTGCGCGGCCGACTGGCGGCGATGCTGCCGCCGGAGTGGGAGTTGTGGTTGGACGGCGGGCACAATCCCGGCGCCGGGGCGGCGTTGGCCGAGCACCTGCAGGGTTGGCGGGATCGGCCGACGCATCTGGTGGTGGGGCTCAATCGGGCGAAGGACGGCGCCGGGTTCCTGCGCCCGTTGATCCCCGAGGCGGCATCGGTTTGGGCGATCGCGGAAGCCGAACAGCATGCGGCAATGTCGGTGGATGAAGCGATTGCGGCATCGGGTGGCGTCGCGCGAGCCGGCCCGACCCTGGCCGCCGCTTTGGCTGCTTTGGCCGCGCTGCCGAACGCGCCGCCTGCTCGGGTGTTGATCTGCGGCAGCTTGTATCTGGCGGCCGAGGTGCTGAAAGCGGACGGTTATACCGGTCGGCCGAACGGCTGACCGGTATGCGCGCAGGGTTGGCGTGGCGGCTGCGCGCGAAATCAAGAGGATACCAGCCGACCGACCGCTTGCGAGAGAGTCAGAGGTTCGGTCGGCTGGTATTAGAGCGCGATGCGTTCGCTCTCGCTCACGTATCGCGATCTAACCTATTGTTTGGTCGCGCGATTAAGACCTCCGGTGATTCCACCTCCGGTCATCGCGCTCTAACCGGTTACGGCGCGACCCCGTCCGGCCAGGGCGGGCCTTTCAGTTCCACCACATTGCCCTCGGGGTCCGCCACGTAGATCGACGGTCCCTGACCCTGTGCCCCGTAGCGGGATGCGACCGGCGCGGGATCGGCTCCGTGCGCCTTCAGATGCGCGATCACAGCGTCGGCATCGAACGGGTCGATCTGCACGCAGAAATGATCGAGGTTGCGTGCCTCCCGCCCCGGCGGGGCACCGCCTTTCAGCCCCAGCGGCCCGTCCACCGGCACCAGATCGATCAACGAACTGCCCGCCCGGAGTTGGTACAGCCCCAGCGCCTCCTGCGTTTTTTCCAGGCTGCATCCGATGGTGTCGATGTAGAATGCCAGCATCTTCGGCAGGTCGACGACCCGCAGCACCAGATGGTCGATTTGCTTGATGGTCAGCATGGCCTGCTCCCTCGCGAACGGGCCGAGGATACGGCTAAAGCCGCAGCCCCGCCAGGATGGCACCGCGCAATGTTACCGCACCGCGCACTGGGGCCGGCTGGTCCCGGATGGCGCCGAGCACGGCATGCAGCGCGCCGCGCAGGTCGTAAACCTGATCCAGCAACGACAGAATCAGCGGAATCGCGTCTTCCCGCATGTCCATCCGGAACAGCAATTCGTGGATCAGGCGCACGCGGGCGACGTCGGCATCCTGGAACGACAGGCCGTCGTCCGGGCGGACCCAGCCGCGCTCCACCCAGGTCAGCAGATCGGTTTCCCGCAGTCCATCGCACAATGCGACGATGGTGGTCGCACGCATCATGCCGCACCCCCGGTCGAAGGGTCGGGTCCGGTGTCGGCCGAGCCGGCGGCGTCTGCGGCGGGGCTGTCGAAGCCGGCGTCTTTCAGGCCAGCGCGAGGATCGAACGGGTTCTTCGGAGTCCAGTCTTTCAGGAACGCGGCGAGTTCCGGCTCCTCCCCGGGCGGGTGGACGATGTGCAGTTGCACGAACTGGTGCCCGTCGCGAATGCCTCGGCCGCGCAGGCGCAGGCGGGTGCCGCTGCCGGACCCCGGCGGAATGGCCAGCCGCACTTTGCCCTTGATCGTCGGCACCTCCAGCGCGGTGCCCAACACCGCTTCCGCGACCGAGATCGGTAGTTCCACCACGATGTCGTCGCCTTCGCGGCGGAACAACGGGTGCGGCGCCACCGCGATCTCCACCAGTGCGTCGCCGGGCGGGCCTTCGCCGATGCCGGGCGCACCCTGGCCTTTCAAGCGCAGCACGTGCCCGTCGGCCGAACCGGCGGGGATGCGCACATCCAAGGTGCGTCCCTCCGGCAAGGCGATCCGGCGTGTGGTGCCGTTGGCGGCGTCGACGAATCCGACAGTCAGCGTGTAGTGTGCATCGCGCCCGCGCGCGTTAAAGCCGCGCCCGCCGCGCTGGCCGAACGCCTGAGCGAAAATACCGTCCAGATCGTCCGGCGCCGCCCCGTAGCGCCGATGATCGTCGCCGAAATCGCGGTAGAAGCGCTGCTCGCGGTGGATTTCATTGCCGGCGGCGTCGATCTCCCCCCGATCGAATTTCGCCCGCTTGTCCGCATCGGACAGCAATTCGTAGGCGCTGGCGATTTCCTTGAACCGGTCCAACGCTCCGGGTTTGCCGGGATTGAGGTCGGGGTGATGGGTTTTTGCGAGTTTACGATACGCCGCGCGGATGGCCGCCGCGTCGTCCGATTTCTGCACGCCGAGGATTGCATACGGATCGTTCATGGGCCGCTTTCAGGTAATAGGCCGCTCGAGGAACATCAAGACCAGACCGGCGGGCGTTTTTGCAGGAAGGCGTCGATCCCTTCCTCCGCGTCGCGGGCCAGCATGTTCTCCGTCATCGTGGCCGACGCAAAAGCGTACGCATCCGGCAAATCCATATCGGCCTGACGCTGGAAAACGGCTTTGCCGATGGCGATTGCAGTCGGGCTGCCATTGCTAACCCGAGCGGCGAGGGCGGCGACGGCGGCATCCAGGTCCGCGTCCGGCACCGCTTGGTTGACCAGCCCGATCGACCGCGCGTGCTCGGCCGACATTAGATCGCCGGTTAGTAGCATCTCCATCGCCGCCTTGCGCCCCACCGCGCGACTGAGTGCCACCATCGGGGTGCTGCAAAACAGGCCGATATCGACCCCCGGCGTGGCAAACCGAGCGGACTGGCCGGCGATGGCAAGATCGACGCTGGCGACGAGTTGGCAGCCGGCGGCGGTGGCGACGCCATGGACCCGGGCGATCGTCGGCTTGGGTAATGCCACGATCCGCTGCATCAGCCGCGCGCACAGGGCAAACAGTTCCGTGTAGGCTTCTCGCGTCGGGGTCGCCCGAACCTCCCGCAGGTCGTGCCCGGCGCAGAAGGCCGGACCGGCCCCGGCGATGACCACCACGCGCACCGAGGGATCGGCCTCGATCGCGATCAATTCGGCCTCCATCGCCGTCATCAGCGCCATCGACAGGGCGTTGCGTGCGGCCGGTCGGTTCATGGTCAGCCATGCCACGCCGTCCCGGTCGTCGCGTAACACCAGATCGGACATGGCGGAATCCTTTGCGTCGGCGGTGGGGAAGGGGCGTAGAAGTCGCCCTATGATCGGACTCCGCCACGGTAGGATGCAAGACGGTGTTGCGGGATTGCTCCTGGCCGCCATCGCGATCCCCGAACAGATCGCGACCGCGCATCTGGCAGGCATGCCGGCGGAGGCCGGGTTGTACACCTTCGTAGCCGGCGGGATCGGCTTTGCCATTTTCGGCACCAACCGGTTCCTCTCGGCCGGTGCCGATTCGACCGTGGCGCCGATTTTCGCGGCGGGATTGGCGGCGATCGCGGTGGTAGGCAGCCCGCATTACGCGGCCCTGGCCGGTTTGTTGGCCATCATGGTGGGCGCGATGCTGATCGGCGCGGCGGTGCTGCGGGCCGGTTGGGTGGCGGATTTGTTGTCGCTGCCGGTGGTGACCGGCTTCCTGACCGGCGTCGCCATTCACATCGTCGTCGGCCAACTGCCCATCGTGCTCGGCTTGCCCGCATCCGTGTTTCTCCCGCCTGGCGATCCAAGTCTACCGGCCCGCATGGCGACGATTTGGCAGCACATCGGGGACGCCGATCGCTGGTCGGTCGGGATCGGCCTGTCGGTGCTGGCGATCGTGCGCACGACCGAAATCGTCATGCCGAAGGTGCCCGGCGCCCTTTTGGCGCTGGTGGTGGTATCCTGCGTTGTCGCCCTGTGGCACCCGCAAGTCGCCATGCTGGGGGCGCTGCACGCGGGCCTGCCGGTCGTGGAAATGCCGACCTTCGCCGATGTCTATGCGCTGCTGCCGCTCGTGCCTCTCATCGCGATGGTGTGCATGGTGCAAACCGCCGCCGTCCTGCGTGCCTATCCCTCCCAACCCGAGGGGCCGTTGCACGTCGCCCGCGATTTCGCCGGCATCGGCGCCGGAAGCATCCTCGCCGGGCTGATCGGCGGGTTCCCGGTCAATGCCAGCCCCCCGCGCACAGCAGTGGTGGCCGAGGCCGGGGGCGGCTCGCAATGGGCCGGTCTGGTGGCCATCGTCCTCGCCCTCGCGCTGTTGTTCGGCGGCGGTGCCGTGCTCGGCTTTCTCCCCCATGCGGCGTTGGGAGGGCTGCTGATCGGCGTCGCGACGCGCCTGTTCCGGCTGGGCGAGTTGGTGCGAATCGCGGTGCGCGGCGGGTCGGAGATCGTGCTCGCGCTGGCTTGCGCGCTGCTTGTCGTGCTGCTGCCCATTCAAACCGGCATCGTGCTCGGCGTTGTATTTTCGCTATTGCACAGTTTCTACGTCGTCGCCCGCCCGCATTGCGTGGAATTGGCCCGCGCGCCCGGCACCACGGTCTGGTGGCCGCCCGACGACGGCGGCGCCGAATACGTGCCCGGCGTGTTGGTCTTCGCCCCCGCCGCGCCACTGATTTTCACCAATGCCGCCTTCGTGCGGGGGGCTTTGAAGGCGGCGATCGAACGCGCGCCGCAGCCGGTCCGGCTGGTGGTGATCGAGGCGTCCGGCACGATCGACATCGACTACACCGGCGCCGGCATGCTGATCCGCACCATCGCAGTCCTGCGCGCGCGCGGTATCGCCGTTGCCGTCGCCCGATTGTCGGCCGAGCGCGCGTTGCGGCAAGCGGAGCGGACAGGGCTGTTGCGGGCGTTCGGGCCGGAGTGGATTTTTCGTTCGGTCGAGGAAGCGATCGCTCGGCACGCGGAAGGCTAGAGCGTGATCGCTTGAGGTTGACTTCAACCTCGGGCGTGAATCACCCTCTCAAACAAAGGCTTAGACCATGATCCAACGCCGAGATCGCGTGCGACCTCAAACGATCATGGTCTAAACGGGCAGACTCTGCCCGCTGTTAGACCGCAGCACCTTGGCGACGAGATCGGCCAGACGCGCGTAATCCGCCGGCTCGTTGTAAGCGAAGGCGGAAAGCCGCAGCCAGTTGGCCCCCGCCAGCGCGTTCACCGGGGCATCGGTCCCCGCCGCCAGCAGACGCGCGCGCAGTTCCTGCGGCGGACCGTCCCACGGCACGCGCACCAGCCCCATGGCGCCGCCGGTCGCCACGGCTTCGGTACCCAGACGGCGGGCGAGCATGGCGCCGGCCTCCGCCGCCAGGGCGATGTTGCGCGCGCGCATTGCCGCCCCGCCCAGGCGTTCGTGGAAATCCAGCGCGGCGGGCACCGACAGCACGGCCGAGGGATCGCGCGTGCCGGTCCAATCGAACTCCGCCAAAAACCCTCCGCCCAACCCGTGGGAGATCGTGGTGGGGTGCAGGCCCGCCTGCCGATCCGGCCGCACCCAAAGGAACGCGCTGCCCTTCGGCGCACACAGCCATTTATGGCAATTGCCGGTGTAGTAGTCGGCATCCGTCGCCGTCAGATCGACGTCGATCTGCCCCGGCGCATGTGCCCCGTCGATCAGCACCGGCACGTTTGCCGCATGGCAGGCCGCGACGATGCGCGCCACCGGCAGGACCAATGCGCTGTGCGACGCGATATGATCGACGATCGCCAGCCGGGTGCGCGGGGTCAGCGCACGCGCGACCGCAGCGACCAGGGCGTCGTCGTCCAGGTTGGGGAAGGGGACCGCAGCCTCGGTCATCGTCGCGCCCGCGCGTTCCGTGGCATACAGGACCGTGTTGCGGACGGCGCCGTAGACGTGGCCGAGCACAAGGATTTCGTCGTTGGGCTGCAAAAGGAGGGAGCGGATGACCGCGTTGCAGCCGGTTGTGGCATTGTCGACGAAGGCCAGATCCTGCCCCGCAGCGCCGAGGAATGCGGCGAGCCGATCCGCCGCCGCCCGCAGCAAAGCGGGGAGCGCCTGCATGAACCGGGTCGGTTGCGCTTCCATCCGGTCCCGCCAGGCATCCTGCGCCGCGCGCACCGAAAGCGGGGTGGCGCCGAAACTGCCGTGGTTGACGGTCAGAAAATTCGGGTCCAGCCGCCATTCCGATCGCATATCGCATCTCCTGCCTGTCGGGCGCGTTCGGGGACTTGAGGCACCGGGGTCCTCGGCCCACAATGGCAGCAAGATAGCAGGGGAAACGCAATGCGCGGAATATGGACGGTGCTCGTGCTGCTGCTGGCGGCCAGCGGCGTGCGGGCTGCGGACTTCGATCCTGCAACGATCGAGGCCGCCCGCAAGGAAGGCGTCGCCGTCTGGTATACCGGCCTGATCGTCAACCAGATCGCCCGCCCCATGGCCGAAGCCTTCGAGGCGCGGTTTCCCGGCATCAAGGTGCAATATTCCCGCGCCAGCAATACCGATACGACAGTGAAATTGCTGACCGAGGCGCGGGCCAAGCGGATGCAGGCCGATGTCGTCGATGTCACCAGCGGCATCCATGCGCTGACCGATGCGAAATTGCTGGCATCCTACAAAGCCAAGGCCGTGGCCCGCTATTCGGATATCCTGAAAGATAAAGACGGATACTGGACCGCCAGCAATCTGTATTTCGTGACTGTCGCCTACAACACCGACCTGGTGAAGGAACCGCCGCGTAGTTTCGCCGATCTGCTCGATCCCCGATGGAAAGGACGCATGGCCTGGACATCGGAACTCGCGGTGCAAGGCGCACCCGGTTTCATCCACAATATTCTGACCGTCATGGGCCAGGATAAAGGCATGGCGTACCTGAAACAATTTGCCGGACAGGCGCCGGTTTCGGTCGCGGCCTCCCCCCGGGCGGTGCTGGATCAGACGATTGCCGGGGAATATGCGCTGGGATTGATGATGTACAACCATCACATCGCCATCAGCGCCGGGCAGGGGGCACCGATCGCCGCTGCACCGATCGAACCATTGGTTGCCCTGTTCAGCATGATCGGGATTTTGAAAGATGCACCGCACCCAAATGCCGGGCGCCTGCTGCTGGAATATATCCTGTCCGACGAAGGCCAGAAAGTCATGGCAGCCAACGATTACCTGCCCGCCCATCCAGATATTCCCGCTCGGATTCCGCAACTAAAACCCGAAGCCGGCCATTTCGCGGTCAATTATATCTCCCCCGATATGACAAAAGACGACCTGACGAAATGGATCTCCATCTATCGCGAGGTATTTCGATGAAAGCCTTATTCGTTGCAATTTTGCTGCTTGCAGGTGCCGCCCAAGCCGCCGAACCCGATACAGCCCTGATCGACGCTGCTCGGAAAGAGGGCAGCGTGAACTGGTATTCGACCTTGATCGTGAACCAGATCGTGCGTCCCATGAGCGAAGCGTTCGAGAAGAAATACCCCGGCATAAAAGTGCAATATTCGCGGGCGACGTCGTCGGATGTGGCACTGAAAATTCGTAACGAAGCCCGAGCGAAACGGGTGCAAGCGGATATCTTCGATGGGTCGAATACGGTGTTTTTGTTGGAAGATGCCAGCCTTGTTGCGGATTATAAACCGAAGGCGGCGGCGGATTGGCCGCAATCGTTGCGCGATACCAAAGGCCATTGGACGGCACTCAATCTGTTTTACTGGACCGCAGCGGTCAACACCAACACGGTGAAAGCCGCCGATATTCCTCAGACTTTCGCGGATCTGCTCAATCCCCGGTGGAAAGGCCAGATTGCTTGGACCTACGATCTGACCCCCGGCGGGCCGCCCGGGTTCATCCATAATATCCTGACCACGATGGGGCAGGATAAAGGCATGGCGTATCTGCGCGCCTTCGCCAAACAGGAACCCGTGGTCATCCCCGCTGCGCAACGGGTGGTGCTGGATAAAGTGGTGTCGGGCGAGTATTCCCTGGCGGTGATGATTTTGAATTATCACGCAACGATCAGTCAGGGGCAGGGCGCGCCGATAAAATGGTTGCGAATGGAACCGCTCTTGCAATCCATGAGCCTCGTCAGCGTCGTCAAGGACGCGCCGCACCCCAACGCCGCTCGGCTTTTGACCGAATTCATGCTGTCGGACGAGGGCCAGAAGGTGATGTCCGACAACGATTATCTGCCGGCCAGCCCGCGCGTGGCCGCCAAGGTGCCGGAAAACAAACCCGAAGCCGGCGGCTTCAAAGTCAACGTGGTAACGCCCGAAATGGCGCGCGACGATCTGCCGGCATGGGTGGCGATCTATCGCGAGTTGTTCCGGTGACGACTATCGCGGCATGGGTGAGACAGGACGCGCGCCGCCCGATCACAGCGGCGATCGGGCTGGTGCTCGCACTGCTGATGCTGCCGCCTTTGTATATTCTGTTGCAAGATAGCATCACCACCACCGACGCGATCGGCGATGTCACCGGCTTCACGCTGGGTCATTTCGGCAAAATGTTCACCGATAAGGACGCATTGCGCAGCATCTGGAACAGCCTTGTTTTCGCAGCCGGCAGCACCGCTTTGTCGTTGGTAGTCGGCGGGGTGTTGGCCTGGCTGGTGGAGCGGACCAACACGCCGTTCAAAATCCTGGCGTATCTCGCAACGATCATTTCCCTCGGCACGCCCTATATTCTGCACGTCATCGCCTGGCTGTTCCTGCTGGGAAAGGTCGGACCGATGAACGATCTGTATCGGATGGCAACCGGCGGGACGGACAATCTGTTCAACGTGAATTCCATGGCTGGAATGATTCTGATCGAGGGGTTCCTCTGGTCGCCACTGGTTTTTCTGTTGCTGGGATCGACGTTTCGTGCGGCCAATGCCGATATGGAAGAAGCCGCCCGCATGAGCGGCGCGACCGTTCTGCAAACCCTCCGCCGGGTATCGTTGCCGCTGGCGATGCCGGCCATCCTGGCTTTGGCGTTGTTCGTGTTCATCCGCGCCATCGGCGGGTTCGAAGTGCCGGCGCTGGTCGGCATGCCCGGGCGTATCTACGTGCTGACAACCGATGTGTATGAGGCAACGATCGTGGTGCCGCCCGATCTGGGCTACGCTGCGGCATTTTCCGTCGCGATGGTCGCGATCGTCGCGGTCCTGCTGTATTTTTATAGCCGATTGTCGAAGAACGCGGAGAAATACCATTCCGTGACTGGCAAAGGCTTCCGTCCGCGGCCGTTCGATCTGGGCGCCGGCCGTTGGGTGGCGGGGGCCATCGTCCTGGTCAATTTCTGCATCGTGCTGGTGCTGCCGATGATCGCATTGCTGTGGATGTCGTTGCTGCCGTTCCTGCGCAGTTTCTCGATGGCAGCAATCCCGATGCTGTCGTTCAAGAATTTCCGCACCGTCTTCACCGCGCCGGGCTATGTCGAACTGGCAACCAACAGCCTGCTGGTTGCGGCCGCCGCCGCCACCGTCATCATGGCGATCACCGCCCTTGCCGGTTGGATCGCCGCACGCCGAGGCCCCGGCGGCTGGGCGTTGGATCAACTCGCGACGCTCTCGCTAGTGTTCCCCGGCATCTGCCTCGGCGTCGCGGTGATGGAGGTCTATTTGCGCGTGCCGCTGCCGATTTACGGATCCCTGTGGATCATCGCCATCGCCTATGTCATCCGCTTCATGCCCTACGGCATGCGCTACGTGTATTCCGGCGTGCTGCAATTGCATCGCGAGTTGGAAGAAGCGGCGGGCGTGGCCGGGGCAGGGGCGCTGACCACCTTGCGCCGCATTGTCGTGCCGTTGCTTTCGCCCGCCATCGTTGCCGGTTGGCTGTTCATTTTCCTCGTGGCCAACAAGGAACTCGCCATCGCGGTGTTGCTGGCCAGCCCCGGGTCGCAGGTCATCGCGGTGTCGATCTTCGACCAATGGGTCAACGGCCAGGGCGGCGAACTCGCGGCGTTTGGCCTGATCTGGACGCTGTTGATGACCGTCATCGCCTGCATCTTTTTCGTCCAGGGTCGCCGCGGCGGCACCGATGTGTTTGGAAATTAGCCATGTTGACCATCCGCGCATTGACGAAAATCTACGCCAATCGTTTCGATACCCAAGCCGGCGGCGTGCGGGAGGTTTCGTTCGACCTGCCCGATGGCACGTTCTTTACCTTGTTGGGACCGAGCGGTTGCGGAAAAACAACGACGCTGCGGTGCGTGGCGGGGTTGGAACGGCCGGATGCCGGAACAATATCGGTCGGCGAAAGGGTGCTGTTCGACTCCGAAAAGCGGATCGCTGTGCCGTTGAACGAACGCGGCATCGGGATGGTGTTTCAGTCCTACGCGATTTGGCCGCACATGACGGTGTTCGAGAATATCGCCTTTCCGTTGCGGGTCGCCAAAGGCCAACGGCCGGGGCGGGAGGAGGTCAAATCCCTGGTCGAACAGGCATTATCGACGGTCGGTCTGTCGGGTTACGGCGATCGCCCGGCCACTCGCCTGTCCGGCGGCCAGCAGCAGCGCGTCGCTTTGGCTCGTGCAATCGTGCATCGCCCCAAATTATTGTTGCTCGATGAACCGCTGTCCAACCTCGACGCGGCCCTGCGGGAGGAAATGCGCATCGAATTGCGCCGCTTGCAGCAGCAGATCGGCGTGACGACGATCTATGTAACGCACGATCAAAGCGAGGCTTTGGCGATGTCCGATCGCATCGCGGTCATGGAAAAGGGGCGCATCGTGCAGATGGGCGACCCGCGCACGATCTATTTCCGCCCCGCCAGCGTCTTCGTGGCCAGCTTCATCGGCGCGGCGAACCTGATGCGCGGGGTGTGCGACGGCGCGGTTGCGGCGGGGGCGGAAGGTGCGGTACGGCTGCCCGACGGTTCCGCGATCGGTTGCTTGTTTCCGAACGGCGGCGCGGCGGGGGCGGCGACAACGGTGTCTGTCCGGCCGGAGAGCATCGTGCTGACCGCACCCGGCAGCGGTTCGTTGCGCGGGACCGTAAGCGCCGCCAGTTTCCTCGGCGGGTCGGCGCGCTACGATATCGCTGTCGGCGACCTCGTGGTCCGGGTCGTCGGCGCGGCGGAGCAAATGTTGGCGCCGGGCACCGAGGTTGGATTGAATTTCGCAGCGGCATCGGCAATCGCGGTCGAATAATACCGGTTACACTTGCTCCGGCCCCGCCGGTCCCATAGGCTCGACGGATCGGGTTCGCGAACCGAACGGCAACTGCGGTAGCGGTCTCGATGCCTCGGTTTGAGGGGCGCGGTCGGCGTTTCGGGCAGCTTGCCCGCGACGATCGCGCCATGGTAGCCGCACGAAACGCGCCGTCATAAGGAGCAAACGACCCCATGCCTACTCGTTCGAAATTCTCGCGCCGATCGGCGCTCAAGCTCGGTGTCGCCAGCGCGGCTCTACCGCTCGTCCATATCCGCACCGGTCACGCGGCCGGAAAGGTTTCGATTGCTTTCTGGGACCATTGGGTTCCAGACGCCAACGAAGTGATGAAGAAGCAGTGCGAAGCCTTCGGTAAAGCCCATCAGGTGGATGTGCAGGCCGACTTCATCACCTCGGTCGGATCGAAGAATATTCTGACGATCGCCGCCGAGGCACAGGCCAAGGTCGGCCACGATGTGCAGCAATTCCCGGGCTGGGAAGCGCCAAATGCCATCGAAAGCCTGGAGCCGATGGACGACGTCATGGCAGGGCTTACCAAGCAGTATGGGGAGGTGCAGACCGCGAGCGAGTACCTGTTCAAAAACGACGGCCATTGGATCGCAGTTCCCTGCAGCGCCGGCAACCAGATGAAGGGTCCGTGCGGGCGTATTTCCATCCTGAAGGAAGCCGCCGGTCTCGACGTGGTGAAAATGTACCCCGCCAGCGCCGATCCCTCGGCCGAGGCGGAGCACTGGACCTACGAGGCGATGCTGAAGGCGGCCGAGGCCTGCCATAAGGCCGGCTTCCCCTTCGCGATCGGTGTCGGCACCACAGCTGACTCGGTCGATACCGCAGGCGCGATGTTCGCGGCCTACGGCGCCGAAGTGGTCAATGCCAAGGGCGACATCACCGTCAAGACCGACAAGGTGCGTCAGGTGCTGGAATATGCCCAGCGTCTGGTGAAGTTCCTGCCGATCGATGCGGTCAGCTACGACGACGCGTCGAACAACCGCGCGTTGATTTCAGGCAAGTCGGCGCTGATCTGGAACCCGCCGTCCGCCTGGGCGGTCGCCCGCCGCGATGCGCCGAAAGTGGCCGAGGATTGCTGGACTTTCCCCGCACCCAAAGGCCCGGCCGGCCGGTTCATGCCGATGGGGGCGTTCTCCTGGGGGGTGTGGAAGTTCGCCAAGAACAAAACCGCTGCCAAGGATCTCATCACGTTCCTCTCCCAACGCGAAAATGTCGAAGCCCGCTGCAACGCCTCGCTCGGCTACGACGTGCCACCGTTCACCAGCATGTCCGACTTCAAGGTTTGGGACGAAGTCGGCCCGCCGAAGGGCACGGTTTATCACTACCCCGTTCGCAAATCGCACAACGAAAAGACCCACATCGCACTGGCGCCGGCCCCGCCGAGCATCGCGGTGCAGATCTATAACCGTGGCACGTTGTCGACGATGTTTGCGAAATTGCAGTCCGGTCAGTCGATTCCGCAGGTGATGGACTGGGCGCAGGACGAAATCGAAGGCTTCACCCGCTAAGCCTACGGTTCGATACATGGTTGGAGCCCGGTTCGTGCGCGAAGGCGAGCGGATCGGGCTTCGTACTATCTGGGGCCTACGATCGCAGGCGGATGCAAACGGCAATACGATGCCGGTACGATGATCGGCCGATATCGTTGTTGCAGCCGATGGTAGCGATCACTATACGCCTTCTCATACCAGGAGGCTATTCAGTGAAAAATTTGCCTGAAATGACCCGTCGCGGTGCGATGAAACTCGCCGCAGCAAGTGCCGCATTGCCGCTGGTGCATATCCGCACCGCTGGCGCGGCTGGAAAGATCAATGTCGGGTTCTGGGACCATTGGGTGCCCGGCGCCAACGACGTCATGCAAAAGCAGGTCAACGTCTGGGCCGAGAAGAACAAGGTCGAAGTGACGGCCGACTTCATCACCTCCTCTGGCGGGAAGCTCAATCTGACACCGGCGGCTGAAACGCAGGCCAAGGCCGGCCACGACATCATGACATTCGTCAATTGGGACGTGCGGAACTACGCCGATTCCTTGACCGACGTCAGCGACGTGGTGAAGGGCCTGATTTCTTTCGCCGGGACGCCGAACGATGCAGCCACTTACCTCGGCAGCGAAAAAGGCGCCTGGTTCGGCGTGCCGTCCAGCAGCGGCAGCCAGACGAAGCCGCCCTGCGCACGGATCAGCTGGTTCAAGAAGCACGGCCTCGACCTGCAGGCGATGTATCCGACGCACGACGAGCACAATGCGTTGCAGGATGCCTGGACTTGGGATGCGTTCACGAAATACGCCGAGCTGGCGCAGAAGGATAACCTGACCTTCGCGTTGGGCCTGGGCGCGGGCGGCGGCATCAACACCGACGCGACCGATCTGCACGGTGCGATGTTCCAGTCCTACGGTGCCAAGTTGGTGGATCGCGACGGCAAGAGCCAGTTGAAGTCGAACGAGACCCGGGAAGTGCTCGAATACTTCCAGAAGCTGCTGAAATTCTATCCGGTCGATGCGGTCAGCTACGACGACGCGTCGAACAACCGGGCGCTGATTTCCGGTAAATCGGCGTTGATCTTCAATCCGCCGTCGGCCTGGGCGGTCGCCAAGCGCGACAACATTGCGGTTGCGTCGGATTGCTGGACCTTCCCGGCGCCGAAAGGGCCGAAGGGCCGTTTTGTGCCGACCCAGAACTATTATTGGGGCGTCTACAAATTCAGCAAAAATCAATCGGCGTCGAAAGATCTGCTCGCACATCTGATGCAGCGCGAGAACGTCGAAGCCCGTGGCATCGCGAGCGACGGCTACGACTTGCCGCCGTATGCGAAAATGCTCGACTTCAAGATCTGGGACGAAGTCGGCCCGCCCACCGGCACGGTGTTCAACTATCCGCCGCGCCCGTCCTCCGGCCAGATTGCCAGCCTGACGGGGTCCGAGGCATCGCCCGATATCGCGGTGCAGATTTATCAACGTGCGGTGCACAACCAGATGTTGGCGCGTCTGCGCGACGGTAAATCCATTCCGGAAGTCGTCGCCTGGGCGGAAGACGAAATCAGCGGCTATACCCGCTAAAAATCGGCAAAAAACTGTCGCGGCGGGGGCGGTTCGGCGTTGCGCCGGATCGAACCCCCCGCTAGCTTCATGACTGTGTTGCAAATGGCACGGACGGCGCCGTGAAATCGGCGAACGCGCGGCACGCGGCGAAAAGTCGCGAACAGGGCTGGCTTTATCGTGCTGATCGATGCGGGGGATTTAGAGCGACTATATCCTCCGCACGCTGCCCGAAATGCTGGATTGTGGCGACAAGTGGGTGGAGCGGGTCGGGCGATGCGTGTAAGTGTCATAAACGGGGACCGCCTCAAGGCGGGTCCTCGGTCAAAATCGCCCCGACAAATCGGGACTCTGGAAACCGAGCGGTGCTCGGCTTTTGGCAGGTTTGACTCGGGATGGGAGGATTCGAATGGCTGAGAGTTCCAGTATCTCGGTGGGCTCCGCGGCGGCGGGTGCCACGCGCACGAGCAGTATGAAACGGTTCGCCCAGCGGCGATCGACCACGGCTTTCCTGCTTTGCCTGCCGTTGATTTTGCTGGTCGCGGTGTTCGTTATCTATCCCGCGTTCTATGCCATTTACCTGAGCATGCTGAACAAGAAGATGACGGCCTTCGTCGGGCTGGGCAATTTCGCCTTCTTGCTGAAACGCCATACGTTCCAGCTGGTGATTTTCCAAAGCTGTCTGTTCGCCATCACCGCCGTGGTGATGAAGGCGCTGCTGGGCTTCATCCTGGCGCATTTGATGCACAATATTCCCAGCGGCAATCAGAAGATCTGGCGCGGGCTGCTGCTGGTACCCTGGGTTATTCCCCTGGCGCTGTCCACGCTGACCTGGTGGTGGATGTTCGATCCGTCCTATTCGGCCTTCAACTGGGTCCTCAATCAATTCGGACTCGCCAACGTACCCTGGCTGGGCGTCGGCTGGATCGCTCGGCTCTGCACCATCACCGTCAATATATGGTTCGGCACGCCGTTCTTCATGATCATGTATCTGGCCGCCCTGAAATCGGTCCCCGAGCAGCTTTACGAAGCGGCGTCGATCGATGGAGCGACGGCGCGGCAGAAACTGGTCCATGTCACCTTGCCGATGATGCGCAACATCATTTCGATCACCATCCTGTTCAGCCTGATCACGACATTCGCCGATTTCGATATCGTGCGCATTCTGACCTCGGGCGGGCCGCAGGATATGACGCATGTCTTCGCCACCTACGCCTTCCAGGTCGGCATCCAGTCCGGCGACATTCCGCTGGGGGCCTCGGATAGTCTGTTCATGTTCCCGATCCTGGCCTGCGCGGCGTTCTTCGTGCTGCGTGGCGTGACCCAACGAACCAAGGAGATCGCGGCATGAGCACGACGACGCTCGACGCTCGTGCGTCAGCCAAACGGCGGAAAACCAGCCTGCACAGTCAGCGGCTGTGGGCGCTTTGGGGCAGCTATGCCGCCCTGGCGGTTTTCGTGGTCATCTTCCTGGTGCCGCCGTTTTACACGGTCGTTACCAGCCTGAAGTCGTCGGCCGAGATTTCCGCCCAGGTCGGCAGCCCGTGGATGGTCAACCATCCGACGCTGGATAATTTCTGGTATCTGATTACCTATCCGAACTTCCAGACCTACTATCTGAACTCCGCTATGATCACCGCCGTCACGGTCGTGGTCAGCATGACGATCTCGGTCATGGCGGCGTTCAGCCTGTCGCGTATGGGATTTTGGGGCAGTCAGACGCTTTCGACCGGGGTGTTCCTGACCTACCTCGTGCCGCCCTCCCTGCTGTTCATCCCGTTGTTCCAGATCGTCGGGATGATGGGGCTCATCAACAATCTCTGGTGCCTCGCGCTGCTGTATCCGACCCTCGCGGTGCCGTTCTGCACCTGGATCATGATCGGCTATTTCAGCTCCATCCCCAGGGAACTGGACGAGGCCGCTCTGATCGACGGTGCATCGTATATCCAGATTCTGCTGAAAATCTTCATCCCTGTGGCGATGCCAGGCATTATCGCTGCAACCATCTTCGCCTTTACCGTGGCCTGGGGCGCATTCCTGTATCCGCTGGCATACCTCTATACATCGAGCCAGATGGTGTTGACGGTCGGTATCATCTCCGACCTTATCCGCGGGGACGTCTTCCAATGGGGCAAGATCATGGCCGCATGTCTGCTGGCATCCTTGCCGCCGATCGTGATCTACGCCTTCCTGATGGACTACTACGTGGCCGGCCTCACCGCCGGTGCGACCAAGGGTTAAACAAAGCCAACCGCTAAAACAGGGAACCGAACGACCATGGCTGAAGTGTCCTGCCGCAAAGTCGTCAAGGAATACGACGGGGGTGTGCAAGCGGTGAAGGGGATCGACCTCGACATCGCCGATCATGAGTTCGTCGTGCTCGTCGGGCCTTCGGGCTGCGGCAAGTCCACCACGCTGCGGATGATTGCCGGGCTGGAGGAAATAACCAGCGGCGAAATCTGGATCGGCGGCGACGTGGTCAACGATGTTCCCCCGCGCGACCGCGATATCGCCATGGTGTTCCAAAATTACGCGCTGTACCCGCACATGTCCGTCTTCGACAACATGGCGTTCGGCCTGAAATTGCGGAAATTCCCCAAGGAGGAAATCAAGCGCCGCGTCGACGAAGCGGCCCGCATCCTCGATATCGGGATGCTTTTGGAACGCAAACCGCGGGCCGTGTCCGGCGGCCAGCGCCAGCGCGTCGCCATGGGGCGCGCCATCGTTCGCAACCCCAAAGTCTTCCTGTTCGACGAACCTTTGTCGAACCTGGACGCCAAGCTGCGGGTGCAGATGCGCACCGAAATCAAAAAAGTGCATCAGACCGTTAAAACCACCACCGTCTACGTGACCCACGATCAGATCGAGGCAATGACTCTCGCCGATCGCGTCGTCGTCATGAACCACGGCATCATCGAACAGGTCGGCAGCCCGGCCGAGGTTTACCATCACCCGACCAGCCGTTTCGTGGCCGGGTTCATCGGTTCCCCGGCGATGAATTTCCTGCCGTGCCATATCGAGGAAGCCGGCGGCGGCGGTCTGTCGGTGCGGGTCAACAGCGCAATCCAGGTCGCGATCCCAGCCGAACGCACGGCACGCTATATGCCGTTCAAGGGCAAGGAAATGGTGTTCGGCATCCGCCCGGAGCACCTGACCCAGCGCAAAGAAGAAGACCGCCCGGGCTTCGAACCCTTGGACCTTCTGGTCGATGTCGTGGAGCCAATGGGCATGGAAACCATGGTGCATTTCTTCGTCGATGGCGCGCCGATCTGCGCCCGCCTCGATCCCGCGACCAACGCCGAACCGGAAAAGATGCTGGGTCTGACTGCTGATATGAATCAGATGCACATCATGGAAAAGGACACCGGGAAGGTCATCTACTGACCCCAAAGCCCCAAAAACGAATGGGAAAACCATCGGGGCGTTAACGATTTCTTAACCACGCGCATGCTAGGGAACCCCTGTCATGCGCGTTTTTCTTTGCCTGCTCCTTGTCCTCTGCGCGCTGCGGCCGATGTCCGGCCGGGCCGGGCCGGTCGCCTATGCCATTTCCATCGCCACAGCCTACGCATCCACCAATCCTTTCCCGAACCGGGTGGACGCGGCGTTCGTGGAACCCGATACCGGCTATGTGCAAATCGCCAATACCGGCGATTCAACCTTCGTCGGGTCGGTCGGCACCGTCGCGGTCTCGGTTTTTGCCGGCGACCTGTCGTTCGCCACAACGGGGATCGTGCTGGCGCCCGGCGATAGCCTGTCCATTGCCATTCCCGACGACGCCAGCGACGTCGGCGGCTTCAACGGTCCGGCCTATTTTGCCCGACCCGGCGTCGAGATCCGGGTGCGTGGCTTCGTCTCGCTGGGAGGGCAGACGGCACCGATCGACCTGCTGGTCGCCGATGCCGACATCCACTCCGGCGTCGTACGCGTGGCACCCTCTGGACTATCGACCGATAGTTTCGTCCTGCAAGGTGGCGATCCCTGGGGATTCGATCCTGGCGATGCCTTCGAGTTGAGCCAGGCCCAAGGCCATTACACGTTTGCGCAAGCGGCACCCGAACCGGCGGGATGGATCGCCTGGGCTGTGCCGCTGGTGTTGCTGTCCGCTTGCCGCCGGCGGGCTTGAAGGCGCTCGCATCCCTGCTGGATGCCGAAACCGATCGGCGCGCGTTGTGGCTGCCGGTGTTCATGGGGGCCGGCGTCCTGGCGTATTACGCCTTGCGCGTGGAACCGCCCGTCTGGGCCGGTCCCGCCGTCGCGGCGCTGGGCCTTTGCGGTATCTGGCGGTTTCGTATCCCGTTCGCCCCGATCCTGGCGGCAGGCATCGGCTTTGCCAGCGCGCAGTTCGCAACGTCGCGGGCTCTACCGCTGGAAACGGGGCTGCCAACCCATGCCGTCGCGATCGAAGGCACGATCAAGGGGGTGGAGCGGTTGCCAGAAGGCCGCCGCGTCGCCATCGAGGCGGTGCGATTGGATAATGCCGGCGAGCCGCTGCGGCGGACCGTGCGGGTGCGCCTGCGCAAGACTGATCAAATGCCGGTCGCAACCGGCGATAGCGTGCGGCTGCGTGCGGTGATCCGTACCCCCGCGCCCCCCAGCTATCCCGGCGGCTGGGACCTGCAACGCGACGCCTTCTACGCCGGCCTCGGTGCATCCGGCTATGCGCTCGGCTCCATCGAACGCGTGACCGAAGCGACGCCGTCCGGCGCGGCCCGCTTCATGCAACGCCTGCGGGAGACGATCGCCACCCGCATCGCCGCCGTCGTGCCCGGCGCGGCGGGGGCCGTGAGCACGACGTTGTTGACCGGCGGCCAGACCAGCATCCCCGAGGCGGAGCATCAGGCCTTCCGCGACTCCGGGTTGGCCCATTTGCTGGCGGTGGCCGGGCTGCATATCGGGATCGTCATGGGATTCGCGCTGAGCCTCGCCCGATTCGGGTTCGCGTGCTCCGAGCGGGCGAGCTTGTTTTGGCCGGCGAAGACCTTGGCGGCGGTGGTCGCGTTGACGATCGGCGGATTGTACATGGTGCTGACCGGCATGCACGTGCCGATCGTGCGCAGTTTTACCATGGCGTGCCTTTTCACGCTGGGGATCGTCGCTGGACGGCGGGTCGTGTCGCTGCGGGGCCTCGGTTTTGCCGGCGTGGTGCTGATGCTGCTGGAACCGCAGGAGGTGCCGGGCGTTTCCTTTCAAATGAGTTTTTCTGCGGTGCTGGCCCTGATTTCCGGTTACGAGGCGCTGCGCCCATGGCTGCGCCGGCTGCACGGAAAATCCTGGCAACGGCGCCTAGCGTCGCACATCGTGGCGTTGGCGCTGACCAGCGGGTTGGCCGGCACGGCGTCCGCCCCGTACGGTGCATACCATTTCGGGCATATCCAGGCCTATTTCGTCGTCGCCAACATGGTCGCAGTGCCTTTGACCGCGATCTGGGTGATGCCCGCCGGCTTGATCGCCCTGGCGCTGATGCCGTTCGGGTTGGAGTGGATCGCTCTGGTGCCGATGGGGTGGGGCGCGGAAGCCGTTGTTTGGATCGCCACCACGACATCGTCCTGGCCGGCGGCGACGGCACCGGTGCCGCATATTCCGGCGTGGGGTTTGTCGGTATTCTCCGTCGGATTGGCCTGGCTCGGCATCTGGCGCACGCGGCTGCGGCTGTTCGGTTTGCTACCGATGGCGATCGGCCTGCTGTCCCCGATCGCGGAGCAGCCGCCGGATATTCTGATTTCCGCCGATGCTCGCCTGATTGGGGTGCGAACCCCAGCCGGGGTATTCGTGCAGCAAAATCAGGGCGGTTCGGCGTTCGTGCGGGATGCCTGGTTGCAATTATGGATGGAGCCCGTTGCCAAACCGATGCCGGGACAGGGCAAGGCCGCAGCAGGCGCGATCGATTGCGACAAGGATTTCTGCCGTTTGCGACCGCAACCGGATGCGGGGACGGCGTTGCTGGTGCGTGGGCCGTCGCGGCCGAATGGCTGTGTTGGGGTGTCGGTTGTTGTGTCGGCGGAACCGGCTCGGGGGCTGTGCACGCGCCCCTGGCCGAAGCTGGCGGATCGGTTCACCGTCTGGCGGGAAGGGGCGGCCGCGATCTGGTTGCGACCGGACGGTGCCGTGGTCGTGACCGACCGGATGGAGCGCGGCGATCGCCCCTGGGTGCCACCGCCGCCGCAACCCCGGCCGAAACCGATACCGAGCCTGCCCCCGGCAACGTTGGATGCGCCCGGTCCGGACTTGCGGCCGTGACCGGTCAGTAGTGCCGGATCAGCCCGACCAGCTTGCCCTGCACCTTCACCCGATCGGCGGCGTAAATCTGCGGCTTCAGGCGGATATTGCAGGGTTCCAAGGCCACCGATTGCCCGCGCCGACGCAGCCGCTTGAGCGTGACTTCGCTGTCGTCCACCAAGGCAACGACGATCTGCCCGGTCTCGGCGATTTCGCCTTTGCGGATCAGCACGGTATCGCCGTCCAGAATGCCGGCTTCGATCATCGAATCGCCGGCAACTTCCAGCGCGTAGTGCTCGCCGTTGCCCAGCAGCGCCGTCGGCACATCCACGGTCGCGCCGGTATCGCGCAACGCTTCGATCGGCAGCCCGGCGGCGATGCGGCCATACAACGGCAGCGCGACGGCGACCGAGTCCGGCGCGGTATGCACGCCCGGCAGGCGCCCGGAGAAATCGCCGCGAATGACGTTGGGTGCAAATGGCATGGCGTCACGGTCGGGCACCGTCGGTCGCTGATCCAGATTGTCCGGCAGTCGCAACACCTCCAGCGCTCGGGCTCGATGATGCCGCCGTCCGAGGTATCCGCGTTCTTCCAACGCCGAGATCAAACGGTGAATACCCGACTTCGATTTCAGCAGCAGGGCTTCCTTCATCTCCTCGAAGCTCGGGGAAAAGCCGGTGCGCTTCAGGTGTCTATCAATGTAGACGAGCAGTTCGTACTGCTTGCGGGTCAGCATTTTGGGTTTCCCCCCGACGGTGATTCGGAACAAAGCGGCAACCCGCATGTTCTACGTAGGTTCCGATCCTGCCGTCAAGCACAACCTGTGGAAAACATGCACAACCATACGTTGATATGTCGCCGAGGTCCAGATCCAACGGTCGCGTAGCCGCACCGCCGCCGCCCGAACGCTCACAAACCCAGCGAATCCAAACGGATAATCGGTACTTCCGCCCCGGCGGGCAAAGCGGGCGCATGCGGCGGGCGCAGCACCAGTGCGTCCGCCTGCGCCAACCGACGCAGCATCGCCGAATCCTGCACCGCAAACGGCGTTACGACCATGCGACCGAGCGCATCGACTTCCACCGTGGCGCGCAAATGGTCGGCGCGGCGGTCGTTTTCCCGCACCGCTACGCCCAGAATCGCCGTCGTGGTGGGCGGCGGCGCGGCGGGTAGGCCCGACAGGCGAGCCAAAGCCGGCAGCAGGAACAAGATCGAACAAACCATCGCCGAGACTGGATTGCCGGGTAAGCCCAACACCGGCAGCGCGCCCATCTTGCCGAACAGCAGAGGTTTGCCGGGCCGCATGGCGATTTGCCAGAAATCCACGCTCAATCCGCGCGTTTGCAGCCCGGCGATGACCAGATCGTGGTCCCCGACCGACGCACCGCCGGTCGTCACCAACAAATCCAGGCCCAGCACCGAATCGGCCACGGCGGCGACCGCCTCCTTGGTATCGGCGGCGATCGGGAGCACCACCGGATCGCCGCCGGCCGCACGCACCAGCGCCGCGAGGGCGTGGGAGTTCGAGCTGACGATGCCCCCGGTCGGGATCGGATCGCCGGGCATGGCGATTTCGTCGCCGGTCGCGAGGATCCCGACCCGAGGGCGGCGGTGCACGTTCAACCAGGGGTGATTGGCCGCGGCGGCCAGCCCGACATCGCGCGCGGTCAGCTTGCG
>JANXMB010000124.1 GCA_025354865.1 Acetobacteraceae bacterium | reverse complement strand
TATTTCTCCAACAATGCGAAGCCGGCACGAAAAGCGGGGTCGGCCATCAGTCCGAAATCCGGCGGGGTGGACATGCTGGCGAGAAAAGCGGGATGCCGCGCGGTGATTTGCCGAATGCCGCGAAAACAGCCGGCACCGGCTTCGATATGTGCTTCCGGCACCGCATCGACTGCCTCCCCCTGGCGGAAATCGGTGTATCCGACAATGCCGGCGGCGACACGGGTTTTGCTTTGCCGGCGATCGGCCTCGGCAGCAGCGGCGGCCACGAAATCGGTCTCGCCGACCGGCTTCATCGCTTCGGGGCCGGATGTGCGATAGGCCCAGAAACATTGCAGGAAAACCGTCGCGACAATATTATGGCCGGACGCGGTATCGGCGAGCAGGTTGTCGATAAAATACGTATTGCCGCCGTGATCCCATAAATGATGGTGCGGATCGACGATGGGTAAATCGGGTTCCAGAATGTCCTCGGACAGTTTCGCCAGCCGGGACGGGTTGGGCAGCGGGTGGTTAGATCGCGATGCGTTCGCTCGCGCTCACGTATCGCGATCTAACCAATTGTTCGGTCGCGCGATTCAGACCTCCGGTGATTCCACCTTCGGTCATCGCGCTCTAAGCACAAGATCGGACATTGCAGCGGTTCCCCTTGTTTTACCGCCGGGAGCATTCCGACCGCCCGCCGCTTCGTCAAGCCGCCGGACTGCGCGACCATGACGATGGGGCCGGACGATGTCCGCCGCGTCGCGGCTTGCCTGCTGGCGTGCGGTTTCGACGCGGATGCTTATGTCGCGCAGCATCCCGATCTGACGGCGGCCGGTTTGGATGGCGCAAGCGGATTGCAGCATTTCATCGCGTATGGCTGCGCCGAGGGCCGAGAACCCATCGTCGGCCCGCTGCCGGACGGGTTGCATGCGCTGCGGTCCTTGGCGGATGGCGGGGCGGCGTGGCCTCGGGCGTTTTTCCGAGCGGTCTTTCGGCGTCAGGCGTTGGATGGCGGGGCGATGGGGCGACTGTGGTTGGGGCCGGATCCGACCACCTTGGCCGATATCCAAGCGATGAGTGGGCTGCCGTATTATGTGTTCGGCGACTCCCACGCCGCCCACTACGCGCAGGGCGCCACCGTCGGCGCGGCGTGGCTGGCCGGCATTCCAATCGTGTGTCACGGGGCCTCGGCCGCCGGGCTGGCGCGCATCTATCCGCCGGCGCAATACGGGGCGCCGATCTTGCGCTGGTTGACGGCTGCGGCCACCGCCGCCCCGGATGTGCCGGTTTTCTTGAAATTCGGCGGTATCGACGCGGAGTTCCGATGGATGGCGCACCGGCTGGAAAACGGCGTCGCAACCTTCTCGGTCCCCCAATTCGACGATTACGCGGCGCAGGCGGTGGCACAATACGCTCGGTTTCTGGACGCGGCGATCGAACGCGCCGGGCGGAAGCGGCTGCGGATCTGCACGGCGTTTCCAACCGCCCTGTTCGACGCCTGCTGGATCGAGGGGTTTTTGACCGCCAACGGTGGAACCCTGTGGAAAAGCAGCGCAAATCCGCGCTTCTGCACCGCATGGAAATCCCCGACTTCCGCACCCGCACCGCATTGCGCGGTCGGTACAACGACTGTCTGCGGGGCTGCTGCGCCGAGCGGGGGTTGGAATTTGTCGATGACTTCGCACCGTTCGTGACGGCCGAGGGCGGAACCGATCCCCGCTATATCCCGTCGCACGGCGCGCCAAATTTTCATATGGACCACCAAGCGATCGGCCCGCGCCTGACCACGATCGTCAGGCAGCATCTGCGGGCCTGAAGCGGCGAAGCGCTTGGCACTTTCCTGCCGCCGTCGACAGGTCTATGTCCTGTCCAACGCTTGATACCCAGGGAGCACGACCATGCTGACCGAAGCCCAACTCCGCCAGTTCCGCGACGAAGGCTATTTGTTCCTGCCCGACACGTTCCGGCCGGAAGAAGTGGCGGTGCTGCGGGACGAAGCGACCAATGTCTATGCGCAGCAACGGCCGGAGGTCTGGCGCGAACGGTCCGGCGCCCCGCGCACCGCCTTCGCCGCGCATCTGTATAACGAGGCGTTCGGCCTGCTGGGCAAACACCCCCGTATGATCGACCCGGTCGAGCAGTTGTTCGGCGAGCAGGTCTACATGCATCAATACAAGGTCAACGCCAAAGCGTCCTTCACCGGCGACGTCTGGCAGTGGCATCAGGACTACGGCACCTGGGCGCGCGACGATGGCATGCCAGAGCCGCGGGCGATGAACATCGCCGTATTTTTGGACGAGGTGATGCCGATCAACGGCCCGCTGATGCTGGTGCCTCGCAGCCATACCGCCGGCGTGCTGAAGGCGGAGCACGACACCACCACAACGTCGTATCCGCTGTGGACTTTGGATGAGGCGACGGTCACCGACCTTGTCGATGTCGGCGGGATTGTCGCACCGACCGGCAAAGCCGGCGGATTGCTGCTGTTCCACGGCAATCTGGTGCATGGGTCCGCTGGCAACATCACGCCTTACCCGCGCAAGATCGTGTATTTGACGCTGAATGCGGTGTCCAACTACATCCGCACCCCGACCCGAGAGGAATGGATCGCGCACACGGATTTTTCCCCGATCGTGCCGACGGACGACGACGCGCTGATGCGCTACGCCGCGTCGCGGTATCAGCAAGCGGCGGAATAGGGGCTTCGGTTGGCGGGGCGGGGACGCGCCCCGTCGCCGCTGCCGGACACTTGCCAGGGCTCCTACAACCGGGTTTTACCGCCCGCCAAGCGGCGGCAACCCGCGAGGGCCAGGATTGCACCACCGAACAACACCATAGAAGACGGCTCTGGAACCGTTGACGCGGTCAGTTTCAGGTTATCGACGCCGCCACGAATGTCGGAGCCGGCGCCGCTGGCATTCGCGATGAAGGAAAGATACAGCGGATTTCCGGCATCGGCCGCCGTCGCGGTGTAGCTTATGTTGATCATACCCACATTCGCACCACCGATCGCGGCGGCCGTCAGGGTTTCCTGTGTATAGACCGTCGGAAGCGCTGCGAACCCGTTGAGTCCGAAGCTCGTCGCACCGTTGGAGGCGAATTCGACCGTTGCACCCCAGGTTGCATTGACGCTGTTGTTGCTGCCAACGACGTCGCCCCTGATGGTGTAGGTCTGCCCAGCGACCATTGTTCCAAGATTTTGATAAATACTGCCCCAGATGCCCGCATCGGACACAAGACGCAGGTAGCGGGAGCCATCGGTGGGCGCTGTCGCCTCCAGCCCCGAGGGCGCGGTTACCGCATTGTAGTTGGGATTGCTCGTGTCCACCCACGAGGCTGCGGCCAATAACCCGCAACAAGCGATTTGGCCGCCCGTTGTCTGTTCGAAGCTGCCATTCAAGAGCGTGACGGTGGCATGGGCCGGTTGCGCCAGACAGGCGGCAGCGACGCAAGCGGCGATCGCCTGTGCGGGAGCCGTTTTCCTGAACGAGCGGACGAGACGAGCGATCCGACTGGGCATGAATAATAGTTTCCTTTTTTTGGACCGCAGCCGCTGTTCCCAGCGCCCCGTCCGACACATATGCGTAATTATCTCCTGGCAATTTACGTGCCGGAAATTTTTTCGTTACATTCTATATGCTTGCATCGAGGGTTCCAGCGGGCGAGCGCGAAGTTGTAAAATATTCCGACACAGGGGCATCCGATGAAATCATCGTGTCGGATGGCTCTGGCCCAATTCCGGGCATCGAGGGACAAGACTTCGCGCGCTAAATCCGTGACTCCACCACCAGCCGAGCGGCCTCGGCGCCTTTTACCTTGGCGATGTCGTCCTGGTATTTCAGCAGTACGCCCAGCGTCTCGTCCACGTCGCCGGAGGTCAGTTCGGCTTTGTTCAAATAGGTCAGCGCCTGCGCCCAGTCGATCGTTTCGGCAACGCCGGGGAGTTTGAACAGTTCCTCGTTGCGCAGCCGTTGCACGAAGGACACCACCTGCCCGGCCAGCAGGTCCGTCACCCCCGGCGCTTTCGCCGCCAGGATCGCGCGTTCCCGCGCCGCGTCGGGATACGACACCCAATGATACAGGCAGCGGCGGCGGATGGCGTCGTGAACCTCCCGCGTGCGGTTCGAGGTCAGCACCACCACGGGCGGCGTTTTCGCTCGTATTGTGCCCAATTCCGGCACGGTGATCTGAAAATCGGCCAGCAGTTCGAGCAAAAACGCCTCGAACGGTTCGTCCGCTCGGTCCAGTTCGTCGATCAGCAGCACC
>JANXMB010000091.1 GCA_025354865.1 Acetobacteraceae bacterium | reverse complement strand
CGGCAAGCCCGACCGGTTTTCCCGCGCGGCGGCGGAGGGGTTGTTCCGATCGATGGCCTACAAGGACGAATACGAGGTCGCGCGTCTGCATTTGCTCGCGTCCTACGGCGACAAGCCGGTGTTCCATATGTCGCCGCCGGTAATCGCTCGTATCGATCCACTGACCGGCCGGCGTCGCAAAGTCGCGGTCCCCGGCTGGATCGCTTTGCCACTGTTCCGCGTTTTGCGGGCGGGCAAGCATCTGCGCGGTTCCGCCTGGGATCCGTTCGGTCGGCAGGCGGAGCGTGGCGCCGAGCGGGCGTGGATCGAAACCTATATCGGCGATTTGCGGGCGGCGACGGCGGCGTTGCGCCCCGAAACGATCGAGGCGGCTGTCGGTCTGGCAGCACTGCCCGATACCATCCGTGGCTTCGGCCCGGTCAAGGACGCCAACCGAGCAAAAGCCGAGGCAAGGCGTAAGACGTTGCTGGACGGGCTGGCGGTGCGGAACGTTGCGATGGCGGCGGAATAGGGGAGGGGGCGCGGCCGCCCCGCCAACCCCGCGCGCATACCAACGGCCTGAAATAATGGAAGAGTCATTATTTCAGGCCATTGGTATTACCTACCCAACCCCGTAAACATCCCGCGCACGCTTGTGGAAGGCGCCGACCATGCGGCGCACGGCCTCGTTGAAGACAACCCCGATCGCCGCCTGCAACATGCGGTTCTTGAATTCGAAATCGACGAAGAAATCGACCTCGGTGCCCTTCTCGTGCGGCAGGAAATTCCATTCGTTGTTCATGTAACGAAACGGCCCGTTGGCATACTCGACCTTCACCCGATGCGGGCGTTCCAATTGCACCCGGCTCGTAAACGACTCCCGCAGCGGGCCGAAACCCACCGTCAAATCCGCCAACATTTCCTGTTCGGTTTTCACCCGCACCCGCGTTGCCACGCACCACGGGAGGAATTTCGGGTAGGATCCGACATCGGCCACGATATCGAAAAGCTGGTCCGGGCTGTAAGGAACGATCTGCCGTTCCGCGTGGGTCGGCATCAGCCGCGATTCCTCGCGGCGGCCAGGGCGGCGAAATCGGAATCCGCATGATAGGAACTGCGGGTCAGCGGGGTCGCCGAGACCAGCAGGAAGCCTTTTGCCCGAGCCAACGCCGCGTATTCCTCGAACACTGCGGGCGGAACGAATTCGGCGACGGCGGCGTGTTTGACGGTCGGTTGCAGATATTGACCGATCGTCAGGAAATCCACGTCGGCCACCCGCAGATCGTCCATCGTCTGCATGATTTCGATGCGCGTCTCGCCCAGGCCCACCATCAGCCCGGATTTGGTGAAAATGCCCGGCGCCCGCTGTTTCACGGTATCGAGCAAGCGTAACGATTGATAGTACCGCGCGCCCGGTCGAATGGTCGGATAAAGCCGCGGCACGGTTTCCAGATTGTGGTTGAAGACGTCGGGCCGAGCATCCGCGACGATGTCGCCGCAGTTGGGTTTGCGGAGGAAGTCGGGCGTCAGCACCTCGATCGTCGTGGCGGGCGCCGCCGCTCGGATTGCCCCGATGACGGCGGCAAAATGGGCGGCACCGCCATCGGCCAGATCGTCCCGATCGACCGAGGTCACCACCACATGCCGCAGCCCCAACTTTGCCACGGCGTCTGCGACCCGATCCGGCTCCGTCGGGTCCAACGGCAGCGGCAGCCCGGTGCGCACATTGCAGAACGAGCATGCGCGGGTGCAGGTATCGCCCATGATCATCATGGTGGCGTGGCGCTGCGACCAGCACTCGCCGATATTGGGGCAGGCGGCTTCCTCGCAGACCGTGACCAGACCGTTGGCCCGCATCAGTTCGCGGGTTTCCTTGTAGACCGGATGATTGGGCGCCTTGACCCGGATCCAATCGGGCTTGCGCTGGATCGGATTGTCCGGGCGGTGCGCCTTTTCCGGGTGGCGGCGATCGATAACGATGCGGGTTGTCATGGCCTAGAAGTGGATAACCCGCTTGTAAGCGTCAAGGACCGACTCATGCATACTTTCGCTGATCGTCGGATGCGGGAACACGGTGTTCATCAATTCGGCTTCCGTGGTTTCTAGGGTCTTGGCGACGACGTAGCCCTGGATCATCTCGGTCACTTCGGCGCCGATCATATGCGCCCCCAGCAATTCCCCGGTCGCGGCGTCGAACACGGTTTTGACCAGGCCCTCCGGCTCCCCCATGGCGATCGCCTTGCCGTTGCCCATGAACGGGAAGCGGCCGACCCGGATCGCGCGTCCCCCGGCCTTGGCTTTTTCTTCCGTCAGCCCGACCGAGGCCACCTGCGGTCGGCAATAGGTGCAGCCGGGGATATTGGTGGGGTCCATGGCATGCACGCCCGCGATCCCGGCGATTTTCTCCACGCACATGACGCCTTCGTGGCTGGCCTTGTGCGCCAGCCAGGGCGGCCCTGCGAGGTCGCCGATCGCGTAAACCCCCGCCTCCCCGGTGCGGCAATAGGCGTCGATCTCGACATGGGTGCGATCGACCTTGACGCCGGTGCCTTCCAGCCCCAGGCCCTCGGTGTTGCCGACGATGCCGACGGCGGAGATGACGCGATCCACCACGATCTGCTGCACCGCGCCGTTGCTTTCGACGCTGACGGTCACGCTGTCGGCGGCTTTGACGATGCCTTTTACGGTGGCGGAGGTCATGATTTTCATGCCCTGCTTTTCGAACGCCTTGCGCGCCAGGGCGGAGATTTCGGCGTCCTCGACCGGCAGCACGCGGTCCATGACTTCGACCACGGTCACGGCGGCGCCCATGTTCAGGTAGAAGCTGGCGAATTCGATGCCGATGGCGCCGGACCCGACGACCAGCAGCGATTTCGGCATGGCGGTGGGGACCATGGCTTCCTTGTAGGACCAAACCAGCTTGCCGTCCGGCTCGATCCCCGGCATGACGCGGGCGCGGGCGCCGGTCGCCAGGACGATATGCGGGGCTTTCAGGGTGGCGACGGGCTTGCCGTCCTTGGTCACCGCCAGAGTGCCCTTGCCGGCCAATTTGCCGGTGCCGTCGAACACCGTCACCTTGTTCTTGCGCAACAGATGCGCGACGCCGGACGACAATTGCTTCGCCACCCCGCGAGACCGCTTCACCACCTTATCCAGATCGAATTGCGCGGTGACGGGGGCGAAGCCGTATTCCGGCAGATGGTGCAGCAAATGGGCGATTTCCGCCGAGCGCAGCAGCGCTTTGGTGGGGATGCAGCCCCAGTTCAGGCAGATGCCGCCCAGATGCTCGCGCTCCACCAAAGCGGTTTTCATGCCGAGCTGGGTGGCGCGAATGGCGGCGACGTAGCCGCCGGGGCCACCGCCGACGACGATCAGGTCGAAGCTCTGCTCAGCCATGTGTGTTCCCCTGTGCCAGGGCGGTCAGCGCCGCGCCGTGGAGTTGCCGTACGTGCCATTTCTCGATCGGACGCGCGCCCAGTGCCTCATAGAAGGCGATCGCCGGTTGGTTCCAGTTCAGCACCCGCCATTCCATCCAACCGCAGTTGTCCGCCACGGTGCGGGCGGCAACCGCGCGCATCAGCCCAAGACCGATGCCGGACCCGCGCTGCGCCGGCTCGACGAACAGGTCTTCGAGGAACAGCGCTTCGGTCGCCATGAAGGTGTTGACGGTGTAGTAATAAAGCGCGATGCCGACCGGCGCTTGGCCCGCAATCTCGGCCAGAATGGCATGCGCCTTTGGCCGAGGCCCGAACAGCATGCGATGGAAATCGGCTTCGGTCGCGGTGAACCGATCGGTTTCGCGCTCGTACTCCGCGAGGCCCCGCACCAGGCGCAGCACGTCCGGCACATCGGCCGGGGCGGCGTCGCGATAGGTTACCAAGGCCGCAGCCCGGCGGGGCCAGATATTCCCCCATGGGCCACCCCCAAGCAAGACCGATCCGGCCGCCGTCCCCGCTGCTCGGTCACAGCATCAGGCTCAACGGATCTTCGACGATCCCTTTGAACGCTTTCAGCCAGGTTGCCGCCAGGGCGCCATCGACGACCCGGTGATCGACGCTCAGGGTCACGGTCATGACGGTGGCGATGGCCAATGCGCCGTTCTTCACCACCGCCCGCTTCTGCCCGGCACCCACCGCCAGAATGGCCGATTGCGGCGGGTTGATGATGGCGCTGAACGACGAGACGCCGAACATGCCCATGTTGGAGATGGAGAACCCGCCGCCCTGGAATTCCTCCGGCTTCAGCTTGCCGGCGCGTGCCCGCCCGGCGAGGTCTTTCATCTCGCGGCTGATGGTCAGCAGCCCCTTCTGGTCGGCTTTGCGCACGATCGGGGTGATCAGCCCGTCCGGGATGGACACGGCGATGCTGATATCGACGTCGTCGTAGAGCACCATGGCATCGTCGGTCCACGACGCGTTGACGGCGGGCACTTTGCGCAATGTCGCGGCCGAGGCTTTGATCACCAGATCGTTGATCGTGATGAAATAGGCATCCGGCTTGTCGCGCGGGGCCGATTTCGCGTTCAGCTTCTCGCCGAGGGCGATGAGTTCGTCGATCTCCACATCCATCGACACATAGAAATGCGGGATGGAGGATTTGGCCTCGGTCAGGCGACGGGCGATGACCTTGCGCATGGAGCTATGCGGCACGACGCGGTGCGGCGCGGCGATCGCGATTGGGGCCGGTTTCGGCGCGGCGGGGGGAGTAGCAATCGGCGCGGCAACAGCAGCCGGCGCTGCGGTGCCGCCCTTGACGGCGGCTTCGATATCGGCGCGCACGATCCGCCCGCCGGGTCCGCTGCCGGTCAGCGCCGCCAGATCGATCCCGGCCTGCACGGCCATGCGCCGCGCGAGGGGGGATGCGACGATGCGCGCACCGTCTGTCCTGGCAACGGCGGGTGCGGCCGGGGCAGCGACGGCAACGGGTGCGGGCGCCGCAGCAACCGGCATAGGCGCAGCAATCGCGGCCGCAGGCGCGGCGGCGGTCGGCACAGCCTCCCCGGCATCGACCATCACCCCGATGGGTTCGTTGACCTTCACGCCCTCGGTGCCGTCGGCCACCAGAATCTTGCCCAGCACGCCCTCATCGACGGCTTCGACTTCCATCGTCGCCTTGTCGGTCTCGATCTCGGCGATCACGTCGCCGGCCTTGATGCTGTCGCCTTCCTTCTTCAACCAGCGGGCCAGCGTGCCCTCGGTCATGGTGGGGCTCAACGCCGGCATCAGGATATTGGTGGCCATGGTGTTGCTCCCTTTCCTCAGACGATTTTCTTCACCGCATCCACAACCCAACCGGGCTGCGGCAGCGCGAGTTTTTCCAGATTGGCGGCATAGGGCAACGGCACATCCAGCCCGTGCACCCGTACCGGCGGGGCGTCCAGCCAATCGAAGGCGTGTTCGACGATCTGCATCGTCACCTCGGCCCCGATGCCGGCGAAGGGCCAGCCTTCTTCGACGGTGACCAGCCGATTGGTCTTCTTCACGCTCTCGACGATGGTCGCGGTGTCCAGCGGACGGAGCGAGCGGAGGTTGATCACCTCGGCCTCGATCCCTTGTTCGGCCAGCAGTTTCGCCGCTTCCAGCGCCAGCCCGACCATGATGGAGAAGGCAACGATGGTCACATGGCGGCCGCTGCGCTCGATCTTGGCCTTGCCGATCGGCAGGATGAAATCGTCGTCCACCGGGCAGTCGAACGTCTGCCCGTACAGCATCTCGTTCTCCAGAAACACGACCGGGTTGGGGTCGCGGATGGACGCGCGCAGCAGGCCTTTTGCGTCGGCGGACGACCAGGGGGCGACCACTTTCAGTCCCGGCACATGCGCGTACCAACTGGCGTAGCATTGCGAGTGCTGCGCCCCGACGCGCGATGCCGCGCCGTTCGGGCCGCGAAACACGATCGGGCAGCCCATCTGACCGCCGGACATGTAAAGCGTCTTGGCGGCGCTGTTGATGATGTGATCCATCGCCTGCATGGCGAAGTTGAAGGTCATGAACTCGACGATCGGCTTCAGCCCGTTCAAAGCCGCGCCGACCGCCATGCCGGTGAAGCCGTGTTCGGTAATGGGGGTGTCGATCACCCGCTTGGCGCCGAATTCGTCCAGCAGCCCCTGGCTGATTTTATAAGCGCCTTGATATTGCGCGACTTCCTCGCCGAGCAGAAAGACGTCGGCGTCGCGGCGCATCTCAAGGGCCATGGCGTCGCGCAAGGCTTCGCGCACCGTGGTCGGCTTGGTCGGGCCCCAATCGCGGTCTTCCTGACCCGTGCTGCCGGCCGGCGGCTGCGCGGGAGCGGCGGCTTGGGTAACGGGGCGCGGGGCAACAGCGACCGGGGGTGCTGCAACCGGGCTGGCGGGCACCGAACCGTCGGCGGACAGCACGGCGATCGGGGTGTTGACGGCAACGCCCTCGGTGCCCTCCGCGATCAGGATCTGGGCGATCTTGCCCTCCTCCACCGCTTCCACTTCCATCGTCGCCTTATCGGTCTCGATCTCGGCGATCACGTCGCCGGCTTTGACATCGTCGCCCACGGCCTTCAGCCATTTCGCGAGCTTGCCCTCGGTCATCGTCGGCGACAGCGCCGGCATCAAAATCTGCGTCGCCATGGGCTTAACCCTCCACCAGGATGTCGGTCCACAATTCCGACGGATCCGGTTCCGGACTCGTTTGGGCAAAGTCGGCGGCTTCCTGCACGATGCTTTTTACCTCGTCGTCGATCGCCTTGAAGGCGGATTCCTCCACGCCGACGGCTTCCAACCGGTGCCGCGCGCTTTCGATGCAATCGTGCTGCGACCGCATCGCCTGCACTTCCTCCCGCGTACGATAGCGAGCGGGATCGGACATCGAGTGCCCCCGATACCGATACGTCTGCACCTCCAACAAATACGGACCCTTCCCCGCTCGGCAATGCGCCACCGCCGTTTCCGCCGCTTCCCGCACCGCCAACACGTCCATGCCGTCCACCTGCAAGCCGGGAATGCCCCAAGGCACGCCGTTCTTCGACAGATCGTGGGACGCCGAGGCCCGCTCGACCGCCGTGCCCATGCCGTAGCGGTTGTTCTCGATGATGAAGACCGTCGGCAGTTTCAGCAGCATGGCGATGTTGAAGCTTTCGTAGACCTGCCCCTGGTTGGACGCGCCTTCGCCGAAATAGGTGAAGCTGACCCGGTCGTTGCCGCGATAGGCGTTGCTGAACGCCAGACCGTTGCCCAGGCTGACCTGCGCGCCGACGATGCCGTGGCCGCCGAAAAAATGCCGCTCCTTGCTGAACATGTGCATGGAGCCGCCCTTGCCCTTGGACAACCCGCCGGAGCGGCCGGTCAGTTCGGCCATGACCCCGCGCGCATCCATGCCCGCTGCCAGCATATGCCCGTGATCGCGATAGGATGTGATGACCTGATCGCCTTCCCCGGCCGCCATCTGCATCCCGGTCACGACCGCTTCCTGGCCGATGTAAAGGTGGCAGAAGCCGCCGATCAGGCCCATGCCATATAATTGTCCGGCCTTCTCCTCGAACCGGCGGATCAACAGCATGGTGCGATACGCACCCATGAGTTCCGGTTGATTGACCTGAGGTTCCTTGGACTTCCCGCGTTTGCGAATTTCCGCTGCCTGCGCCATCGCCGTTTCCCTTGCCTGCACAATCGGGCTTATGAGCCGAAGTATGGCGCAGACGTGCCATGCGGAGGGGATGCGGGCAAGCGGGTTTGGCGTAATCGCCGTTGCTGCAACGCAAAATTCGAAATTAACCGGAATGTGGTTAATTGTATGGTGCTGCGTCGCAACCGCGTTTGCCGCAATGTGCCTCGTTACGCCAAACGCGGTTTCGACGTAATTTTATGTCGTCTGACGGGCCGATTTCGCATCGACATTGCCGAAAATCGGCCGATCGGCCCGCCGGTCAACGCGCGCCGGCCCATAACCCGAGATGCGCGGCCTGCGCGCGCCGTTCCGCCTCGGCCAGAGCTTCGTCCCGAGCGTCATTCCCTGCCGATCCGGACACGCGCGCCCAGCCGGACGCAACCAAAGCCGGCGCGATCGCCGCCCCCGCCGCCGAACAATGTGCCAAAGGGCGACCGCTCTGCCCGCCGCCGAGCAGCACGCAGTCGATGGCGGCGCCGCGCACACGATCCGCCAGGGCATTGGCCGCCGCGACCCCGCAATCGAACACCGCGCCGCTTGCACCCCCGGCCGCGCCGCCACACGCCGTCCCGCGCTCGGCCGTCCGAAGACCCGCCAGTTGCACCGCGCGATCGTGCAGCATCAAAGTGGTGCCGTCGATCACGCGGACCTGGCCGGGTTCGGCCGACAGCCGGCCGGGTGGGGTGCCGGACGCCGGTGCCTCCGACGGGCGCAGGCCCAGCCAGGCGCCACCGACAAACACCAGCGCACCGGCCGCCGCCGTCAACAACGCGGCGCGCGTCGGCCGGCCGAGCGTCAGCCCAGCCGGCCGGAAAATGCGGCGCTTGCGGTCGATCACCATGCGGTCTGATCCCCTTGCCCGCCGAATTGGACAGGAGTCGCGATGCGGTCAAGCCCAAAAACGCGATGTCCGTCGAATCTTCTTCCAGGCCGCCACAATGCTCGGACGCTCCGCCTCGGCCGTCGCGGCGAGAAAACCCAGCACCAGACCGACCGCATAGCCATGCTGCCCGGCGGGACCGCCGAGACGGTCGAGCAACCCGGTTGCCACCGCGCAATCGTTCAGCGCACCCAAATGTTGCTGCAACCGGCTCAACCGGCGCAGCATCCGCAAAGCGGGCCGGGCGTCGTCGGCGGGGACGAAAATCTCTATCGCATACCGCGCCCGCTTGGTGCGCAGGCGCAACCCGTGCAGCGCCGGCACCGTCAGCGTCGCGATCGATTTGCCGGCCGAGACCATCTTCTTCCAGCGCCGTTGCAACACATGGGCGGCGAAATCGGTGGGCGGCATAGCGCTGGCGAAGCGTTCCGCCGGGTTCAGGTTTTCATGCCACCGATCGCTGGCGCACAGCCAACCGAGGCCGACGATCGTCTGCCGAAAACCCGGCGAGGCCAGCCATGCACACAGCGCGGTATGCGCGGCATCGCGCGTCTGCTGCGCCGCTTCCGCCAGCCGCAGCAGCAGCGCATCGTCGGGAAAGGCGGCGACGACGCGCGGCAATGTCTCGGTTGCGAACACATCCCAGTCGCGGGTGGGGCCGAGCACGGCGCCGAGCGCCTTGAGGTCGCGATCGACGGCGGCGACGTCGGGGCAACCGAGGCCGTGGGCAAACACCGCGACCGCCGACCGGGCGCGCCGCACCGCAACGCGCATCTGGTGCACCGGTTCGGTGTCGCCCCCGGTTGCCATTGCGAGCGGGGCGAAATGCATCAACACATCGGTGTAGTGCCCGATCGCATGGGCGAAGGCAGCGGCCACATCGGGTTCGGTGCTGGGTTCGGGGGCGCCCAGACGGCGCGGCGGCGGCACGGTGCCGTCGGCGATCGCCAGCGCCTCGGCCGCCAAACTGGCGCGCGGCAGGTCCAGGCGGAAAGCCGCCGCGAGCGCCATCGCCACCGCTCGTACCGCCAGATCGTCGCCGTCCAGCGTCGCGCGACAGAGCGCCACGCCGCCGCTGGTGCCGCGCAGCAGAACCATTGTCAGCGGCCCGTGCGCGGTGTCCACCACCCAGGTGGCCGAGCGGCCTTCGAAGGCAGCGACCGGTGTTAGCCCATCGGGCAGGGCATGGCCGAGTGCGGCAAGGTCCCGGCCGCGCGCGATCTCCGGCGCCGGCTGGCCGGGCAGCCATTGTTGCCGCCCGGGCGCCAGCCGCTCCAGATGCCATTCGCCACGGGTTTCGCCGAGCACGAGATGGTCGGCACGCATTTGTCGGTCGGCGGTATCGTGCCAAATGCAGGGGACCGCGCGGTAACGCGGGCGCGTGTCGGGGGAACGGGCGACGATCTTGCTGCGGGTCAGGCGGGTGGCATCGTCCGGATGCAGGGCGAACGCCATCCGCATGGCGGTTAGGCGCCGCCTTCGAGTTCGCGCGGGGAAACGAAGCGCACCAACCGCCCGCCGCCGGCCCCCAGCCGCGACCACGGCACCGCAATCGAAAATTCCGCCAGCGCGCCGCTTGGAAAACCGCGAGCCAGCGTTCGCAGCGGTTCCTGATGCAAATCGGCCTGGGCGTCGGGCGGCAGCAGCGACAGCGCGAGTTCGTGCAGCCCAGGATTATGCCCGACGATCATCACCGAACGGGCGGTGTCGGCAACCGCATGCAAGGTGTCGAGCAGCACCGACGGCGGCGCGAGATAGAGCGCGTCCATCGGTTCGACCAGCGGGGTGGAGTCCCAGGGTTCCAGCAGTTCCAAGGTTTCCAGCGTGCGGCGGGCGGTGGAAACCAGGATCACATCGGGTTCCAGCCCGAGGTCGCGCATCGCCCCGCGCATGAGGGTGGCGGCCCCTCGTCCGCGTGGGTTCAGCGCGCGATCCCGGTCCGGGGTATCGGCCGAGTCCCAGGAGGATTTCGCGTGCCGCAGGAGAAGGAGCTGGTGCATGGCGCGCAGTCTGCCACGCTTGCGCAGACTTGTCCCGCCCTGTTACTCGGCGCGTTCGCTGCGGCGGCGGGCGAGTTCCAGCCGCATGGCTTCGAGCTGGGCGGACCCGTTGCGGTTGTCGGAGCCGTTCGCCAGCAACCAGCGGGCCAGCTTGCGTTCCAGCACATCGGCCAGATCGGTCGCCGTTTCCAGGTCGCCATTCATGCAGGCGTGCTTGAACGCTTCGTCGATGACGTCGTCGAGCCGCCGTCGATGCGTGCGGTTCAGACGTTCGAGTCGTTCCGGCGGCAGCAAAGCCGGGCCGCGCGATCGGACAGCGCTAATGAAAGTCGGTATTTTCACCAGGGTCGGTCTCCGGTCCGGTGATTGGGACGCTATAAGGGATCATGTTGCGACGGACATCGCGGGCTTGTCGCGTCCGAATTTGTCATCCGTCAGATCGAGGTCGATCCACGACAAATGCCCGCCTTTGCCGGCCCCGGTATCGACGAAAACGGCGGTGCCGCCCGCCTGCCCGGTGCGCCGATACGGCCGCCCGTCGGTGCTGCGCCGGTCGTGCCCGCAATAGACGACGATGCCGGCGGGGATGCGATCGACCCAGTTCAGGCTGCGTTCGGGGTAGCCGTCGGATTGGGTGCGCCCCGTCGGCTCCCCGTATAAAGCGCGGGAGGCGGCACCCTGCGGCCGTTCCAGCCCCTGCACCGGGGCCGGCTGTTCCAGCATCGTCGGATGGAAGCCGCCATGCACGAACAGCGCCCGCCCGACCCGCAGCCAGACCGGGGCGCGGGTGGCCTCCAGCAGCGCGCGTTGGCGTAGCGGCCCATCGAGTTGCGCCAGCGTCGCCGCCAACACTCCCTCGATCCGGCCGATCTGCCCGGCGATCGCCCGCGCCAGCTTGAAATCGTGGTTGCCCAGCACGAACAGGCCGCGACCTTCGTCGATCAGGTCGAACATGATGCGCAGCGCGCCGGCACTGTCCGGCCCGTTATCCACGAGGTCGCCGAGTTGCACGACGAACCGGTCGGTGGCGACGGCGTAGCGAAACGCGGCGGTATCGCCATGGACATCGCCCACGACCCGGATGCGGGTGGGCAGCGGATTCGGGAGCGTTTGCATCGTCGCACCGACCATACAGGCGGCGCGGGCGGATTATCCAGCACGAAGCGCGGCGAACGCCTCCAGCGCGCGCGCCCGCCCGAAGCCGAGATCGACGATCGGCTGCGGATAGCTGCGCCCTAACGCAAGCCCGGCGCGCGCCAAGGCCTCGGCCGGAGCCTCCCACGGGGCATGGATATGCCTTGTGTCGAGCCGCATCAGTTCGGGCACCCAACGGCGCACATAAGCCCCGTCCGGGTCGAATTTGCGACCCTGCAACACCGGGTTGAAGATGCGGAAATACGGCGCAGCATCGGCGCCGCTGCCGGCGACCCATTGCCAGTTGGCGGCGTTGGCAGCCAGATCGGCATCGACCAGCGTGTCCCAGAACCACGCCTCGCCCTGCCGCCAATCGGTCATCAGGTGCTTGATGAGGAAGCTGGCGACGATCATCCGCACCCGGTTGTGCATCCACCCGGTCTGCCAAAGCTGACGCATGCCGGCATCGACGATGGGAATCCCGGTGCGCCCGCGGTGCCACGCCGTCAAAGCCAGCGGATCGTCGCGCCAGGGCATCGCGGCAAAGGCCGGTTTCGCCGGCGCATCGGGCAATGACGGGTTGTGCCAAAGCTGATGGATGGAAAACTCCCGCCACAGCAATTCCTTGACGAAGGTCGCATGCCCTGGGCCGACGCGATGCCAGACGGTGGCGGCGGAGATCTCCCCGAAGCGCAAATGCGGCGACAGCATCGACGTGCCCGCCTGGTCCGGCCGATCCCGACCGGTGGGGTAACCGGCGATGGCACCGCGCAGGAACCGATCCAGACGCGCCTGCGCCCCAGCCTCCCCCGGGGTCCAGGTGGCGCGCAGCCCGGCGGCCCAATCCGGCCGCGTCGGCAGCAGGCGCCAATCCTCCAACCGATCCGAACGCGGCGGCGGCGGGGCCGGAATGCGATCCGGTACCGGCAGCAAAGGGCGCGGTTCGCGCGTGAGGCAGGCGTTGGCGAAGGGGGTGTAGACCGCGTACGGGCCGCCGCTGCCGGATCGGATGTCGGTAGGGGAGAACAGCATGAACGTGCGCAGCCGGTGCAACGCCACCCCCGCCGCCGCCAAAGCCTTGTCCACCGCTCGGCTTTTCGGGTCGGGCATACCGCCGGTAAACACCGCGCTCGCCCCGGTTTCGGCGATCGCCGCCTGGATGGTCTCGACCGCCGGGCCGCGCCGCAGCACCAACGGGGCGCCCAACGCCGCGAGGCTGCCGGTCAAAGCCGCCAACGCATGGTGCAGCCACCAGCGCGTGGCGCCACCCATCGACCACGGCGCAGCATCGTCCAACACGTAGATCGGCAGCACCGGCGCGCCGGTTTCCAACGCCGCATGCAAGGCGGCGTGATCGGCCACACGCAGATCGTCGCGGAACCAAAGCAGGACCGGTGCGGTCATTGCGAAATCGCTCCCCGTTTCGGCAGCCCGATCGGATGCATGATAGTCAGGAATCCGAACCGCTAACCCCCGTTGTTCCCCCCAGCCTTCCCCGCCGCAAAACGCACCGCTTCCTCCGCCGCTCGGACCAGCGCGCGCGCCTTCTGGTGGGTTTCCTCGAACTCGGACTCGGCCACGGAATCGGCAACGATGCCGGCGCCGGCCTGGACATACATCGTCCCGTCCTTCACCAGCGCCGTGCGCAGCCCGATACAGGTGTCCATCGTGCCGTTGGCGGCGAAATAGCCGATGCAGCCGGCATAGATGCCGCGGCGATCGGGTTCCAGTTCCTCGATGATTTCCATCGCCCGCACCTTCGGCGCCCCCGACAAGGTGCCGGCCGGGAAGCCGCCGGCCAGCGCGTCCAACCCGTCCAACCCCTCCCGCAGGCGGCCCTCGACGTTGGAGGAGATGTGCATCACATGGCTGAACCGCTCGATGACGAAGCTTTCCGTCACTTTCACGCTGCCCACCGCCGAGACCCGACCCACATCGTTGCGGCCGAGATCGATCAGCATCAGATGTTCCGCCCGTTCCTTCGGATCGGCCAGCAACTCGGCCTCCAGCGCCATGTCTTCCTCGTGGGTAACGCCACGGCGGCGGGTGCCGGCCAGCGGGCGGATGGTCACGACGCCGTCGCGCAGGCGCACCAGCACCTCCGGCGAGGACCCGACGATCGAAAACCCACCGAAATCGAGGAAAAACAGAAACGGCGCCGGGTTGATCCGCCGCAACGCCCGATACAGCGCGAAGGGCGGCAGGGTGAACGGCACCGAGAAGCGCTGGCTGAGGACGATCTGAAACGCGTCGCCCGCCGCGATGTATTCCTTGCACCGAGCAACGGCGTCGACAAAGCGTTGTTTGGTGAAGTTGGAGGCGGGGGCGGGCGGATCGGGCAACATCACCGGCGGCGGTTGGTTCGGCATCGGCCGATCCAGGGCGTCGGCGGCGGCGGCGATGCGGGCCTGCGCGCGGGACCATGCTTCGGTCGCCGAAACCTCGGGCTCCGGGTAGACCGGTGCGATCAGCGACAATTCGTCGTTCACATTGTCGAAGATCGCGAACAGCGTCGGGCGGATCATCGTGCCTTCCGGCACCCCCAGCGTGTCCTTGTTCTTCTCCGGCAGTTTCTCCATCAGCCGGACCATGTCGTAGCCGAGGTAGCCGACCAGCCCGCCCGCCATCGGCGGCAGGCTGGCGGGCACTTCCAGCCGCACTTCCTCGATCAAGCTGCGCAGACTGTCCAAGGCCGAGCGCGGATCGGGCAGGAAGGCGTGCGGTGCCGACAAAGCGTGCCGGTTCACCCAGGCTTTGCCGTCCTGGCACTTCCAGATCAGATCGGGCGCCATGCCGACGATCGAATAGCGGCCGCGCTTGGCCCCGCCTTCGACGCTTTCCAGCAGGAAGGAGTTCGGCTGCCCATGCGCCAGCTTCAGGAACGCGGCGACTGGGGTATCGAGGTCCGATACGCCCTTGCGCCACACCAGCGAACCCCGCCCATCCTCGTAAGCAGCGCGGAAGGCGGCAAAGCCGGGGGGTACGGACACGTTCATCGAAACTCTGCTACGGCTGGGGTTGCACGATTTGATCGAAATTCGTTCGGTTTATACGCGGGTTGGCGCGCAGCCGCACCGCGTCCTGGAACACGCTGGCGTAGTCGGAGGCCATGTTCCGCGACAACTCGCTGCGCAGTTTTTCGAAACCGGCCTTGTCGGCGGCGGGATCGGCGACCGCGATTTCGGCCGGGATCGCGACGATGAAGCCTTGCGCGGTTTCGACCATCGTCGGCTCGTCCTTCTTCAGGGCGAACAGCACCCGTTGCAGTTCCGGCGGCATGCCCGCCGCACCTTCTCCCCGGGACACCAGCGGGGTCAGATGCGGAATAACCCCGGCAATGGTCGCGGCATCGGCGAAATTGCGCCCGCTTTGGATCGCCGCCAGCATCGCCGCCGCTGCGGTTTCCTGCGCGCGGCGCTGCTGTTCGAAGGTCCAATCCCCGGCGACGCGGTCCTTCACTGTGTCGAACGGCTTCACCGCCGGGGGCACGATGTCTTCCACCGCCAGGGCAAAATAGGCCGGCCCGCCGGGGGTTTTCGCCTCGGTCAGGCGCAGCGGATCGCCCGGCCGCAGTTTGAACGCGGCCTCGATCATCGCCGTGCGCAGTTCGGCCGGTTCCGGCAGCGGCGCCGGCTGGCCTTCCATGGTCTTGCCCTCGGCATCGAGCGACCCCGACAGCGGGATCAGCCCGAGGTCGCCGGGCAGGTCGTCCAAACTGCCGCCATTGCCCAGCAGATTGTCCAGCGTATTGGCTCGGCCGTAGATAATATCGGTGGCTTTTTCCGCCAGCACGCGATCCTTGAGTTCGTCCTTCACGGCGTCGAAGGACTTTTCGCTGCCGGGCTCGATTTTGACGACCTTCACCAGGAACCAGCCGAAGCTGCCCTGGATCGGCCCGGTCACGCTATCGCGCGCCGCCGCGAACACCGCTTTCGATAGCGCGGGATCGGGGAATTGTTCGGCGGTCGCGTCGTCCAGGGCAACCGCGTTGGCATCCGCCGCCTTTGCCGCTTCCTGCGCCGCAGCCCAGTCCGGGGCGGCTTGCCACGCGGCCAGCAGCGCGCGCGCTTTGGCTTCGTCGCCAACCGAGATCACCTGGGCAGAGCGCTTTTCCGGCTGGATGTAGCCGGATTTCGCCCGCTCGTACGCCGCGTGCAGATCGTCGTCGGAGATCGCAATCTCCTTCGCCAGGGACCGAGGCGACAGCACCACGGCCTTGATCCGGCGATATTCGGGGGTCGCGTAGATATCCGGGCGGTTATCGTAAAACCGCCGCAACGTCGCCTCATCGGCCGGCGGCACCGCAGGGGCGCGGTCCAACAGGAATTCGACCGTATCGGCCGCGCGCTTTTCGAAGATCGCGGCATAGACCGGCATCGCCTGGGTTTGCGGCGCCAGCACCCCGGCGGCGATCGCACCCAGCAACTGCCGCTGCGTCAGATCGGTCCGCACCGATTGCAGGAACCGCTGTTCGGTCAGCCCGTTGTTGCGCAGCAGGGCGTCGAAGGTCGGCTTGCTGAATTGCCCGGTGGGGTCCGCGAACACCGGCATGGCGCGCACCGCGCTCGCGACGATGCTGTCGGGGCTGACCAGCCGCATGTTGCGCAGCACCTCGGTCATCGCGGCCTCGCCCACGATGCGTTCCAGCGCCCGATCCCCGACATTGTGCTTCAGCTCCGACGTCGCTTCCTGGCCCGGCGGTAGCGCCTGGGTCGCGGCGGACAAGGCCCGCTGGTATTCGGCCTGGAAGGCCTGCGCCTCGATCGTCTGGCCGCTGACCTTCACCACCCAGGTGGCGGTGCCGACCATCCGCACGACGTCGCCCACGCCCCAAAAGATGAACGCACCGACCATGAGGACGAAGAACGCCTTCACGTACCAGGTATCCAAAGCGCGGCGGAAGGCGGTGATCATACAGTCTCGTCCTACAGCGCGCGCCCCGGCGGCGGAACAGCCGAAAAGGTCGCACGCGATCGCTCAAGGCGCCGAAGCGCCGGAAGCGCAGGATATAGAAGGACGAGCCACGCTTTGCCAGCGGGGGCAAAGTCCTGGTAGGGGAGAGCGCCGAGGAGGAACGGACCGATGCGCCAAACGATCGCTGGAAACTGGAAAATGCACGGCCTGACGCAGGACGCTGCTTCCCTCGCCACGGCCCTGCTGGGCGCCGGACCGCTGACCCGCGATCTTCTGGTCTGCCCCCCCGCCACCCAGATCGCCGCCGTCGCGCGCATTCTCGCCGGCACCCCCGTCGCGGTCGGTGGGCAGGATTGCCACAGTGCGGTCCAGGGCGCGTTTACCGGCGATATCTCCGCCGCGATGCTGCGCGATGCCGGGGCGAGCCACGTCATCCTCGGCCACTCCGAACGCCGTCAGTATCATGCCGAATCGGACGATGCGGTGCGCGCCAAGGTGCTCGCCGCGCAGGCGGCTGGGCTGACGGCGATCGTCTGTGTCGGGGAAAACGATGCGGAGCGGCAGGCGGGCTGGGAAACCGGCGTGGTCGGCAAGCAGTTGAACGCCAGCCTGCCCGACGATTTCGCCGGCATCCTGGCCTACGAGCCGGTCTGGGCGATCGGCACCGGCCGCACCGCGACCGAGGCCGATGTCGCCGCCATGCATCTATTCATCCGCCAGACCCTGGTGCGCCGATTCGGCCCCGCCGGGGAGGCGTTTTCCATCCTCTACGGCGGTTCGGTCCGCCCAGCCAACGCGGCGTCTCTGCTGGCGGTGCCCCATGTCGGCGGCGCCCTGGTCGGCGGTGCCAGCCTGAAAGCCGAGGATTTCCTCGGTATCGCGCGGGCTTAGTCCCCAATGCCGCAAGCGTCGATTTCACCCCGGTCGAGGCAGTCGCAATGATTTCTCTGTTCGATCTCGCGGGCGCCGATCCCGCCTTGCGCTTCAGCCCCTATTGCTGGCGCAGCAAATTCGCTCTCGCCCACAAAGGCCTGGCCGTGGACGCGCAACCCTGGCGGTTCACCGAGGCCGACAGGATCGCGTTTTCCGGGCAGGCGCGGGTGCCGTTGCTGCAGGACGGCAACACCGTCGTGTCGGATAGCTGGTCGATCGCCGTTTACCTCGACCGAGCCTACCCCGACGCCCCCCTGTTCGGTGGCCCCCACGGCCAAGCCCATGCTCGGTTTATCAACGCCTGGGCCGATTCGGTGCTGGTGCCCGGAATCGCGACGCTGATCGTGCGCGATTTGCTGGATGTCGTGGCGGAGAAAGATCGCGCCTATTTCCGCTCCAGCCGGGAGGCGCGGTTCGGCCGCTCGTTGGAGGATGTGCAGGCCGGGCGGGAGACGCGTGTTGCGGATTTCCGAGCGACGTTGACGCCGCTGCGTGTGGCGTTGCAGGGGCGGCCGTGGTTGGGCGGGGCAGAGCCGAGCTATGCCGATCATATCGTAGCGGGAACGTTGATGTGGCCGCGCTGTGTCAGCAGCTTTGCCACGATCGCGCCGGATGGACCGATCTCGGAATGGTTCGATAGGGTACTGGATTTGTACGACGGCTTCGGCCGCGCCGCGACCACTGTCTGATCGCGGCGCTCGGCCGATCTCCAAATCGAAAGCGCCTGCTGCCGCGCCCGATCGTTACGGGCGCGGCAGCAGAATATCAGCCGCCGCCGCCGGCCAGCCCGGTGTAGGCCTGCCAGCCCGACGCCATCGCGTGTGCCATCGGCTTCTGCCCGGCCGCATCCTTCGCCGCCATGCGATCGCCGGCACGCATCGGGTCGGTTTGCGTCATGGTGTCGTGCATCGCGTCCTTGCGGGTTTCGGCCTGGGCAACCCCAACGCTAAGGGCCAGGGCAGCAGCGGCAGCGAACAAAAATGTCTTCACGTTCGTATCTCCAGATTATGCCGAACCGGAATGGTCTGGCTGGGTCGCGAACCGCGCACCATCGCGCTGGGTTCTGTCGATAGGACACGGCGATCGGACGAACGTTTCAGGCATTACCGTCAATTAATATTTTTGCACCCGAACGCCCCCAGCCGAGCGGCCTTGTCGCAGCGGACTGGGGATGCAACACAAGCGGCATGGCCGGACCTCGTTTCTATCCTTTGGGCATCGCCGACGTGCAGCACGACAGTGCCGGCGCGGTGGTGCTCTCGTTTGCGGTGCCGAACGACCTGCGGGAGGCCTATCGCTTCGTCCCCGGCCAATACCTGACCTTGCGCGCCACCATCGCCGGCCAGGACCTCCGCCGCGCCTACTCCATCTGCTCGGCGCCCGACGAACCCAGCCTGCGGGTCGGGATCAAGCAGCTGGAAGGCGGGCTGTTCTCCACCTGGGCAACGAGCCTACAGCCCGGCAACACGCTGTCGGTCATGACCCCCGAGGGCCGCTTCGGCTTGAACCCGCAACCGGATGGCGGCCGCAGCTTCGCCGCCTTCGTCGCGGGATCGGGCATCACCCCGGTGTTGTCGCTGATGAAGGCGCTTCTGACGCAGGAGGCCGGCAGCCGCTTCTTCCTGTTCTACGGCAACCGCTCCGCCGATCGGATCATGTTCCGCTCCGAGATCGAAGACCTGAAGGACCGGTTCCTGTCCCGCCTATCGGTGTTTCACGTCCTCTCGCGGGAGGAACAGGATATTCCGGTGCTGAACGGGCACCTTTCCCCCGACAAAATTCGGGCGCTGGCGCCGTTGCTGCCGGCGGTGGACCACGCCTTCGTTTGCGGCCCGCAACCGATGATCGAGGGGCTGCCCGCCGTGCTTCGGGAACTCGGCATGGCGGATGTGCATGTGGAACGTTTCACCCCCGCGACCGACGGGCGTGCGGCGCGCGCGCCGGCACCGGTCGTCGCCGATGCCAAACAAGTTGCCATCGCAACTATCGTCCACGAGGGCAGCAGGGTCGATGTCCCGGTAGCCGAGGGCGAAACGATTATCGACGCCGCCTTGCGCGCCGGGCGCAACCTGCCGTTCTCCTGCAAGGGCGGCATGTGTTGCACCTGCCGCGCCAAGGCGACCGAGGGGCGGGTGCAGATGGCGGTCAATTATTCGCTCGAACCGTGGGAGCTGGAGGCCGGCTACGTGCTGACCTGTCAGGCCCGCCCGATCGACGACCGCGTCACGATCAACTTCGATCTTGTGTAGTCCAAGCCTGCTACTCCGGCTGCCCAGCCTTGTGCGCCAGTAGCGCCATCAGCCGGCGATCGCGCCATTCCTGCCGCACCGGCTGCATATTGGCCGGCAATGCATCCCGCTGCGCGTCGTGCAACTTGCCCACCAGTGCCGCATCCCATGCCAGCGGCGTCATCTGCTCCTGCATTTTCGCATACAGCGGGCCGTAACGATCGCAATAATCCGCCAGCCCGCCGGGCGCGTTCAGATCGATCGTTTCCAACGGTCCCATGAAGCTCCAACGCAATCCCAGCCCGTGCTTCACCAGCGCGTCCAGATCGGCGGGGGAGATGGCGTCGTCCGCCACCAACCGAAACGCCTCGGCTAGCAAGGCGCCCTGCAAGCGATTGAGCGCGAAGCCATCCATCTCCTTCTTCACCGTCGCCGGCACCTGACCCGCTTCGGTCATGATCGTTCGGGTCCGCGCAACCGTGTCGGCATCGGTCCAAGGGGAGGGGCAGATTTCCACCAGCGGGATCAGGTACGGCGGATTGACGGGATGGGCGACAAGGCAGCGGTGCCGGCCTTTCAGCCCCTCGGTGAAGGCGCTGGCCGGGATGCCGCTGGTGGAACTCGCCAGGATCGCGTCGGGGCGGGACAGCCGATCCAGTTCGGCGAACAGCGGGATTTTGACCGCCACCCGCTCCGGCCCGTTTTCCTGCACATAGACGGCGTCGCGCAGGGCATCGGCGAGCTCCTTCACCGGCCGGATGCGCGCCATGACGGTGTCCGGCGCGTCCTTCAGCAGCCCATTTTGCTGCAATTCCGGCAGCCGTTCGGCGATGAATTCCAGCGCAGTCGGCACCGCCTGCGGGAATTGATCCCAGAGTGCGACGTCAAATCCGGCACGAGCGAAAACGATCGACCAAGCGCGGCCGATAAGACCGGCACCGATGACTGCGACTTGCGGCATGCGCGACTCCTGTGTGGGCCGAGGCCCGGCGTACGACGGCGCGCAGACCACCACAACGGCCCGTCTTGCGCCAGCGCCCCAGCGGCGCCACTTTGCGCGCGATTTGGCGCAAAGCCGGCGCACCTTGCGCGGCGACCGAAGGGAGCAGGACCATGAGCGGAACGAACAAATCCAAGATAGCCGTGCTGGACGACTGGCAGGGCGTGGCGCGCGGCGCCGCCGATTGGTCGGCCCTGGACGCCCGAGCCGATGTCGCGATCTTCCAGGAGGCATTCTCCGACGAGGACGACGCCGTCGCCAAGCTGGCCGATTTCGACATCGTGCTGTCGATGCGGGAACGGACCCCGCTGCCGGCCTCGCTGATAAACCGGCTGCCGAAACTGCGGATGATGGGCATGACCGGCGCGCGCAATGCCTCCCTCGATACGCCGGCTTGCACCGCACGCGGCATTCCGGTCTGCGCGACCTCCGGTGGCGGTTACGCCGATTCGGCGACCGCCGAGCTGGCGCTGGGCTTGCTGCTGGCGGCGGCGCGGGGCATTCCGCGCGGCGATGCCAATATGCGCGGCGGCACCTTCCAGATGGGGGTGCCGGTCGGCATCGGGCTCGCCGGCAAGACCATGGGCATTCTGGGGCTGGGGCGCCTGGGCGGCTATATGGCCACCTATGCCAAGGCGTTGCGCATGAATGTCATCGCCTGGAGCCAGAATCTGACCGCCGAACGCTGCGCCGAAATCGGTGCGACGCTGGTGACGAAGGACGAGTTGATGGCGCAGTCGGACGCAATATCCGTGCATCTGGTGCTCTCCCCCCGCTCGCGCGGGCTCGTCGGTGCGGCCGATATCGCTCGGATGAAGCCGGGCGCGATCCTGATCAATACCTCCCGCGGGCCGATCGTGGATGAGGCCGCGATGCTGGCCGCCCTGCATGCGCGCAAAATCGTCGCCGCGCTGGACGTGTTCGACAAAGAACCGCTGCCGGTCGATCACCCGCTGCGGACGGCGCCGAACACGGTGCTGATGCCGCATATGGGCTACGGGGTGAAGGAAACCTGGGACGGGTTCTACCCGCAGATGATCGAGAACGCGCTGGCGTTCCTGGATGGCAAGCCGGTGCGAGTGACCAACCCCGAGGTGTTGAAGGCCTAGCCCGCGCGCGGATGGCCGGCGGGGGATACTTGACCCCGTTTCCCCAGGCGCTAACCATCCGCCGCACTGCCAAACCGGAGAGAACCGCAATGCGTGTATGGGCCGTCGTCGAAAACGGGAAACCGTTGAAAGAACTCGAACTCCCCACCCCGGAGCCGACCGGGACCGAGGTGCTGATCGAGGTCACCCATTGCGGTGTCTGCCACTCCGACCTGCATATCTGGGAAGGCTATTACGATATCGGCGGCGGCCAGAAGATGTCGCTGGTGGATCGCGGCGTGACCCTGCCGCTGGCCATGGGGCACGAAATCGTCGGCCGGGTGGCGAAGCTGGGACCCGACGCGACCGGGGTAAAGGTCGGCGACCTGCGC
>JANXMB010000077.1 GCA_025354865.1 Acetobacteraceae bacterium | reverse complement strand
CTCGCATATGGTGTTTCCCCCGTGTTGCCTACAATTTGTGACGCACGTGCCTGCTTTTTTCAGCGCGCCGCGGCGTTGCTGCCGCATTGCACTGTGTTAGCGTGGCATGGATTGAATTAAAAGCGAACGTGTTAGATGCGCCGTTTCGCTTTCAGACTGGCTGACGCGCGCCGATATTGCGCTCGAAACGGCGGCCAGCCGAACGGGGCGTATCGCATTCATGCTAGCCATGGGCCGGTTGCTCGACGTGATCGGCGCGGTGCGCGATGGCAGGCCAGACTTGCCGGCCGACACGCCGCGCCACCGCAAAGCAGTTGCTGGACGATGGCAGGCCAAACAAGCGGTGGCCACAACAGCCCTGGCGGAAATCGAACGCACCTGTGCGGGATTTGCGGCAAAGCGCGCGGCGGCGCTGCATGTCTTTGCCGCCGAGAACGAGGCGCGCATGCAAGCCATGGCAGCGGCGCACGAACAGGCCGCCCGCCAGCTTGCCGACTTGCGGGCGCTGCAACGCCGGGTACGCCAGGAAGAAATCACCGCCTTGATTATTGAAATAAGCACCGGCGAAGCAGCAAGCCGCGCGCCGATCAAGCCCCCTTCGGTCTGAACGCTGCGATCACCGCGCTATCGGTCTGAATTCGTCCGGCGCCGATCAGATCCATGCAATACGGCACCGCGGCGAATACGGCGTTTAGACACACCGCGACGGACGACGGTTTCCCCGGCATGTTGATGATCAAGCAGTTGCCGCGCAGCCCCGCGAGTTGGCGTGACAGAATGGCGGTGGGCACGTGCTGCAGGCTGGCGAGCCGCATCGCCTCGCCGAAGCCCGGCATCACCCGGCCGATGACCGACTCGGTCGCCTCCGGCGTACAGTCGCGCGGCGAGGGGCCGGTGCCGCCGGTTGTCAGCAGCAGGTCCACTTTGTCATTGTCGCACATGGCAATCAGCGCATCGCGCACGCTGTCGAAGCCGTCGGGAATAATGCGCCGCACTGGCTGCCAGGGACTGGTGATGGCGCTGGTGAGCCAGTCGATAATTGCCGGCCCGCCGAGGTCGGCATATTCGCCGCGCGCCGCGCGGTCGGAGACTGTCAGGATGCCGATGCGGACCATGCCTAACCCCCGAGCACAGACATATGCCGGGCCAGCGCCGGTTCGCCGAGCCGCCCGGCTTGAAATTCATGGCCGCGCGGCTTGGCGGCCAGCCCGGTGTCGATGGCGCGGTGCAGCGCCGTGTCGGATTCCGAGCCGCGCAGCGCCGCGCGCAGATCGGTGGCCGCTTCGTGGCCGAGGCACGGGTACAACATCCCAGTGCAACTCACGCGCACCCGGTTACAGGTCTCGCAAAAATGCGAACTCATGGGGGTAATGAAGCCGATTCGCTGGCCGGTCTCCAGCACATCCCAATAGCGCGCCGGGCCGCCTGTACGATGCGGCGACGCACGCAGCGTGAAACGTGCCGCAATCAGCGCCCGCAAGCGGTCCAACGGCAGGTACTGCGCGGTGCGATCCTCGCCGGTGTCGCCGAGCGGCATCGTCTCGATCAAACTGAGATCGTGGCCACCTTGCTGTGCGAAGGCGAGCAGGTCAAAAATCTCGTGTTCCGTGCTGTCGCGCAGTGCAACGGCATTGAGTTTGACATGCAGCCCAGCAGACTTGGCTGCAGCGATGCCTGCCAGCACCGCACCCAGATCACCCCGCCGGGTCAGCACCCGAGACCGCACCGGATCGAGCGTATCGAGACTGACATTGACCCGGCGTACGCCGGAATCCGCCAGTGCCGCCGCGTGCCGCGCCAATTGGGTACCGTTGGTCGTCACCGTCATTTCATCCAGCGCCCCGCTACGCAAATGGCGTGACAGCGTTCCGATCAGGCCCATGACGCCCTTGCGCACCAGCGGCTCGCCGCCGGTCAACCGCAGCTTGCGCACGCCGCGTGCGATGAAGGCGCTGGCCAGCCGGTCCAATTCCTCAAGCGACAGCAGATCCTTGCGCGGCAGGAACTGCATATCCTCCTGCATGCAATAGACGCAGCGAAAATCGCACCGGTCCGTGACGGAGAGCCGCAAGTAGCTAACCTGCCGCCCGAAGCCGTCATGCAGTACGCAGGTCACTGGCGTTTCCTCTCCATTGGGCGACCCAGGCCTGCAAGGCTGCGCGGTCGGGCGGCAGATCGGTGGCCATGCCTTGATGGAAGCTGTGCCATTCGGCGGCGTTGGCTTGCCGCACGGCGGTTAGCACTGGAATGCCGCGCAGCACGGCGGCGGCGAACACCGCGCGCAATCCGCCGCCTTCGGCTTCGGCTTTACCGAAGCGGTTGAGCACGATCAGATCGGGGTGCGAGTCGAGCGCGGCTTCCAGGCGAACTGCCACTGTTGCAAGGCCGCCCGGGTCGAGCCGGCAGGCGGTGGCGCCAGCGCCGCGATCTTCCGAAATGCCGGTGGTACTGCCGTCGCGTGTGTCGCGCAGCACTAAGGTGTCGCAATGCCCGGCTGCGGCGGGATGGGCCTCCTGCACAGCGCCTGCGACGTGCAAGCCACAGGCGGCCAAGTCAGCCGCAATGCCGGCAAGCAATAGATCGACCGGGCAGCCCGCCGGATAGATGATCGCAGCTAATGGCGGCAGCTCACCGTTTGCAATATCATCGGTCATGCCTTGGATCCTTGGTTGCACCGGACGCAGCCGAAAGACCATCCACTGGACCGGCTTGTCGTTGAGATGAATCAAAATATTGATTGCAAGGAAGTGATCGTGTAATTCCCATTGTCCAAGCGGTAAATCGTTATTCCCAAAATCACACAGCGATGAGTTTAGCAACAAATTGCAATACGAAGTCCATGCGGACACACCACGGATAATGTGGCGGCGCAATACACAATCAAGGCGTCGAACGCTGGCATGCATTCTCTGCGCTGTTTGATGTGAATCAACGCTGCCTGTGCACGATCTCCCTAGGTTCGCTGCGAGAAGAATACCTTCCCCGGCCGGAACGCTGCGGCGCTTGGTTGCGCGGGATCGATCGTTGAATACAGGAGCGACGTTTGCGACAACTTTGGCGCTGGCTATGGTCGCCCAGCCGCGGGATAGCGGCGGGCGTGCTGCTGCTCGGCGGGGTCGTGGGCGGTGTCGTGCTTTGGGGCGGCTTCAATACCGCAGTACAATTCACTAACCGCACCGAGTTCTGCATTTCGTGCCACGCGATGCGTGACACTGTGTATCCGGAATACAAGGCCTCCATCCACTACCAGAACGCATCCGGCGTGCGCGCCGGCTGCCCCGATTGCCATGTGCCGCGCGGCTTTTTCCCCGAGCTGATGGCGAAAATCAAAGCCAGCGGCGAACTCTATGGTGCCGCACTCGGCATTCTCGACACCCCCGGGAAATTCGAGGCGCATCGGTTGACGCTGGCGAAGGATGTCTGGGCGTCGATGCAAGCGACCGATTCGCGTGAGTGCAGGAATTGCCACTCGTTCGGCGCGATGGATTTTCATAAGCAGCGCAAGGAAGCGGGCGAGCGCATGCAAAAGGCGGCAGCCGACGGCGAAACTTGCATCGCCTGCCACAAGGGTATTGCGCACCACCTGCCCGATATGTCGCAGGGCTATAAGCAGGCCTTCAACGAACTGAAGACCGAGGCGGCAGGCGTGCGCGCCAAGCCGGGTGACGTGCTTTATCCATTGGCCACCACGCCGCTGTTCACCAGTAAGCCTGGCAGTGCCGATGACAAACCCGATGGCCGTCTGATCGCAGCCACACCGGTCAAAGTGTTGAAGGCAGACGGCGACTGGCTGCAAGTCGAGATTGGCGGATGGCAGCAGCAGGGCGCCGAACGGATGATCTATGCCTTGCAAGGGCAACGCATCTTCGCGGCAGCCCTGGCGGCGCCAGCGGTCGAGAAAGTGCAGCAGGGCACTGCCATTACCGACAAGAACACGGATCAGGTTTGGCTCCCCGCCATGCTGACCGCCTGGATCGGCAAAGACGGCTTGCTGCCCGATATCCAGAAACTCTGGGACTATGGCGAGGCGATGTATGGTGCGGCCTGCGGCACCTGCCACGGTCTGCAACCGGCCAGCCATTTCCTGGCCAATCAATGGATCGGCAGCATGAACGCCATGCGGCAACGCATCTCGCTCGACGATGAGCAGGTCCGCTTCCTGCAGAAATATCTGCAAATGCATGCACAGGATACCGCAAGCAAATGATCGACCTTGCCCTTCAATCCACCGCACCATGGTGCTGGCTGGCCAGCATCTTTGCGGCCCCACTCGATGCCGAAGCGATCGCTGCAAGCCGGATCGTCGCCAATGAGTTTGCCGCCATCAGCCCGATGCCTTCGCTGGTTCCCGGCCTGCGGCAGATGTACGACGCATTGGATGCGCTGCCTGCCGGTCCGGAAGGCGTCGCGGCGCTGTCACGCAGCTACACGCTGCTGTTTTCCGGTGCGGGCGGGGCCAACGCGGTCCCGCCCTATGAATCAGCCTTCACCCTGCCCGACAATCGGCTGTACGGCCCGTCAGAATCGCGAATGCGCGGCTTGCTTGCCGAGCTGGACTTGCGCGTTGCCGAAGGCGTGGCCGAACCGGCTGATCATCTTGCCATCGAACTCGCGGCCATGGCCGCGCTTACCAATCCCGCCGCACCGGCGGCTCACCGGTCGGAACTGGTGCGCAACCTGAACGCTTGGTTGCCCGCCTTCAGCGCAGCCTGTGCCGCACAGGATCGCTGCGGTTTCTACGCCGGCGCCGCGTTGCTTGCGGCAGCCCTGGCTGCACAAGAGCGCGCGACCGATGCAGCCGAAGTTCAATCCACGCTTACAGGAGAAAACCAATGACGCATACAGGCTACTTCGGCACAGCCGCGGTGCTTGACCGCCGCTCGCTGTTGAAACTGAGTGCTGCGGGCGGCGCGCTGGCGATGTTCGGAACGTCGCTGCTATCACACGGCGCACAGGCCGCCGTGGCGGCCAATGGCGAAGTGATCAGCGGCAGTCACTGGGGCGTGTTCCATGCCACGGTGAAGGATGGCCGCTTCGCCGCCATCACGCCGTGGGCGAAAGA
>JANXMB010000076.1 GCA_025354865.1 Acetobacteraceae bacterium | reverse complement strand
CGAGAACCACAACCTGATCGAAGGTTCCAAGGTGGCGCTGGTTTACGGCCAGATGAACGAGCCGCCGGGTGCCCGCGCCCGCGTCGGTCTGTCCGGTCTGTCGCTGGCGGAATATTTCCGCGACGAAGAAGGCCAGGACGTGCTGTTCTTCGTGGACAACATTTTCCGCTTCACGCAGGCTGGCGCGGAAGTGTCCGCTCTGCTGGGCCGTATCCCGTCGGCGGTGGGCTATCAGCCGACACTCGCGACCGATATGGGCGCCTTGCAGGAACGTATTACCTCCACGAACAAAGGCTCGATCACCTCGGTGCAGGCCATTTACGTGCCGGCCGACGATTTGACCGATCCCGCGCCCGCAACGTCGTTCGCTCACTTGGATGCCACCACGGTGTTGAACCGTCAGATCGCCGAGTTGGGCATCTACCCCGCCGTCGATCCGTTGGACTCCACCAGCCGTTCGCTCGATCCGCGGATCGTCGGCGAAGAGCACTACAACGTCGCCCGTCGCACGCAGGAAATCTTGCAGACCTACAAGTCCCTGCAGGACATCATCGCCATTCTGGGCATGGACGAATTGTCGGAAGAAGACAAACTGGTCGTTGCGCGCGCCCGTAAGATCCAGCGCTTCCTGTCGCAGCCCTTCCATGTCGCGGAAATCTTCACCGGCTTCCCCGGCAAGTTGGTCCCGGTGGCCGACACCGTGCGGAGCTTCAAGGCGATCTGCGCGGGTGAATACGATCATCTGCCGGAAGCCGCCTTCTACATGGTTGGCACCATCGAAGAAGCCATCGCGAAGGCCGAAGCCATGAAGGCGAATGCCTAATGGCAACCGCGCTGGAAATCGTCAGCCCGGAGAAGCTGCTGCTGTCCCGCTCCGTGGACATGGTGGTTATTCCGGCGGCTGAAGGCGACATGGGCGTGCTCGCCGGGCACTCCCCCATGATTGTGACTCTGCGTGGCGGTACCATTTCGCTCTACGAAGGCGACCGGGTGACCGATCGTTTGTTCGTGGCCGGTGGCTTCGCCGAGGTGACAACCGAACGTTGCACCATTCTGGCGACCGAAGTGATGCCTTTGGCCGATGTGTCGAAAGCGGATGGCGAAAAGCGGCTCGCCGCTGCCGAAGCCGCATACGAGATCGCCGCCAAGCAAGGCATCGAAGCCGAGGACGCTGCACTGTCTGCGGTCCAGGTTGCTCGGGCCATGGTCGAAGCGGTCGCGTAATACCGCCGCTCATGACGACGATAGCGGAAGGGCTGGCCTCAGGGCCGGCCCTTTTCGTTTGCGACGCGCCACGCAAAGCGCTTCATCCATCGCCGCCCTTCGGCGGTTCCAGCAGCAAGTCGGCCGGCGGCGGCAAATCGCGGAGGTCTTTCAGACCGAACTGCGTCAGGAATGTCGATGTCGTGCCCCAGGTAACCGGTCGGCCGGGGGTTTCGCGGCGCCCCTTCGGTTCGATCAAGCTGGCCTCCAGCAAGGCTTCCAGGGTTTGCTGCGATAATGCGGTGCCCCGGATGTGCTCGATTTCCGACCGGGACAGCGGCTGATGGTAGGCAACGATGGCCAGGGTCTCCATGGCCACGCGCGGCAAGCGGCGGGATAGTTGGATGACGCGGCGCAGGCGAGGGGCCATATCGGGGGCGGTGCGGAATTGCAGGCCGCCACCGGCCTCGATCAATTCGACGCCCCGGCCGTCGTAGCGGGCCTGCACCGCTGCGACGACGGCGTCGGTATCGGCTTCGTCGGGTAGGAGCTGGCCGAGGGATCGCCGCGAAACCGGTGCGGCGGACGCGAAGATCGCCGCTTCGGCCACTCGCACCCAGTCGTCTTCGACATCATTCATCGTCGGTTCCCGCCCCGCCCCGCAGTTCAATCGGCCCGAACGCCTCGGACTGGCGCATTTGCAGCGCACCGTCGCGCGTCAGCTCCAACCCCGCCATGAACGTACTGGCCACCGCCGCTCGGCGTTCCGCCGGATCGGTCAGATGATCCGGCAAAAACTGTTCGAGCATCGCCCAATCCGGCGCACTGCCTAACATGGCATGCAACCGACGGACCGCATCCTGCACCGTCCAAAGCGTCAAGGTTCTCGGGCGGTAAAGCTGATCGGCGGTACCGCGCCGCGCCGCCTGTAGATAGGCCGCGACCAGCGATCCCAAATCCAATGTCAGCCGGCTGCGGTCGATTTCGGTATGGTTTTCCGGCATGCCACGGGCGAACACGTCCTGCCCCAAGGTCGGTCGGGCGCCCAGCCAAACGGCGAGCAACCGGACCTCCGCCAGCATCCGCAAGCGGTTGGCCAGGGCTTCGGCGGCGATGGCGCCGTCCTCCATCTCCTGTTGATCGGCGGGCAGCAGCAGGCGGGATTTCAGCCAGGTCAGCCATGCCGCCATCACCAGCCAATCGGCGGCGAGTTCCAGCCGCACCCGCTTCGCCCCTTCGATCACCGCAAGGAACTGTTCCACCAGCGACAAGATCGAGATTTTCGCCAGATCGACTTTCTGGGCGCGGGCGAGATCCAGCAGAAGGTCCAGCGGCCCCTCGAAGCCATCCAGCCTCAGCAGCAGGCTGTCGCGCGGGGCGGAGGGTTCAGAATCGGGCGCCATGTAGATCGTGGCCTGCCAGCATGAAGATCGTTCGAAACGCCCAGGGCAGCACTGCCTCCAGCATTTCGCCGACGGGGTTCCAGCCGGTGATTTGCGGCAGCAGGAATACCAGTCCGAGGACGATGAAAATGCCGTATCGCTCCAGCCCGGCCCAGGTGCGGGCGAGTTCCAGCGGCAGCAGTCCGACCACCACGCGCCCGCCGTCGAGCGGCGGTATCGGCAACAGATTGAACAGGCCCAGGACCAGGTTGGTCAGGATGAAATAGAACAGGAACTGTCCGGCGATGTCGTTGGACACCTGCGCGACTGCCAGAGCCGCCAACCAGGCCAGGACAAAGTTCATCGCCGGGCCGGCGACGGCAACAATGGCCATGCCGCGCCGAGGGTCTTTGAACCGCCATGCGCCGATCGGCACCGGTTTCGCCCAGCCGAACATGAACGACACACGATGCGGCGGCAGCAACAACTGCGTTGCCAGCAACACGCCCGGCAGGATCAGGGTTCCCATGCGGTCCACATGGCGCAGCGGGTTCAACGACAATCGCCCGGCATCCCGAGCGGTGGTGTCGCCGAGGGCGAGGGCGGCGTAGCCGTGGGCGGCTTCGTGCAGCGTAATCGCGAGCACGGTCGGCACGATCGCCAAGGCGAGCTCCAGGAGCATTCCGGTCATACGCACAGCCGATCGCGTTCGGCGACTAGCGCGGCGGGATCGAGCGGCACGTACTGGCGTGCGGCCCAGGCGCGTGCGGTTTGCAGGCGGCGCGACGTGGCCTCCGACACATCCGGGCATGCGCGCAGCAGTGCCTCGGTCGGGGCGTATTCGCCGCTGCAATACAGCGCGATATCGCAGCCGGCCACCAGCGCTTGCTGTGCGAGATCGGCCGGTGTGCCGGACAAAGCCTTCATTGCAAGATCGTCGGTCACCAGAACCCCTTCGAATCCCATCCGTCCGCGGATTATCTGGCCGACCACCCGCTCGGATAAGGTAGCCGGTAATATGGGGTCGAACGTGGGATAAACGATATGGGCCGTCATCATCCACGGAAGATCGGCGTTACGGGCGAAAGGGAGCAGATCGGCGTCGAGGTCGTTCGCCTCCACCCGAGGCAGGCTCAAATGGCTGTCCACCCGCGCCCGACCGTGACCGGGGGCATGCTTGCCGACAGCCTGGATGCCGGCCGTGGCGATCCCGGCGGCGACCGCGCGCGCCAGTCGGGCCACCGCAGTGGGGGATTCCGCGAGCGCGCGGTCGCCGATAACGTCGTGGGCGCCGGGAACGGATAGGTCCAGGACCGGCGCGGCGGTCGCGGTAAATCCGGCGGCGCGGCAATCGACCCCGACGATGGCACCGGTCAGCCACGCAGCACGCAGGGCGGCGCGGGGGCTGCGTTCGAACAGGTGGCCGAGATGCCGAGCGGGTGGCAGGCTGTGCCAGTGGGGCGGGCGGAGGCGGGCGACGCGTCCGCCTTCTTGATCGACCATATAGACCGCATCCGGGGGGAGAACCCGGCGCAGATCTGCCATCAGGATCGCCATCTGGCGGGGGGAGGCGACATTGCGGCCGAACAGGATCGCGCCCGCCGGGGGGAAGGCCCGAAACAGCGCGGCTTCGTCCGGCAGGAGCGTCGGGCCGGCGATGCCGACGATGGCGGCTTTCACGGTTGGATCAGAATTCCGTCGCCGAACAGGCGCCGCCTTTGGCTTTGACCTTTTCGCAGGCGGATTTGGCTTGCATGAGGTCGGGGAAGCCGGACGTGCGCACGCGCCAGAATGTTTTGCCGTTCACCTCGGTTTTGCCGACGGACAATTGGTGCCCGGCCAGGACGTCGGGGAATCGTTTTTGGAGCCGCTGCCATTCGGTTCGGGCATCGGCCTCGGACCCGACAGCCGCGAGTTGGATCCCGGCCTTACCGTGAATGGCGGGTGGAGTGGCTGGCTTTGCGGCGGCGGGCGTCGCGGCCGCGCGGGCGGCGACTTGAGGGGCGGCAGCCGGCGGCGCTGCCGTCGCCATGGGGGCGGTAGCAGTCATGGCAGGTGTCGTGGCGACCGGCGCTGGTGGCGCGGCGGGTGCCGGTGCGCGCAAGGCCTGCGGGTTTGGCGTTTCGGGTGCCGGAGCCAGCTTGCTGCCGTTGGTGTCGCTGCCGCCGGAGAACATCTCGCTGCCCGCGCCTGCGATTTGCATCCCGCCGGGATTTTCCGGCTTCACGCGGATCGGTCGCTCATCGGCCAGAATGACTGGGACTTCCCCGCTTCGATGGTGGAACATCGACAGACCGACGTATGCCAACCCAAGACCGGCCAGTATCCCGCCGGCGATGACCGCCAGCCGGACGGTGCCGGAATCCAGGCCGCCTTCATGGCGCCGTTGGTTTGGGTAATAGCCGGGGGGCGGGATGCTGATATCGTCCGACACTTGTCTGTTCTTTCCCCAGGGGCCGAGGCCCCGGGGACCACCGGAGCGTCAGCGCATTTCTTCCACGGGCGTCACGCCCATCACCGCGAGGCCGGAGCGGATCGTAACGGCCGTGGCCGCGACCAGAGCCAAGCGGGCCAACGTTTCCTCCGGGCGGTCCTTTTGCAGGAATCGAAGGGTAGCGTCGTCTTTGCCTCGGTTCCACAGCATATGAAAGTCGGACGCCAAGTCATAGAGAAAAAACGCAATTCGGTGCGGTTCCCTTGCGAGGGCGGCCCCTTCTGCGGTGCGTGGCCAGGCCGCGAGACGGCGCATCAAGGCCAGTTCCGGTTCGGCTTGCAGGCTATCCAGATTGGCATCGGCCAGCGCCGCATCGGCGACGGCTGCGGGGGATAGCATCTCGGCGGCAGCGCGCAGGACGGATCGGATGCGGGCATGCGCGTACTGCACGTAGAAGACCGGGTTTTCCCGCGTCGTTGCGAGCGCTTTGTCCAGGTCGAATTCCATCTGGGCATCGGCATTGCGGGTCAACATGGTGAAGCGCACCGCGTCCTTGCCGACCTCGTCGAGTAGATCGGACAGCGTGACGTAACTGCCGGCCCGCTTCGACATGCGGACGGGTTGGCCACCGCGCACGATGTGGACGATCTGGCAGAGCACGGCTTCGAATTTCTTCGTCCCGCCGGACAACGCCTTCACCGCCGCACGCATCCGCGCGACGTAACCGCCGTGATCGGCGCCGAGGACGTCGATCAGAATGTCGTAGCCGCGATCGAGCTTGTCGGCGTGATAGGCGATATCGTTGGCAAAATAGGTGTTGCTGCCGTCGGATTTGCGCAACGGCCGATCGACATCGTCGCCGAACTGGGTCGAGCGGAACAATGTCTGCGGCCGAGGCTCCCAATCGTCGGGGGTTTTGCCCTTGGGCGGTTCTAGCACGCCTTCGTAAATCAGGCCGTCTGCGGCCAGTCGGTCGATAGTCGCATCGGACGCGCCGGATGCGACCAACGCCCGCTCGGAACTGAAGACATGCTGCTGGACGCCCAACTGCGCGAGGTCGATATGGGTCTCCTTCATCATCGCGTCGATGGTGAAATCGCGCACGCGGTCGATCCATGCGTCCGGCGCTGCGATTCCCAGATCGGCATTCGCCAGCGCCGTCCCGTGCTGGGCTGCCAGCGCATTGCCCACGGGAATCAGATATTCGCCCCGATACTGCAATCCGCCCGGCACCTCGTTGGCGAATTCTTCTTCGGACAGCGGGGTGCCGATGGCCTGCAAATAGCGCCAATAAGCCGCCCAGGCGAGCGCGGTCACCTGATTGCCGGCGTCGTTGATGTAATATTCCTTGGTCACCTCGAACCCGGCCTTGGCCAGGACGTTGGCCAGCGCATCGCCCACCACCGCGCCCCGGCAGTGCCCGATATGCATGGGCCCGGTCGGATTGGCCGAGACATATTCGACGTTGACCCGAATGCCTGCGCCGGTCGCGGTGTCGCCGTACGCTTCGCCGGCCCGCAGAATAATTGGCAGCAAGCCTCGATAGGCCGAGGGATCCAGGCGCATGTTGACGAAACCCGGTCCGGCGGCGGAGGCCTCGGCGACCCCGTCGGCCTCCCCGAGGTAGGTCACCAGCCCCGTTGCGATTTTGGCAGGCGCCTGACGTGCGGCCTTGGCCGAGACCATCGCGGCGTTGGTTGCCATGTCGCCATGCGCGGGATCGCGGGTCGGCGTGACCTCGACCCGAGCGGCGATGTCGTCGGGAAGGTCGGGTACGAGGGCGCGCAGGGCAATAAGCACCTGCTCCCGCATGTGGGCGTAGAGGTCTTGGGTCATGATGTCCTGGGTCGGTTCGAAGCCTGGGGCGGGTATAGATGGCTCGGGTCGGACGGGCCATGACGAAAAGACGGATCAGCCGGTGGCCGACAGGTCGGTCAATCGTCGGTGTTCGTCCATCGCGTAGCGGTCCGTCATGCCGGCGATGTAATCCCCGACGATGGCGGCGGCGCGCAGCGACCCGGCCTCCCCGGCGCGGGCACGCCAGTCGTCGGGCAGCAGGCTGGGGTCTGCGTGCAGGAGGCGAAACACTTCCTCGGTCAGACGGCGGGCTTTGGCGGTCATGCGGTTGACCCGCCAATGGCGGTACATGCGGGCGAACAGGAAGTCTTTGATCGCCTGATTGGCTTCGGCGATCGGCGGGCTGAACATCGCCACGCGCTGCTTGGATCGGCGAATTGCATCGGCATCGGCCGGATCCAGGCGGCTCAGCCGCGCGCGCGTTTCCTGCGTCAGGTCGGAAATCAGGGTGTTGATGACCCGGCGGATCGTCTCGTGCCGCAGCCGGGGCGGGGGCATGTCCAGGCTGGCCATCCGAGCAGCGGTCAGCGCGGCACCGACGACCGGCAGATGTCGCAGATCGTCGGGCGCGAACAGGCCGGCGCGCAAACCGTCGTCCAGATCGTGGCAGTGATAGGCGATGTCGTCGGCCATGGCCGCGACCTGCGCCTCGGCACTCGCATGGGTATTGAGATCGAGTTTATGGCGCTGATTGTAATCGGCGATATAGGCGGGGGGATCGCGCAGCGGCCCGTTGTGCTTGACCAATCCTTCGAGGGTTTCCCAGGTCAGGTTCAGCCCGTCCCATCCGGCATAACGACTTTCCAGCATGGTCACGACCCGCAGGCTTTGCGCGTTGTGATCGAAGCCGCCGAAAGGCTTCATCGCGATATTCAGTGCTTCCTCGCCAGCGTGGCCGAACGGGGGATGCCCCAGGTCGTGCGCCAACGCCAGCGCTTCGGTCAGGTCCTCGTCCAGACCCAAGGCGCGGGCGATGGAACGGGCGACCTGCGCGACCTCGATGCTATGGGTCAGCCGGGTGCGGAAGAAATCGCCCTCGTGATTGACGAAAACCTGCGTTTTGTATTGCAGCTTGCGAAAAGCGGAGCTGTGCACGATGCGATCCCGGTCGCGCTGCCACGGGGATCGTCCCTCGGATTCCGGTTCGTGATACAGCCGGCCACGCGCCAACGGCTGTTGCACGGCATAGCGCGCCAAGGGAATACGACCGATCATGTGCCGGGTTTACGCGCGTCCCTCGTTCGCTTCAATCGGAGGTTTGAATTCGGCCGCGTTCGCCCTATCTTATCGGCATGGAACAGTTCGCAGTGACCGACCGGGCCGCCGCCCGCATCGCCGAGATCGTGGCTTCCGAAGGCAAACCCGCCGCGTTGCGCGTGGCGGTGTTGGCCGGCGGGTGCAGCGGGTTTCAATATAAGTTCGAATTGGACGAGACTGCGGCCGACGACGATCTGATCATCCAGCGCGGCGCTGCCAAGGTGTTCGTCGATCCAGCCAGCCTCGATCTGCTGGCGGGATCGGAACTGGATTACACCGATGCCCTGATCGGCGCCCATTTCGCCGTGCGCAATCCAAACGCCAAATCGGCCTGCGGCTGCGGCACCAGCTTCTCCCTCGACTGACCCTCGCTGCTCCGGGTTACTTTCGGGTGTATTTAACCACCCGCCGGTTGCGGCCCCAGATGCCGGGCTGCACGACATAAAGGTCCTTGCGGGAATCGCACCAAATGCCGTGCACCGATTTGTGGATCGGCGCCCCCCAGCGCGCCAGCCGCTCCCCATCCAACGTCACGATGCTGACGAAACCGCCATTGTGTTCCGGGATGTAAACGACATCCTCGTCGTCGATGTAGAAAAATGCCGGGCCGATCAGTTCCGTCGGCCAAATGGTCAGCAGATTGCCCATTTGATCGAACACCTGCACGCGATCGTTCTCCCGGTCTGCAACCAGGACCCGGCCGCGCCGATCGATCCAGACGCCGTGCGGCAGGTGAAACTGTCCGGGCGCGGTTCCCGGTTCGCCCCATGAAAACAGATGCGTCCCCTCCGCCGAGAACTTGTGCACCCGCGCGTTGCCATAGCCGTCGGTCATGAACATGGATCCATCCGGGGCGATGGCGATGTCGGTCGGCAGGTTGAACGGCCCGCCGCCATGGGTCACGGATCGCCAGGCGACCGATCCCCATTGGTCTGCCGGAACCCCGGTGTCCGACCGATATCCAGCCGTTCCGATGGTGCGCAGCAGTTTGCCGTCGTTGGTAAACTGCATGAATTGGCACAAATATTCGTCGGTGAGCCAGACGTTGTCGTCTTTGTCGAAACGGATCGCGTGCGGGAATTTGAATAGGCCGGCGCCCCACGATCCCTCGTAGCGGCCGTTCCGATCGAAAACGACGATCGGGTGCCGGTCCGATCGGTTGAACGCGAACACCCGGTCCTGCGAGTCGACCGCGACCGCCGCCGGCTTGAATTCGATGCCATCCGGGACTGCCGCCCAATCGTCGTCGACACGATAAGTGTGGCGTCCGCTGCCGACGATTTTGTCCATGGTGTCGTTCCTTGCATGGCGGTTTTTGCTGTTTGGAGTCCAGGCTAGAACCCTACCGGCAGACCGTCCAGGTCGTCGGGCTCGACGCGGGCCAATACATCCACGATGCGGGCGCCTTCCAGCACAATTCCGGCCTTGCGCCGCGGTGCCGGCTGCACGGATTCGTACGATACCGACACGATCAGGGTTTTCGCCACTTCCCGTACCGGGCCGAAACGGGCGACGGTGTTGTCGCGCACCCATACGTCCAGTGCGGCGGCGATCGAAGCAGTTGCTCGACCCACCGGCACCAGCGCGCCCTGCCGCCGCAAGCCGACGGTATACAAGCCGGGCTCGGCATACAGCAGCACCGCTGCCAGCGTGCGGAGCGGGTACGGTCGTTTCACCCACAGCCCATGCATGCGGCCGGCGATGTAAGGGCTATCGGGATGTTTCGCGATCGTGCCGGCGTGACCCGGCGTGGCCGGTCCGGACAGCGCCATGCCGGCGGGGTGCACCCGATCGAACCATGCCTCCAGCCGTGCCCGACGCGCGAGGAAGCCCAAGCCCCGCAGGTCCTCCGCGCCGTCGAACAGCATATCGAACAGCCGCACACAGGGGGGCTGGCCGGTCGCGATACCGTCCAAAACGGCGCCGTCGATGCACCATGCCGGATGCGCCGAGGAGATATCGTCGGCATGGCGCGAAAAGACCTTTCCATCGGCGATCCGTATGCGATCGCCGCGCCACAACCTCTCGGTCGGCCATGTGTCTGCCTCACCGATGTCCGCCAGCATGAACGGTTGGAACCCGCCGGGCGACGGGCGGGGGCCGGTGCCGTCCAGCCATGCGAACAGGTCCAGATAAGGCGCCGTCCGGCCGTGCCAGACCTGCTCGATCGACCCAACCGAGACATCGCCGAGCGCTGCGAGGGCAGAACGGACGATCGTGGCGGGAACGATCGGGCGCGACCGAGCGGTCGCTAATTTCAACAGAGCGAGGCGCATGTCGGGCTCGCTTGCGTCCAGCCAAGTCGGCAGCAACGCCGGCAAAGCGGCGGCCGGGGTCTGCACGATTTCGGCCAGCGTCGGCGGTGGCGCGTTGGTCCGGCTCGGCGGCCACATCAGCGCGACAGTTTCGGAAAGGTCGCCGGCGAACGCGTACGACCATGCGAACAGTGCCGGATCCAGCCGCTGCTTTGCCAGGCTGCGGATCGCCCCCGGTCGCAGCGACGGCACGCGGATTGCGCCGGTGAGTAAACCGACCGCGTAGCCACGTTCGGGATCGGGGCTGTTGCGAAGGTATTGGTGCAGCAGCGCGATTCTGGCCGATGGGTCGGTCGCGAAGGCCAGACGATCCAGCAGGCCGGCGAACGCGATCATGCCGGGCCCGGTCAGATCGCGGCTTTGGCCCGGCGCGATCGTTTGGCAGGCGGCGCTTCGGCTGCTGCGTCGATCGTCGTCGGCGGCGCGAACCGTTCCAGTAGGGCGGCTGCGACGCGCTGCATGACGTCGCTCCATTGCCGATGGGCGGTTTGGCGAAACAGTCGAACGGTCGGATACCAAGGGCTATCGGAGCGTTCCAGCAACCATCTCCAATCCGGCGCGGTGGCCAGCAGGAGCCATGCCGGCCGGCCCAGCGCGGCGGCGAGGTGCCCGACGGACGTATCGACCGTTACAACGACATCCAGGTTTTCGATGATCGCCATGGTATCGTCGTAGTCCTGGATCTCGGCCCCGACATTGATCAGGGGCGCCCGCCCAAAATAGCTGCCGGTTTGATCCGCCGATGGTCCTTTTTGCAACGATACCAGCGAAACGCGGGGCAGGTTGAACAAGGGACCGAACGTCGCCAGCGTGGCGGATCGGCGACGGTCGTTGTTATGCGTCGGCCGCCCGGCCCAGACGATGCCGACCCGTTTGAAACCGCGCGGGGTCAGGCGATCCAGCCGGTTCTTCCAGGCCGCGATCTTGTTCGGGTCGGCGCGCAAATAAGGGATCGAGGCCGGGGTATTGTCGATGCGCGTGCCATGCAATCTCGGCAATCCCGACAAAGCGGCAAACGCTCGGTACGGGGGCGCGTCCTCCCATTTCTGGAAAAGATGCAAGCCCGGATGAATCTGGGTCAGCAACGGTGCCACCTCGACGGCGCAGGCCACCGCGATTTTCGGGCAGCGTTCCGCCACCCACGGGATGTAACGGCTGAACTGGATAACGTCGCCGAAGCCTTGATCGCCGACGAGCAATAACGTTTCGTCGTCGAATGGCTCGCCCTGCCATTGCGGCTTGTTGGTAGCCGGCATCATGGGCGCGGCGGACGCGATACGGAAGCGCCACTCGTATTCTTCCCATCCTCGATCCCATTTGCCTTGCAGCAACAATGCCTCGGCAAGTTCGAAATGGGCACCGGCCAATTGGTCGTTCATTGCCAGGGCGCGTTCGGCGCAGGCGATGCTTTCGTCGAGTTCCAGTCGCTCGTAATGAATAATTGCAAGGTTATGCAGACAAAGCGGGTCGTTCGGCGATAACGCGACCGCTCGGCTTGCGGTATCCAACGCCTCCTCCAGGCGACCGAGGGTGCGGTAAACTTCGCAGATATTGCGGAGATAGAGCGGTGTATCGACGCCGAACTGGATCGCCCTTTGCATCGATTCCAGCGCTTCCTCGATCCGTCCCAGACGGAACGCGACAATGCCCGCCAGATGCAACGAATCCGGCTGCGTCGGCATCGCCGTCAGCATGTGGTTCAGCAGGCTGTCGGCTTGCTGCAACTTGCCCGCCCGTTCGCAATCGGCGGCCAAGGCGAACAACTCGGCGATCGGGACCGGCACCGTCGCATCGATGGTGCCGCTCGGTGGGGGGATCGGCTCCATCAGTCCACTGTATATCCAAGGCGTTCGATCGCCGGGCGCAGGATGGCGATCGCGGGTTCCAGGTGTTCCCGATAATGGCGATAACGAAAGCGGGAGCGGTCGTAGAGCTTCTCGGTCACCTGCGCGTAACTGGCGGTGCGGGCGTAGCGCCGGTTTTCATGAAACGCGAGGCAACGCGGATCGAACGGCTCGCCCACGAAATCCAACATCGCTCGGACCGTGGCTTCCTGATCGTCGACCATTTCTTCGTATCGGATCGGCATATACCGAAGCGCCATTTCGGTGCGGTAATGCTGCACCAGTTCCATCACCCGCAGGTAATGCTGCGCTGCGGTTTCCAGCGCGTTGGAACAGAAGAAGCCGTGGGTGAAATGGTTGGAGATCGCCGAAACCATGATGTCGAGCGGATGCCGCACGACATGGATCAGCGGCGATTGCGGAAACAGCAAGGCGATCAGGCCGAGATGGGTTTCGTTCAGCGGCATTTTGTCGGTGAACCAGACCTTGCCCTCGGACAGGATGCCCATCTGCTCGACCTTTTGCAGGTACCAATCGCGCAGGTTGTCCAATCCATTGCGCTGATCGCCCATCCATAGTTCTGCCAGCGCTTCGGGATAGCCCATCGGGCTGTTGAGCATACGGGGCATCAGGCCGGTGATGTCGTTGATCAGTGGCAACTCGTCGCCGGCCGCGATGGCGGGATGCGCGGTGAGCGTTTGCTCGACCAACGTGGTGCCGGAGCGTGGAAAGCCCAGGACGAAGATCGGCTGTGCGACATCGGTGCGCACGCCCGCGCGCGGCAGGGTCGCGAGGCGGCCGGAGATGAAAAAGCTGCGGAGCCGGTCGATCAGATTGGCGGCGTGTTCGTCCAGATACTGGTTGCCGCTGAGTTCCCGCGCCAAGCGCTTGCCTTCGGTGAAATCGGCGAACGCTTCGTCATACCGGCCCATCTGGTCGAGCATGCGGCCTTTATCCAATAACTCGTTGGGGCCGAGTTTGCCTTCCGGGTTTTGCGCCGCGACCGCATCGAGCACGGCCAGGGCTTCGTCGTTTTTCTTCTCGCGGCCGAGCAGCACGGCGCGCGACATCGTGGCGCCGGGGTCGTTGGGCCAGAGTGCGTCCATTTTGTCGAGTTTTTCGGCGGCAGCGGCGAATTGGCGATCCGCTTCCTCCATCCGCGCCCAGCCGAGCAGGGTTTGTTTGATGTCGGGGGCGGCGGCGTAGGATTCTTCGTATAAAGCGCGGGCTTCTTCCATCCGGCCCTGGTTTTTCAGATTCCAGGCCAGATTTGCCAGCAGTATGGGATCGCGTTGGCCGGTGAGTTCGAGGACCTGGCGATAATGGTATTCGCCGATGCGGGGTCGCTGCGCCTCGGTCATGATCATGCCCATCAGGTTGTGGGCCTGCGCATTTTGCGGGGCGATCCGTACGGCGTTGCGGGCGTGGATCTCGGCTTCGGCCAGATTGCCTTTGCCCATCAGCATAAGCGCCAATTCGTTGGTGGCCGGGAAATTGTTGGGATCGAAACCGACCACCCGTCGCAGCAGGGCTTCGGCGGCCGGCATGTTCCCTTGGGCGCGGCGGATTTGATACAGCACGCTGAGCGCGCCCGGCCGATCCGGCGCCATTTCGAGAACATCGAGGCACAGGCGTTCGGCGGTATCGTTGGCCCCTTGGCGGTGGGCTTGCATCGCGCGTTCGATCAGCGGAACCAGATGGCGGGTGGAATCGGCGGGCGGCAGCGCTGCGGGGTTCAGGCCGCAGCATCGCACCGTGCGCAGGCCGCTGCCGCAGGGGCAAAGCTGGGTCGCGAGGGAGTTCATCGGTTCGCTTTCTCAGGTTGCCGTTCGGCCGATAATAGCGGGGCTTTCCAGGGCCGGTAAGTCCGCGACAGAACGCCGGGCGGCTGGCCGGCCGTCGAGCGCGCCCTTGTTCGGTGGCATACCGCCCGTAGGATGATGCGATGACAACGCACGCAATCAGCCCGCTGCCCTCCCTCGATGCGCTCCTGCGCGCGCCCGCCGCCGCTGTCCTGCTGGCGCGTTTCGGGCGCTCGGCGACGACGGAGACGTTTCGCCGCATTTTGGCCGAACGGCGGCAGGCGCGGCTGTTCCATGCGCCCGAGGCGGAAATCCTGGATCGCGCGGCCGATGTGCTCGCGGCCGGTTTCGCCCGATCGCAGCGACCGGTGTTCAACCTGACGGGGACGGTGCTGCACACCAATCTCGGCCGGGCGCCGATGCCGCCGGAAGCGGCTGCGGCCGCAGCGGAGGCGATGCGATCGGCCACCAGCCTGGAATACGATCTCGATACCGGTAAGCGCGGGGAGCGCGATTCCCACATCGCGCCGCTGCTGCGCCGCCTGACCGGCGCCGAGGCCGCAACGGTCGTCAACAACAATGCCGCCGCTGTCGTGCTGGTTCTGAACACTCTCGCATCCGGCAAGCAGGTGGCGGTGTCGCGGGGCGAGCTGATCGAAATCGGCGGGGCGTTCCGGGTGCCCGATATCATGAGCCGTGCGGGGGCGGTGTTGAAGGAGGTCGGGACGACGAACCGGACGCACGCGCGGGATTACGCCCAGGCGATCGGGCCGGAGATGGCGGCGCTGATGCGGGTGCACCAGGCAAACTACAAAATTTCCGGCTTCACTGCCTCGGTCCCGACGGAGGAACTCGCGCGGATCGCGCACGCGGCCGGCCTGCCGCTGATCGACGATCTCGGCAGCGGCAGCCTGATCGATCTTGCCCGCTGGGGGCTGCCGCACGAAACCACACCGATGGAATCGTTGTCGGCCGGCGCGGATGTCGTGACATTTTCCGGCGACAAACTGCTGGGCGGACCGCAAGCCGGATTGATCGTGGGCAGCAAGGCCACCATCGCCCAAATCGACGCCAATCCGCTGAAGCGGGCGTTGCGATTGGACAAAGGGCGGTTGGCGGCGTTGGAGGTGGTGCTGCGCCTTTACCTCGATCCTGATCGGTTGGCCGAGAAACTGCCAGCGCTGCGGCTGTTGACCCGTGCGGAGGCGGATATCCGAGCAACCGCCGAACGCATGGCAGCATTGATCCAGCGTGCATGGCCCGCCCGCCCGGTGACGGTGGAGGCGTGCCGCAGCCAGATCGGGTCGGGCGCGTTGCCGGTGGATCTGCTGCCCTCGGCAGCGGTTGCGATCGGCGGCGGCGGGTTGGAAGCGCTGGCTTCGGCGCTGCGTGGACTGCCCTGTCCGGTGATTGGGCGCATCGCGCAGGATCGGCTCAGGTTGGATTGCCGATGCCTGGAACCGGCCGAGGAGGCCATGTTCGCGGCACAGCTTCCCGCTGCATCGTGAACGCGGCATAGTCCGCGACGGAAGAGAAGCGGTCCCGGTGGGCCGGCCGGACTTCAAACCCGGTTGGGGCAGCAAAGCAGTCCTGGGTAGGTTCGACTCCTGCTCTCTTCCGCCAAATGCCGCGCCGCGACGGAAAAAGGCGGGGTGTGGCGGTTTGTTGCAGGCGTGCAAGATGGTGTTGCTATAATGCAACAC
>JANXMB010000075.1 GCA_025354865.1 Acetobacteraceae bacterium | reverse complement strand
AGAGAACCCGTAGGTAATGATCCGATGGTCGGACAAACGCGGGATCATCTGCTGCACCGCCGGATGGTCGATGCATAGCACCGCGAACCCGTAGAACGGCACGTTGCCGACGAACTGATCGAACCCCGCCAGCATCGCCTCGGCCGAGCCCCAATGGTCCAAATGCTCGGGGTCCATGTTGGTGACGATGGCGATCACGGCGGGCAGGCGCAGGAAGGACCCGTCGCTCTCGTCGGCTTCGACCACCATCCACTCGCCCGCGCCCAGGCGGGCATTGGTGCCGTAGGCGTTGATGATGCCGCCGTTGATGACGGTGGGATCGAGCTTGGCTGCTTCCAGCACCGCCGCCACCAGGCTGGTGGTCGTGGTCTTGCCATGCGTGCCGCCGACCGCGATCGACCATTTCAGCCGCATCAACTCGGCCAGCATTTCCGCCCGCCGCACGACCGGGATCAGCCGGGCACGGGCGGCCTGGACCTCGGGGTTGTCGCGCTTGACGGCGGTGGAGGTCACCACCACCTGCGCAGCCCCCAGATTGGCCGCGTCGTGGCCGATGACAACCGGGATGCCGGCCGATCGCAGCCGCAGCACGTTGGCGGATTCCGAGATGTCGCTGCCTTGCACCGTATAGCCGAGGTTGTGCAGCACCTCGGCGATGCCGGACATGCCGATGCCGCCGATGCCGACGAAATGAATGGTGCCGATGGAAAGCGGCAGGGCCCTCATGCGCGTGCCTCCTGCTGTATCAGGGCTTCGACCAGATCGGCGAGCCCGGCGGCGGCGTCGGGTCGGGCCTGGGTGCGGGCTGCTGCGGAGGCGGCGGTCAATGCCTTGGGATCGTTGAACAATGCGGTCAGTTTCTCGGTCAGGGAAGCGGGCGTGAAGGTCGATTGCGGCATGGTCCAGGCGCCCCCGGCCTGGGTTAGCGCGCGTGCGTTGCCGGTCTGGTGGTCGTCGATCGCGCCGGGCAGCGGCACCAGAATGGCCGGGCGGCCGGCGACGGCGAGTTCCGCCACCGTGGATGCGCCAGCCCGCGCAACGACCAGATGGGCGGTGCGGAGCCGGTCGGCGACGTCGGTGAAAAACGGCGCCAGCGTCGCTTCGATGCCTGCCTGGGCATAAACCGCTCGGACTCGTTCCAGATCCTCCTGCCGGCATTGCTGCGTCACGCGCAGGCGATCGCGCAGGGCGGCGGGCAGCGCGACCAGCGCGGCGGGCACCACATCGCTGAACACGCGCGCCCCGAGGGAGCCGCCGAGCACCGTCAGCCGGATGGCATCGCCGGGGCTGGCATAGTCGGGGCCGGCATCGTCGGGGATGGGGGCGGCGTAGGCGGCGTCGAACAGGGCGGCGATGGCGGGGCGCACCGGGTTGCCGGTGATGGCGGTTTGGGTGCCGGCGGGCACCCGGCGTGTGGCGGCAAAGCCGAGCGCGAGGCGGTCGGCGAAGCGCGCCAGGAAGCGGTTGGCACGACCCAGCACGGCGTTCTGTTCTTGCAGTACGACGGCCGGTCGGCGGCGCAACAGCCGGGTCGCGAGAACCGGCGGCACGCAGGGGTAGCCGCCGAAACCGACCACCGCGCTGGCGTTCAGGCGTACCAGCAGCGCCCGCGCTTGCAGTGTACCAACCAGCATGGCGAGGACGGCGGCGATGGCGCGCAGCACCCCGCGCCCGGCGATGCCGGCACCCGGCAGCACATGGGTTTCGGCGTTGGCAAAAACCGGGCTGTTCAACCCGCCGGAGCGGGCGTCGGTCAGCAATACCACGCGCCACCCGCGCGCCATCAGCGTGGCGGCCAGGGCCTCGGCGGGGAAGAAATGCCCGCCAGTACCCCCGGCGGCGATGGCGATCGGCCGGTCCCGATCGTCGGCTCGGGTTTCGGCGGCGCTTGTGCCGGCGCTCGGACGCGCCATTGCCACCCGAACCGGGGTCGGCGCTGTTTGCAGGGCGGCAGAACCGCTCATGTGCGGTTGTCCCGCTGCCGGCCGCGGGTCAGCCCCAGCAGCATGCCCATGCCCAGCGCCACCGCGACAGCCGAGGAACCGCCGTACGAAATGAACGGCAAGGTCATCCCCTTGGTCGGGATCAGCGCCATGGTGGAGGCCATGTTCACCGCCGCTTGCAGGCCGAAGCCGACGACCAGCCCGGTGCAGGCCAGCACCACGAACGGGTCGTGTTCTTTCAGCAGGCGCAGCAGGCTGCGCAGCACCACGAAGGCGAAGATCGCCAGCACGATCAGGCAGAGGACCATGCCGAATTCCTCCCCGGTGACGGCGAAGACGAAATCTGCGTGGGCGTCGGGCAGCACGTCCTTGACCCGTCCCTCCCCGGCGCCGCGACCTAGCAGGCCGCCGTTGCCGAAGGCCTCCATCGCCGTATCGACCTGATAATGGTCGCCGGAGCCTTTCCAGAATTTTTCGACCCGCCCCTGCACATGCGGCGACAACTTGTACGCCGCCACCGAAGCACCGCCGGCGGCACCGACGAGAACACCGACGCCCACCCCATGCAGCCCGCCGATATAGAGCTGGATCATGAATACCGCCGTGATCACGACCATCATGCCGACATCGGGCTGGCGCATCAGCAGGACGGCGACGATCGCGAACACGACGCTGGCCACGGCCATGCCGCGCATGGGGTAGCGGTTCTGCCCGTAGGTTATCATCCAGGCGGCGACGACGGCGAAGCAGGGTTTCAGGAACTCGCTGGGTTGCACCGACATCCCGGGCAGGGAGATCCAGCGCCGCGCGCCCTTGATTTCCATGCCCACCACCATGGTGGCGGCGGTCAGGATCAGCGCCGCGATGCCCCCGGCGATCGCCAGCCGGCGGATGTTGCGATGCGACAGCAGCGAGACCCCGATCGTGACCGACCCGGCCGCTGTCAGAAACACCACCTGCTTCAGGATGAACATATCGCGGGAGCTGCCGATGCGCTCCGCCACGGCCGGGCTGGCGGCTTGCATCATGATGAAGCCCAGCAGGATCAGCATCCCGACGGCGCCGAGGGTCCACCGATCCACGGTCCGCCACCACTGGTCGAGCAGGGAGTTGTCGGTGGTCGAGAGGGTTGTCATCGGGGTTTCCGCTCCTGAGCGCGATGACCGGAGGCGGCATCGCCGGAGGTCTGAATCGCGCGAGAATCCAGACACCTCACAAGTTCGGCGAAGCGGTCGCCCCTTTGGTCGTAGCCGGTGAACTGATCCCAACTGGCGCAGGCCGGGGATAGCAGCACCACCGGCACATGCGACTCCGCTGCGGCCTGAGCACTGAGGCGCACGGCGTTCTCCAGCGTTTCGGCTTCGGTGAAGGGCACCGCGTGCGCGCGCAGCGTGGCGGCCAGGATCGGGGCGTCGCGCCCGATCAGAAATGCATGCACGATGCGTGGGAACAGCGGCACCAGCGGGTCGATCCCGTCTTCTTTCGCCATCCCTCCGGCGATCCAGATCAGCCGATCGTAGCAGACCAGCGCGCGTTCGGCTGCGTCGGCGTTGGTGGCTTTGCTGTCGTTGACGTAGCTAACCCCGCCGATCCGCCCCACCGTCTGCTGCCGATGCGGCAGGCCCGGATAGCTGCGCAACCCCTGCGCCAGCGCCGCGCGCGCCACCCCCAGAAACTGTGCCATGACGGCAACGGCGGCCGCGTTCTGCGCGTTGTGCGAGCCGGGCAGCGTCGGGCACGCGGCCATCGCCACGATCGGGCCGTCGGCGTCGCACAGCATGCCGCCGGGCGATGCGTCGGCCGATCCTTCGCCCAACCGGCCGGATATCGTCCGCACCGTGGCACCGGAACCCGCGTCGGCCAGCGCCGCAGCCAGCGCGCGCGACCGCGCATCGTCGATCCCGACCACCTGGAGGTCGCCTTCCCCCTGCCGGTCGAAAATCGCGCGCTTGGCCGTCGCATAGCCGTCCATGTCGCCATGGCGGTCCAGATGATCGACGCTGAGATTGAGCATTGCCGCCGCATCGAAGCGCAAGGTCGCGAGTCGCTCCAACATGTAAGACGACATTTCCAGCACGTAGACACCGTTATCGGGAAGCAACGGTAATGCCAGCGCCGCCGGGCCGAGATTGGCGCCCGCCGCCGTCGGCACGCCGGCAACGGTCAGCACATGCGCCAGCAGCGCGGTGCTGGTGGACTTACCGTTGGTGCCGGTAATGCCCACGAAGCGCGCCTTCGATCCGGCCTTGCGCACCGCGCGATACAGCAACTCGGCATCGGTCAGGATCGGAATGCCGGCCGCCTGCGCCCAGACCGCGATCGGGTGCGGCTTCGGCAGACGATGCGGAATGCCGGGCGACAGCACGACGGCGTCGAAATGCAAGCCGGCCTGCCTCGGGTCCTGCACCGTCAACCCCGTCGCCGCGTCCCGCGCGGCTTCGGTGTCGTCCCAGGCCACGACCTCGGCCCCCATCGCCAGCAAGGCATGCGCGGCGGGCAGCCCGTTCTTGCCCAGCCCCACGACCGCGAAGCGCTGCCCGGCGAACAACGTGGCGGGAAAGCCGCTCATCGAATTTTTCCCGGTCATCGGATCTTCAACGTCGCGAGGCCGATCAAGGCCAGGATCATCGATATAATCCAGAATCGAATGACGATCGTCGGCTCGGCCCAGCCCTTTTTCTCGAAATGATGGTGCAGCGGCGCCATCAGAAACACCCTGTTGCCGGTGCGCTTGTACCAGAACACCTGCACGATGACCGAGATCGTCTCCACCACGAACAGACCGCCGACGATGGTCAGCACGATCTCGTGCTTGGTCGCCACCGCCACCGCACCCAGCGCGCCGCCGATCGCCAGGGCGCCGATATCGCCCATGAACACTGCCGCCGGCGGGGCGTTGAACCACAGGAACCCCATCCCGGCGCCGATCAGGGCGGAGCAGAACACCGTCAGCTCCCCGGCGCCGATCACCGGGTGCAATTGCAGGTAATCGGCGAAAATGCGGTTGCCCACGAGGTAGGAGATCAGCGCAAACACCCCGGCGCAGATGATCGTCGGCACGATCGCCAGCCCGTCCAGACCGTCCGTCAGGTTCACCGCGTTGGACGCGCCCATCATCACCAGCATGGCGAAAATCGGGAACGCCAGACCCAGGTTCAGCGCCACATCCTTGAAAATTGGAAAGGTCAACGCCGTGCCCATCGGCCCGCGCGCCAACCACGCCAGCCAGATCGCCGCGATCAACCCGACAACCGCCTGCACCACCAGTTTGACCCGGCCGGACACGCCCTTGGTGTTGCGCCTGGTCACCTTCAGATAATCGTCGGCGAAGCCCAACGCCCCGTAGCCCAGCGTGACGAACAGCACCGCCCAGACGTAGCCGTTGCGCAGATCGACCCAGAGCAAGGTCGAAATCGTCAGCGCGAACAGGATCAACAGCCCGCCCATGGTGGGCGTGCCCTTCTTCTCGATCAAATGCCGTTCCGGCCCGTCTTCCCGGATCGGTTGGCCCTGGCCTTGCAACCGCTTGAGCCAGCGGATCACCATCGGACCCAACAAAAAGCTCACGATCAGCGCCGTCAAACACGCCGCCCCCGCTCGGAACGTAATATACCGCACGAGATTGAATAGAATGAACTGATCGGCCAGCGGGCGCAGGAGATTGTACAGCATCAGGCGAATCCCTTATCGGCGGGAACAAGGGCGTCGAGCATGTCCACCACGCGCTTCATCCGGCTGCCCAGGCTGCCTTTGACTAGAACCGCGTCGCCGGCGGCGATTGCCCCGGCCAGCATCGGCGCGAGGGCGGCCGAATCCGCCGCGTAACCGCCGCGCAAATGCGCCGGCACGGCGTCGAACAGATGGCGCATCAGCGGGCCGCAGGCGAACAACAGATCGGCCGATTGCGCCACGGCCTCGGCCAATCCCGTGTGTTCGGACGGGCCGGCGGTGCCCAGTTCCAGCATATCCCCCAGTGCGGCGATGCGACGGCGCGCCGGTTGCAACCGCAGCACATCCAGTGCCGCGCGCATCGACGCCCCGTTGCCGTTGTAACTTTCGTCCAGCAGCAAAGCGTTGCCAGCGGGCAGTGCCAGCTTGCGTCGTGTGCCCCGCCCGGCAAGCGGGGCGAAGTTTTCCAGCGCACGGGCCGCGATATGCGGGTCGAGGCCGAGGGCCAGCGTCGCGGTCAACGCCGCGATCGCATTCATCGCCATATGCCGTCCCGGCGCGTTGAGGCGAAACCGCACCTCCCGACCCGCGATCTCGGCCAATACAACCGAGCTGTCGGCGTCGGGCTCCATGTCCATCAGGCGGCCGGTGGCGCCTTGGGATGCGCCGAAGGTCATGACCGTGCGGTCGCGAACGGCGGCGCGCAGGCGGGGAAACTGCGGCGAATCCAGCGGCAGGATGGCGATCCCGCCGGGTTCCAGCCCGCTCACGATCGAGGCTTTCTCGTCGGCGATCGCCTCGATCGAGCCGAGGTAGCCGATATGCGCCTTTTCGACCGTCGTCACGATCGCCACATGCGGCCGCGCCAATCCGGCGAGGGGCGCGATCTCCCCGGCGTGGTTCATGCCGATTTCCACCACACAGTATACTGCGTCGCGCGGCAGCCGAGTCAGCGTCAGCGGCAGGCCCCAATGGTTGTTGTAGGATGCCTCGGCGGCATGGGTCGGACCGAAGGCGGACAGGATGGTCCGCAGCATTTCCTTCGTCGTGGTCTTGCCGACGCTGCCGGTCACCGCGACGGTTTTGGCCTGGGTGCGAAACCGAGCGAAACCGCCGAGCCGGGCGAGGGCGGCGAGGGTGTCGTCGACGCGCAGCAGCGGGGTCGCGCCTGGGATATCCCGATGCACCATGGCGCCGGCCGCGCCCTTGGCCAGCGCGTCCGGCACGAAGGCATGCCCGTCGCGGCCTTCGCCGACCAGCGCGATGAACAGATCGCCCGGTCGCACAGTGCGGGTGTCGATCGAAATCCCGTCCGCGCCGAATGGCGTGTCGAGCGTCCCGCCCGTCGCCTCCAGCAGATCGCTTGCCGTCCAAAGCCGGGTCATGGCGCACCCGCCAACCGGCGCACGACCGAGGCATCGTCGAACGGGGTGACGACGGAACCGACGATCTGGCCTTGTTCGTGGCCCTTGCCGGCGATCGCCAGCACGTCGCCGGGTTGCAGCATGCTCAGCCCGGCCGCGATGGCGCTGGCCCGATCGGCGATTTCCAGCGCATCGGGGCAGGCGGCGAGGATGGCGGCGCGAATGCCGGCGGGGTCTTCGGTGCGCGGATTGTCGTCGGTCACGATGGCCCGATCGGCGAGGCGAGCGGCCGCATCCCCCATCGCCGGGCGTTTGCCGCGATCCCGATCGCCGCCGGCCCCGAACACCACGATCAATCGCCCCTCGGTATGCGGGCGCAGCGCGGTCAGCAGCCGCTCCAGCGCGTCGGGGGTATGGGCGTAATCGACATAAGCGGTGGCACCGTTGGCCAGCCGCGCCGCCAACTCCATCCGACCGCGCACCCCGGTCAATCCCGGCAGCCGATCGAATACATCGGTCATGCCCAGCGCCTCGGCCAGGGCGCCGGCCAGCATTGCGTTGTCTGCCTGGAAGCGGCCCGGCAGCATCAGCGGGATGGTGCGGACGATGCCACCGGCTTCGATCGTCAGATCCTGCCCGTCGGTGCGGGCGCGTGTCCCGACCAGCCGCCAATGCGTCCCGGCTTCCCCCACCGTGCGCAGCGCCAGCCGGCGGCGGGCGGCGATCGTGTGCAGGGCGGCCAATGTCGTGGGGTCCATGTCGGCGCAGGCGATGGCGGGCGCGCCCTCGGGCAGCAATTCGTCGAACAGGCGCAGCTTGGCGGTGCGATAGGCCTCGGTGGTGCCGTGATAGTCCAGATGGTCCCGCGTCAGGTTGGAAAACCCCGCCGCCGCAAGCCGCACGCCATCCAGCCGGAACTGATCCAACCCATGCGACGACGCCTCCAACGCCACATGCCGTATCCCCGCTCGGCATAACCCCGCGAGGCTTTCCGCCATCCCGATCGGATCCGGCGTGGTCAGGCCCGGTCCCGGCGCGAAGCCCGGTGCGATCAGGCCCAGAGTGCCCAGGCTGGCCGCCTTGAACCCGGCCGCTGCCCATAATTGGCGCAGGAATTCGGCCGTGCTGGTCTTGCCGTTGGTGCCGGTGATCGCGACCGTCGTGTCGGGCTGCCGTCCGGCCAGGATCGCGGCGATATGGGCCAAGCGCTGGCGCGGTTCGCGGTCGAGCAGCAGGGGCCGGACCGGCACGCCCTCGGGCCATTCGGTGCCGTCGGGGGCAAGCACCGCGACCGCGCCGAGCCGCACCGCTTCGGCAATAAAGGCGCGTCCATCGACAACCCCGCCGGGCAGCGCGGCGAACAAGTCGCCCGGCACCACTTGGCGGCTGTCGGCGGTCACGCCGGCAATCTCCAGATCGGCGAAAGCGGCGGCTTCGAGGGCGGATGCGGCGCGCATGAGATCAGCGAGCCGCAACGGACGATGTCGCGCTGGCGGTTACCACCGGTGCCGTAACCACCGGGGCTGTCGCAACCGGGGCGGTCGGCAGGCTGGCCCGCTTCCTCGGGTCCGGTGCGGCCGGTTTGGCCAAAGCCGGCGGAATCAGGGTCGGCGGCACCGTCAACGCCGGCGGCTTGGCAGCCGGACGGGCCTGCACATCCACCGGCCCGGCGGGATTGCTCGGCCCCCGCGACGGCATGCCCAGCGGGCGGCCCGGTTGCAACGGAATGGCCAGCGCCGCATCGATCGCCGCCTTGTTGGCGATGTCCGGCATCAAACCCAGCATCGGCCCAACGCGGGAGATCACTTTGCCCGCCGCCGGCGCCGCAACCCAGCCGGCGGTTGCATAACCGTAGGTGGATTTGTTGCCGTGCGGCTCATCCAACATCATATAGACGGCATAGCGCGGCGCGTTCATCGGGAAGACGCACATGAACGCCGCGACGTTGGCATGCTTGCGATACCCGCCATGCGCCTGCACCTTCTCCGCCGTGCCGGTCTTGCCGCCGGGGTAGTAGCCCGCCACCTCGGCGGTCTTGCCGAACCCGTCCGTCACCACCAGCCGCATCAGCTTGCGCATCAGGTCGGAGGTGGATTGCTGCATTACCCGCTCGCCCTCCGGCCGCTGGCCCGGTAGCAGCGCCAGGATGGTCGGCCGCATCAGCACACCGCCATTGGCGATCGCCGCCGTGCCCCGCACCACATGCAATGGCGTGACCGAAATGCCGTGGCCGAAGCCAACGGTCATCGTCGCGATTTCCTTCCAACTCGCCGCCGGCTGCACGATCGGCATCCCGGCTTCCGGCAGCTCGACCCCAGACTTATCGAACATGCCCATGTTCTTGAGCCAGGCGCGCTGGCGTTCCGCCCCGACCGCCTGGGCGATATGCGCGGCGCCGAGGTTGGACGAATAGGCCAGCACCTCCGGCAGATAGAGCCAGCGGTGCTTGCCCTCGAAATCCTGGATGGTGAAACGGCTGATGGTAATGTTGTGGGCCGCGTCGAACTGATCCCAGATGTGGACCAGCCCGGCATCGAGCGCCATCGACGCCGTCTGCAACTTAAACGTACTACCCGGCTCGTACCGCTCCTTAATCGCTCGGTTGCGCTTCTCGTCCTCCGACGCGATGCGGAAATGGTTGGCGTCGTAATCCGGCAGGCTGACCAAAGCGATCAATTCCCCGGTGGTCACGTCCATCACGATGCCGGCCGCGCCGATCGCCTCGAACCGGCCCATCGCCTCCAGCAATTCCTCCCGCACCACCGCCTGGACGCGCACATCCAGCGACAGCCGCAGCGGGGACGGATCGTCGCGCAACCGCTTGTCGAAGGCTTTTTCGACCCCGGCCACGCCGATTTCGTCCACATCCACCCCGCCCAACACCTGCGCGGCGGTGCGGCCCATCGGGTAGTGCCGCTGCTGGGTGGAACGGAAGTCGATCCCCGGCAGACCGAGGTCGTTGATCGCCAACTCCTCCCGCGGGGTGATCTGGCGTTCGAGGTAGACGAATTTCTTTTCGAACGCCGCCAGCCGCTTCGCCGCGCGTTCTTCGTCCAGCCGTGGCAGCACCGATTTCAATTTCCGCGCGGCATCGACGGGATCGATGATCTGCTGTGGATCGGCGAAGACCGAGACGGTGGGCAGCGAAATCGCGATTTCTTGCCCCCGGCGGTCGAGGATCGCCGCCCGCTGCCCGATCGCCGCATAGCTCGTCGTTTTCGGCGCCGCCGCCACCAACGCCGCCACCGGCCGTTCTGCACGGTGCGGCGCCCTGGGGTCGATAACGGTCACGTATGTCAGCCGACCGGCCAGGATCAGGAACAGCGCGGCGAACCCGGCCGCCGAAAACACCAGACGCACCCGCGCTTTTTCCAACGCCGCACGCCGGGTCTTGTCGGGTTCGGTGACCCGGAAACTGTCCACCATCGGCACGCTGTCGGCGCTCGCCGCGCCGCGCCGGCGGGACAAACGGCCGGACCCACCGCCATTCAGCGGCGGTGAGTCAGGCGACGGGGGCGGGGCGGGGCGGTCGGTCATCGGGCGAACTCAGTTGCCTCCGGACCAAGTGGTGGCGCTGATCGGCATCGGTCGGGGGATCGGCACGGGTGCGGCCACCCCGGTATGCGCCCCCCCGGCATGGGCCATGCCGAGCAACGAACCGCCCTGGGCGGGCTGCGGGGCTTGCGGATAAGTGGGGGCGTAGGCCGTGGGCGCGCGGGCCGGGGTGGCATATGGCGGCGGGGCGTAGGCCGGGGGGACGTAAACCGGGGGGGCATAGACCGGGGCCTGCGGGCGCATCGGCATCGGAGCGGCAGCGGTCCGCACGATCGGGGTCGCAGCGATCGCAGCCGTCGGCCGCAGCGGTTCGGCCAGGATCGCAGCCGGACGCACCGCAGCGGTCTGGGCCGGCGGCGCGGGTTTCGGCACCGAGGCCGGCGAAACGGCAGCGACGGCAAGCGGCGGCGCCGGCACCGGCAGCGGCGGGATCGGCAATGCCTCGGTCGCGACGCCGGTTTCATCCGGCCCCACGGGAAGCCCCACGGGAAGTCCAACGGGCGATCCGGCGGCCAGCACCGGTTCGGCCACAATGTCCTCCCCCGAGGTGCCCGGCATCGCAGTCGGCGGCGTGTTCGGGGGCGCGATGCGCGGGGCCGGCAGGCGGGTGTCCAGCTCTGCCATCGTGGCAAACTGGGTCGGCAGCATCGGCTTCAACGTCAGATGCCGGTCGGCGAAGCCGCGCAGCCGTTCGGGGTTTTCCTGCAGCGAGAACTCGGTTTTCAGCGTCCGCGACTGGTCCCGCAAAGAGGCCGTATCGTTCAGCATCTTCTCGATCTGCCGGTCGAGCAACTGGACCTCGTGCTTCGTCCGATAGGTGTAGAGTACAGACGCGCCGGCCAGAACGGCGCAGATGACGGTAAAGGGTCGGATCATGCCGCAATCCCTTGCACACATTCGATCGCACGCAGCCGGGCGCTGCGGGATCGGGGGTTGGCATCGGTTTCGTCGGATTTCGGGCGCAACGCTTTGGTGCCGAGCAGACGAAATCGAGCAGCGGGGCGATCGGCGAGGCCGCGGGGGTCGTGGCGGGAAAGACCGGGTGCCCGTCCCGCGATATCGCCCATGAACCGCTTCACGATGCGATCTTCCAAACTGTGGAACGACACCACGACCAGCCGTCCGCCGGGTGCCAGCAGGGCGGTGGCCTGGGTCAACGCACGCTCGATCTCGCCCAGTTCGTCGTTCACCGCGATCCGCAACGCCTGAAAACTCCGCGTTGCCGGATCGAGGCCGGACCCATCCTTCGGCAACACCGAGCGGATAATGCTGGCCAACCGGCCGGTGGTTTCGATCGGCGCTTCGAGCCGCGCGGCCACGATCGCGCGGGCGATCCGGCGCGAGGCGCGTTCCTCTCCCAGCTCGTAAAGCACATCGGCGAGTTCGCCTTCCGGCAGCGAATTGACCAGATCGGCGGCGGTGGTGCCTTTTTTTGCCATGCGCATGTCCAAGGGGCCGTCGCCTCTGAACGAGAACCCGCGTTGGGGTTCATCGATTTGAAACGACGAGATGCCGAGATCGAGGACGATTCCGTCAAGCATGGACACGCCGGAATCGGCCAAAAGCGCCAACATATCGCCGAATTGGCCCTGAATCAGGTGCAAACGGCCGGGAAAGCGTTCCGCGAGGACCTTGCCGCGTGCGATCGCGTCGGGGTCGCGGTCGATCCCCCACAAGGTGCAATCCGGCGTCGCCAGGATCGCCGCCGCGTAACCGCCGCCGCCGAAGGTGCCGTCCAGGTAGGTGCCGCCGGCGCGCGGCGCCAGTTGGGCCAGCACCTCCCGCAGCATGACGGGGATATGGCCGCTCATCGGACGACACCGGGGGAGTTGAACCGCAGCGCGGCCGCCCGCTCGCGTGCTTCCGTCTTCCGCCGTTCGGCGGCGGCGACGTTCCAGATCTCGAATGTATCGCCGATGCCCATGAACGCGACCGGCTGCGTGGGATCCAGCCCGGCATGGGCGATCATTTCCGCCGACAACACGATCCGGCCTTCCTTGTCGGCTTCCAACCGGTGGGAGTCGGAATAGAGCGACGTCGCGAGGTCGTGATGTTCTTCGCCGAACTCCGACAGATTTTTCAAATGCTGCGCCAGCGCGTCGAACGCCTGTTCGGTGCGGCCCTCGATGCAAGCGAATTTATGCGACGGGCGGAGAATCAGCGGCGACGGCGCGGTCGCAGCGGTGTTACCGGCGGTGCTTTTGGCCTTCAAGGCGGCGCGAAAGGACGAGGGCACGGATACACGGCCCTTGATGTCCAATTTCCCGTGATGCGTACCGATAAAGTCGGCCATCCGGCGCCCGCATGTATCGGCGTTGAAGGCAGGGTTCCGACGTGCCGTTCGACTTTCCGGAACCACCTGCCGCATGGGCTCCGTCGGTCGATGCCCATGCGACGGCTTGGCCGCCCCTGTTCATGGGTTCAGTTGGAATACTTTGGGATTTTATGGGTGTCAACGACTCTCTGCGGGTCGCCCCGGCGGTCGCGTGCCGACAGATCGGAACGTGTTCGAACACAATTAGCCTAGTGTTTATCTTTCGTTCCTGTGAATGAATCGGTGGATCGTTTGCAACGCATCTGCAACGCGCACGGGACTTCGCCACTGCAATGGTTCCCGGCGGGGACGGGGCGGTTTGGCGCCGGTTTGCCAAATGCCCGATTTGCCGAACGCCCGATTTTTTTCGGGGGGTCTTTTCCGCCCGGTCTTTTCCGCCCGGTCTTTTCCGTGGGGGGGGGCCGACCCGCGACGAATGGCCGCGAAAGATGGATCGCCCCAGTGCGTCCAAGGGCGGGCGGTTCCAAGGGCGGGCGGTTCCAAGGGCGGCGGTATTGCCGAAACCCCGAGAACGATTTGCCAGACGGCCTGTAAGCCGGGTTCTGTCCGCATGTTGCCATGCTGGACGGCCATTCCTCTGCGACGCGTCTCGCAACGCGCCTGACGCGACCAACCCGAACGACGGGGCGGGAATGCCCTTCCTCGTCGCCCGAAAGCGCGAGGCAGCCGTTCCTATTCGGTCTTGCTCCCGGTGGGGTTTACCCTGCCGCCCCTGTTGCCAGGGGCGCGGTGCGCTCTTGCCGCACCGTTTCGCCCTTGCCTGCGGGAGTCGAACTCTTGCGCAGGCGGTTTGTTTTCTGTGGCACTGTCCCTGGGGTCGCCCCCGCCGGCCGTTAGCCGGCACCGTATTCCCGTGGAGCCCGGACTTTCCTCTGCTTCTTTCGAAACAGCGGCCGTCCAGCCGTCTGGCAAGCGCGGGACATGGGCGAGCCGGCGCGCCGCGTCAAGCGTCTTCCTGCGGCGGTAGTGTCTCAGTTTGAAAGTCTTATCTTATAGACGGTCGGCCGGCTCGGCTTCGCAGTCCGCGCATGGATTAGCGCGAGGATGTCGCTCATATCCCAAAGCCGGTCGCTGATCCCCGCCGCCATGGCCGGTGAGCAACGCAGGCTCTTATGCATCCGCGCGAAATTGTAGAACACATAGAAGAGCGCCAGCGTGTCGCAATGGCCTTCACCCGTTTGGAGAAGCCATTCGTCAACCGCGTGAATCTCCGCATGCTCATCCGCATGGTGAGGTTCTGGCGCTCGACATACGAGGTGCTGATATGGGCGAGGTCGGACTTGCCGGTGACGGGGCGTTTGTCCGCGCCAATGCATTCTCCGAGGCTATAGCGGCCAGCGCCGGGCGTATCGCCGTAGATTTTCAGCAACCGAGCGACATCGATATCCGTGCCAAACGCACCTTCCACAGCTTGCAAGTAGGGACTATGGCCATCGGTCGTCAACTGCACGCGAGAGGCAAGCCGGTCGGCCACATCCTGTATAAAAGCGTTCGCATAGGTCGTGCTGCGGTCACCGACTGACCAAGCGATCATGAGCTTGGAGTCCGCGTCGATAGCGGTCCAGGTCCAGCAGTCGCCAGCGCTTTACGGAGCGGCCTTGGCAGTGGCCACGTTCTTGGCCTTTGCATACACAAAGGACCAAATTTCATCGCACTGCACGCGCTTGGAGGCGACATTGCGCACGGTCTTGTCGTGGAATTCCTCGCAAGCCACGCCCGCATCCACCAGCAGCTTGGACACCGTGTTGATGGACACATCTGCCACGCGGGTAATTGATCGCAGGGAGAAGCCTTCCACCAGCATGGAGAGGATCAAGGACCGCTTGGCGTTGCTGAGTTTGTTCACGCCCTTGTGATAAGGGCGTTTCAGATTATACTAAGCATTATTTTCAATTTGAGGTGCCTTTTAATGCCTCGTCGATCGCATCTTCTGAAAACTCCTGACCGGCTGCGTCCGCATATGGGAATGTTTCGGGGTAACCGTCAGGCGAAATCCAAATTTCAAATTTCCGATGATACGATCCTGGCAACGGCTCCCACCTGGCATTTCTAAGGCGTTCGCGCCCCTTGCTAACTGAGCATGTTCTCATCTTTGCGCTCACTTTGTGCAAAAGCGCGGGACTGTTGCCCCGCGCTGTTCACTTTAGGCATTTTCGCTATGCAAACGCCAGTTCAGCAGAGATATTCATCTCTCGGCTATATCGTTCTGTTGAAGGTGTTTTCCGTGTATAAATCTTGAGATTCCGCCGCGTTTCTGCCTCCCGATAGATCGGGTAAAACACCCGAAGGGCACTATTGATCTCGTCCTCAAGAATTTCTCCGGGATGTACTACGAGGCGGAACCCCCGCAATTGCTCGCTGGTGATATAAGTCCGCCCGTCTTCTGTCGTGGTCCCGCGAAGGGTAAGGATTGTGGTATTCATCTCTCATCTCCATATTCTACTGCGCCAAGGGCTAACCCCAGCGAGCGTGCGCCGCCTTTTTGGCGATTTCATGTTTCCTTTCGGCGGAGAGGTTTTCCGCTCTTGCCGTCGCTCCAGCGCGTCCGCTACGTATACGCCCGCTTGGCACTCGGGTAACCTCTTGCTCATCCCCAACCGATAGGCGCGCCACAGCGACGGCGCAACCGATAACGTCGGCGGGGCGTTCTTCGCCTCGTGGACCTCGCGACATGTTGTCTCCTATTAATCGGTTCCGTTTTGGGGCGTTGATCTGGGCTGCTGAGCCTATTGGACCTCCCTATATGGGATATCCAATAGGATGTTTCCACAACCCATAAAGAGCCGCAACCTAATTTAAAACTTGCTGGCTGAACAGCCCCATGTTAGATCGCGTGTACGCGATCTAACATGGGGCTAATTATACTAACGATCATTGCGCGCGTCAATGTGAAATTTTAGGCAAGAATAGACCATGGCCAATAACGCTTCAGCGCGGTAGCGGATCCGCCAGCCCGGCATTTCAAGGGTCTCGTTTGGTGAGACTTTCAGACTGAGACATTACCCCTGCGGCCGCCCCATTTCCAGCGCCCGGGCATAGACCAATTTTCGCGGCAAGCCGGTCGCCGTCGAAACCAGGGCCGCCGCGTCTTTCACGCTATGCGTCGCCAGCGCGCGGGTCAGTTGCCCGTCCAGATCCTCCGGATCCGCTTCCTCCGGCGGGCCGACCAGCACCGTGATCTCCCCCCGCGCCGGGTGGTTCGCGTAATGCGCCGCCAGTTCGGTCAGGGTGCCGCGTCGCACCTCCTCGAAATGCTTGGTCAACTCGCGGGCGACGGCGGCGGCGCGGGGACCGAAGCAATCCGCCATGTCGGCCAGGGTTTCCGCCAACCGGTGCGGCGCCTCGTGCCAGATCGCGGTCGCCGCCAGCCCCGCTCGCTCCGCCGCGCGCAAGGTCCCGAAGGCGGTGTGGCGAGCAGCCGAGCGGGGGGGCGGAAAACCGAGGAACAGGAACGGTTGCGGCGGCAGACCCGAGAGCACCAACGCCATCACCGCCGCATTCGGACCCGGCACCGCGCCGACCGCCAATCCCTCGGCGATCGCGGCGCGCACCAGCCGGTAGCCGGGATCGGACACCAGCGGCGTGCCGGCGTCCGAGATCAACGCGATCCGCCGCCCCGCCCGCAGCATCCCCAACACCGGCGCGATCCGCCGATCCTCGTTATACTCGTGCAGCGGTTCGGTGCGCACATCGATGCCGGCAGCGGACAGCAGCCGGCCGGAGTGGCGGGTGTCCTCGCACAGGATCAGATCGCTCTCGGCGAGAGCCTGCCGCGCGCGGGGCGACAAATCGCCGAGGTTGCCGATCGGTGTGGAAACCAGCACAAGACCGGCTAACCTTGTGCCCTGCTCGGGCTGCTCGGAATCCGGAGGATCGGCATATGCTTCGTCGGGCATTCGTGCTCCTGCTCGCCTCGTTGGGGATGGCCGGCTGCGGCGATGGTTATAACGGCGGATACGCCGGGGGCTACCGGCCGCCAGCGCGGATTGCCGCCCCCGAACCCGCGCGCCCCTTTCCGCCGCAAGCTACGTTGTCCGCGCGGCGCGGCGATCGGGTAGCGATACTCCTGCCCTTGACCGGTGGATACGCCGAATTGGGGCAGGCGATGCTGCGCGCGGCGCAACTCGCGTTGCCCGAGGGGGAGGCCCCGATGCTCGACCCCCGCGATACCGGCGGTACCCCAGATGGCGCGGCGGCGGCGGCCCGAGCGGCGATCACCGATGGGGCGGGGTTGATTTTGGGGCCGTTGACCTCGGCCGAAACCGCCGCCGTGGCGCCGGTCGCGCGGAACGCCGGCGTGGCAGTGCTGGCCTTCACCAACGACCCCTCCCAGGCGCAGCCCGGCGTCTGGACCCTTGGCATCGGGCCGGGGCAGCAGGTGCGGCGGCTAATGGTCGCGGCGCAGGCGCAGGGCAGAGGGCAGGCGGCGGCATTGCTGCCCGATTCCGACCTCGGCCGCATCATGGGCGATGCCTTGCAGCAATCCGCCGCGTCGCTGGGTCTGCCCGCCCCGGACGTGCGGATGCACGCCCCCGGCATGGGCGCGATCGCCGCCGCCGTGCGCGATCTGTCCGCCTATGGCAGCCGGCGTGGCCCGATCGATGCCCAGATCAAGGCATCCCGAGCACAGGGCACGCCGGAGGGGCGCAAGCGGGCGCAGGAATTGGCGCGCGCCACCATTCCGCCGCCGCCGTTCGATGTGCTGCTGCTCGTCGAAACCGGCGAAACCCTGAGCGAGATCGCCGCCGTCCTGCCGTACTACGATATCGATCGCGGTGCGGTGCAGGTGCTGGGACCGGCGCAATGGTCGGCCAGCGGTAGCGGTTCGGCGAACATGCAAGGCGCTTGGTATGCGGCGCCCGACCCCGCTTCCCGCGCGGGCATGGATCAGGACTACACCGCCAAATTCGGCGTCCACCCCCCCGCCATCGCCGACATCGCCTTCGATGCCGCCGCCTATGCCCGCACCATGAGCGGGCAGGGCGGTTTTTCCATCGCCTCGTTGACCCAGCGCGGCGGTTTTGGCGGCGTGGACGGCTGGTTCGTGCTGCTGCCGGATGGGGAGGTCCGGCGCGGTCTGGCGGTTTTCCGGATCGAGCGCGGCGGCCCGACCATGGTCGAACCCGCACCCGGCTCCGGCACCTGATTTCCCGATTACAACTCCCGCCAGGCGCCGCGCATGCTTTCGCGCAACGGGGCGATCAGATAGTCGAAGGCGGTGCGCGGGGCGACGGGGATCACGACCTCCACCGGCATGCCGGGACTGAGGCGCGATAGCAGCGTCCCGTCCTGGCGATCCCCCAGCAGCGCGATCTCGGCTTTGAAATAGCTGCGACCGGTGCGGTTGTCGGTGACCCGATCGGCCGAGACCACCCGGATCTCGCCGCGCAACGGGCTGTTTTCGCGCGGGTTGAAGCCGACGGCGATCACGTCCGCCGCCTGGCCGATGCGCAGATGCTCGACGTCTTCCGGCTTGATCTCGGCCTCCGCCACGATCGTCGGCGCGGTCGGCACGATGTCCATCACCGGCCGGCCGGGTTCGACCACGCCGCCTTTGGTGAAGATCGCCAGATTGACCACCTCCCCGCCCGCCGGGGCACGGATTTCCAGCCGCGCCATGATGTCGCGATCCGCCACCAGACGCGGCAGCACGTCGTTGATCCGCAGTTGCGCTTCTCGTAGTTCGCGCGTCGCCTCGGTTTGCGCGGTTTCCCGCAGGCGCAGCTTTTCCGCCGCCATTTCCGCCGCCATGGCGCCGTAGCGGGCCACGTCGGAGGTCAATTGTCCGACCTGACCGCGCAACCCCTCCACCGCGCGACTGAGCTCCAGCAAGCGATTTTTCGACGCCAGACCGACGCGTTCCAGGGTTGCGATGGCGATCTTCTCGTCCTCGGCAAACCCCAACTGAGCGATCGCAGCACCGAGTTGGATGCGGCCGCCTTCCTGCTGGTGGAAGACCTGGACGATACGTTGGTCGATCACCTCCTGCTGGCGCGCGAGCAGGTCGCGATGGTTGGCGAACACGATACGCTCCCGGTTCATCACCGTCGCGGCAATGGGGTCGTCGGGGGACAGCGCGGCCGGGAACGCGATGTCGGCGCTGCCGGAGAGTTCGGCGGTATCGCGCGCCGTCAACGCCAAATCGCCCAGCAACTGCGACTGATGCACGGTCAGCACCGCTCGGGCCTGCGTGTCGTCCAGGCGCACCAGCATTTGGCCCTGCTCCACCACCGACCCGTCGCGCACCAGCAATTCCGCGACGATGCCGCCTTCGCGGTGCTGCACCGTCTTGCGGTTGCCGTGCACCGTCAGGGTGCCGGAACCGACCACGGCGCCGTCGAGCGGGGCGAGGAAGGCCCACGTCCCCATCCCGCCGAAGAACAACAACACCGTGGCGATACCGATACGAATGGGCGTTTTCATGCGCTTTGCTCCATGGCCATCGGCAGCGCGAGGCGTGCCGACGGCGCCGGGACCGCCGCCGGCATTTGCCGCGCGAGGAATTCGGCAGCGGTCTGCACCCCGGTCATGACGCCGGCGTCCATTGTCGCGACGTGATCCGATGCCCTTACCAACCCGACCCGATGCGTAATCATTACAACCGTGCGCTTGCGTTCCTTCAGCCCACGCACGCATTCGGTCAGCGCGGCTTCCCCTTCCGAATCCAAATTGGCATTCGGCTCATCCAGGATCACCACTGCCGGATCGCCCAGCAACGCCCGCGCCAAAGCGATGCGCTGCTTCTGACCGCCCGACAGGCTGGCTGCGGCGGGATCGAGCACGGTGCGATAGCCCATCGGCAGCCGCACGATCGTTTCGTGCGCGTGGGCGGCTTTGGCGGCGGCGATAACGGCCTCGTCCGTTGCGTCGCCAAATCGAGCAATGTTGTCGCGAATGGTGCCGGGGAACAATGCGACGTCTTGCGGCAGGTAGCCGATGGCGGCGCCGAGTTGGGTTTTGTCCCAGGTGGCCAGATCGGCGCCGTCCAGCCGCACGACGCCGGAATCCGGGATCGGTGCCCCGGCCAGCAGGCGGGCGACGGTGGATTTACCGGCCGCGCTGGGTCCGACGATGGTCAGCACCGCGCCGGCCTGGATCCGCATCGACACCCCGCGCGCGGCCGGTCGCAGCGCCCCGGGCGGGGTCCAGCTTACGTTTTCCATTTCGATGTCGCCGGCCGGTTGCGGCAGCCGAACCGGCGTCGGCCGATCGCTGTCGCCCTCGGTCAGGGTGCGGATGCGTCCCAAAGCCTCCCGCGCAGCCAGGATCGGTCGCCACGCTGCGATGATCGCCTCGACCGGCGCCAGTGCTCGGCCCAACAGCAACGACCCGGCGAAGATCGCCCCGCCGCTGAGTTCGTCGTGAATGGCCAGATATGCGCCCAAGCCCAGAATCGCCGACTGGAAGAACAGCCGGGCGCATTTGCCGATCGCGCCGAGGACCGCCGCCCGTTCGGACGCTGTGTTCTGTGCCGCCAGCATCTCCCCGCGCAGAAACCGCCAGCGATCGGTCAAAGTGGCGCCCAGCCCCATCGTCCGCGCACAATCCGCATACCGAGTCACCGCTTCGCCGAACTGGTAGGCTCGGGTCGCCACCGCATTGGCCTGTTTCATCGGTTGCCGAGCGACGCGCTCGCCGAGGATGCTGATGGCGGTCAGCACGACGGCGGCGCCGATGGCGAACAGCCCCAGGGCGGGATGCAGCATCGCGATCACCCCGATATAGAGCGGTGCCCAGGGCAGATCGACGAAGGCCAGGGCGCCGGTGCCGGCCGCGAACTGGCGCACGGTATCCAGATCGCGGGACAGATGCGCGGCGAGCGGTGGCGGCCCGCTGTCGCGATTGGCGGTCGTCAGCCGAACCAGCAGCGCGCGGCCGAGCCGGTCCTCGACGATATCGGACACCCCGGCCAGCACCCGGGCGCGCACCCCGTCGAGCACGGCGTAGACAACGAAGCACAGCGTGACCGCCAGCGTCAGATACAGCAGGGTCGCGGTGCTGCGACTGTGCATCACCCGGTCGTAGACCTGCATCATATAAAGCGGCGCGGCGAGGTAGGTCAGATTCAAAAACGCGGAGAATCCGGCGACCCACCCCAGGGGCCCGGCAACCGCGTGCAGCGTTTGCCGGATGGGGGATTGGTGGCTCACGAGACGTCCCCCCTTAGACGAAGTGTTGCACGATGATTTCCGACGGATCGAGCGATGTCGGATGGGTCGCCCCGCCCAAGGTCACCAGCACCAACGGGGCATGCCCGGCGATGTCCAGCGACAGGGTATGGGCGGTGGCGTCGTAAACCAGGATCGGATTGGCCGGCGAGGCCGGGGCATTGGCGGCGTTGTAGACGTTCAGATATTGGCCGCCGCCGACCTGGACCGATCCGCTGCCGGCGAAGGTTGCGCTGGCCCCGGTTACTGCACCGGTCAGGACGGTTGCCTCCAGCGCGATAATCGGGGCGGATTCGCTGGTGGCCGCGCTGGCCCCGACGGTTTCCGTGATCACCATGCCGTTGCCGATACCGGCTTCGGCCGCGTCGGCAACGAAGACTGCCGCCACCCCCGCCGTTTGCGAGAGGGAGGCCCCGGACGATGCGTAGACATTCAACGTGGCACCATCGACCCCGTTGCCGGCGATATGCACCGAACCGGCGCCGGAGGTGACGACGATCCCGGTCGCCAACGCCGACAAAGCGTGCCCGTTTGCGACCAGATTGTCCGATTGCAGCGCATTGTATTCGGCCGGCGTAAGGTTCAGCGCGTCCTGGGTCATGGTCAGGCTGTGGCCGTTGGCGTCGAAGCCGGTATCGAAGTTGCCGATCGCCACCAGGGCGGCGGCATTGGCATAGTCGTTCGACGCCAGCACCAAATGGTCGCTGCCCAAGGCGAAGTGCGGCACGGCGGCGAGCGATACGGCAGTGGCGACCGACACGGTTTCGTCCCCGACCAGGGAAACGCTGGCGGCAGCCACCTCGGCCGTGTGGTTGGCGGCTTTCAACAGATAGTCGGAGCTGTCTTGAATGCTCAGATCGCCGTTGTTGGCGAAGCCGGGCAGCGCGACCAGGGCGGCGGCGGTTTGTGCATCCAGGATCTCGGCGGAGGCGAGTTGCACCTGGACATGGGCGGCGCCGGCGAAGCCCGCGATGTCGCCGCCGAGCACCCCGTCCAGCAGATTGTCGGAACTATCGGCGATCGTCAGGGTGTGGCCGTTCACCCCGAATTTCGCCGAGGTCAGCAGGGTTTCCGCATCGGCGGCCGAGACGGTGTCGTTGCCGGACAGGTTCCAGGCGGTGGCCAGAGCCTCCCCGTCGGCATTCGCGAGATTGAGGATGTTGGCCGCCGTGTCCTGGATGGTGACGGTATGCCCGCCCAAGGCGAAGCCGATGGTGTTGGCCAGGGTGACCAGCGATTCGGCGTTGGCGGCGGTGGTGGTTTGATTGCTGGACAGGGTGGTGCCGGCCATCGCCGACAGCGCGGCGGTGTTGGCGGGGTCGATCAGATGGGCGACGGTATCGGCGACCACCAGGCTGAAGTCGGCACGCACCGCCGTGTTCGCCGCCCAACTGGCGGAACCGGTCAGGGTCTGGATGTTGGCCAGCGTATCGGTAATCGCCTCCACATGCCCGGCGAAGGCGACATTGCCGATCGGGATGCCGCCGTTGCCGCCGACCAGCAGGATCGCCAGGAACGCCGCCGCCTGTGCCACCGTCGGGGATGCGCTATCGGTCACCGTAATGGTGCCGCCGAGCAGCCCGTTGCCGAGGGTAAGGGTGGCGATATGGGCGAAGGTATCGACGATATCCGGTGTCGCGATGGATTTCCCGGCGTTGGTCAGCCCGGACACGGCGGCGACCGATCCGCCGACATGCACGTGGTGGCCGCTCAGATGCAGCGTGCCCCCCAAGGCGCCGAGGTTGTTGGCATCGGCGACGCTGGCGGACCCATCGGCACCCAGCGACAGGGTGAAGGCCCCGGCGCTGAAGCCGCCTAGTCCGCCGAGATACGCGGCGCTGGCGATGCCGACGGTGGCGGAGGCCGACAAGGCCCAGGTTGCCGGCGTTATGCTGGGGCTGCCGGCCAATTGCGTCGGCGCATGGGCGACGATGTTGGCAGCGGTGTCTCGCACGGTCAGGCTGGAGCCGAAGGTCATGGTGGCCCCCAGCGTCAGCAGGTCGCCGAGCACGGCGTCGGTCACGGTGGTGGTGGCACTGACCACGATCCCCGATACGGCGGTCTTGTGGGCGTTCAATGCCGCGAACGCGCTTTCCAGATGCGCGGCGGTATCCGACACCGTCAGCACGTTGCTGCTGCTATCGGGGTTGTTCTTGCTGAAGTTGGGGATCGAGAACAAAGCGGCGGCGGTGGCGGCGGAGACGGTCGCGGTGCCTCCGACGGTTTTCAGGTAGACGGCATCGACGACGCCGGCACTGACGGCGGCCAGATAGCCGTCGATGCTGTCGATCAGATGCGACGCGGTGTCCCAGGCCACCAACCGGTGCCCGCTCTTGCCCAGTCCGGTCAGTGTTTCCAACGCCAGCGCCTGCGACGCGGTCACCACCGAGTCGGCCGACAGGGTCACGGTGTGGGCGTTCAGGAAGGCCAGGCCGGGCGCGCCATTGGCCTGGATGGCAGTTGCCAACTGCGCGCCGGTGTCGGAAATCGTCAGGCTGCCGGCATGCAGGTTGGGGATGGTCAGCAGGCTGGCGACCAGGGTTGCGCTGACCGTCGCGTCGGAGATCGTTGCCGAGTCGAATTTGACCCCGATCGCGTTCAGCGCTGTCAGGTTGGACAGGATGTTGGCGGCGCTATCCACCACCGCGACCTGACCGACCACGCCGTCGGCCGCCAGGGTGCTGTTCAAGGCTGCCAACTGCGCGGCGGTGCCGGTGACAAGCACCGCGCCGTGGGTGGCAATCGTGTCGATGGTCGCACGATCCGCGCTGTAGGTCGCGGCGGTCACGGTAATCGACACGGTATCCGCCACGCCGTCGGACAAAGCGATGGACAGGCTGTGTGCATGCCCGACCACGGCCGATTGCAGCGCGTTCAGGCTCGATGCGACATGGGCCGATGTATCGGTCACGGCCGCCAGGGTGGACAGGGTCAGCGCAGGTTGGCTCAGGCCGGCGATGGCGGCGGCGGTGCCGGCTGCCGTCAAAGCGTGGCTGTTGGTATCGAAGTGCGCCAGAGCGGCCAGCGCCTCCAGTTGCGTTGTCGAGACGGTCGCGTCGGTCGCCGGCATAACCCGAGCGGCGGCTGCCACCCCGTCGGCGTTGGCGGGGTCGAGCAAGTGGGCGATCGTGTCCTGCACCCAGATCGTCTGCGCGCCGACGTTGAAGGCGTGCAGGTGGACCAGGCTGGTTGCCGCTTGCGCCGAAGTCAGAATGCCGGTGTCCAGGGCCACGTCGGTGGCCAGCGCGATGCCGGCGGCGTTGGCGGGGTCGAGCAAATGGCTGGCGGTATCGACGATCTGCATCGTCTGCGCGTGGCCCAGCACCCCGCCCAGAATGCCGGCCAACACTGTTGCGTCGGCCGCCGACAGGCCGGTCGGATTGTCGGTCATCGTCACCGTATGCGCGGCGGTCAGCATCGCCGGCACGCCGCTATGCGCGGTCAGCAGATCGGCGGCCGATCCGACGATCGCCAGCCCGCTTTCGTCGAACGTCGCAAGCCCGTGCAGCGCGTTATAGAGCGTGGTGGCGTCGTTCGCACCGACGGTGGCGTCGGTTGCGGTCACGCTGGCGATGGCGCCGGCATGGGCCGCGACGATCGACGATCCTCCGGTCAGGTCGGCGATCAGATTGGCAGCCGTGTCCGCCACCGTTATGTGCGCCGGTACCGAACCCAGGCCCAGGACCGTGGCGATGTCCGCCACCGGCACCCCGGTCACGACCAGGGTGGCCCCGGTGGTCAGCGCCAACGCCGATCCGCCGCTGTCGTCCACCCCCGCCGCCAGCACCTGCGCGTCGGTCAGGGTTATCGTTCCAGCCGGGACGACCGCGATGGCGGAAACGGTGGCAAGATTGCCCAGTATGTTGGAGGTTCCGGATATCAGATCGGCCTGGATATGCGCCGCCGTATCGCGGACGACGATGTGGTCGGGAACTACCCCCAGGCCCATGAGCGTCGGGATATCCGCCACCGCCACAGCGGTCGCCGTCAGGGTCAGGCCGGTCGCCAGCGACAGGACCGATCCCGCGCCGTCGTCGATATGCGCGGCGGTCAGTTGGCTCTCGGTCAGGGAGATCGTGCCGGCGGGGGAAATCGCAACCGCGACGACCCGACCCAGATGCGCCAGGATGCCCGACGATCCCGACAGCAGATCGGCTTGGATATGCGCCGCCGTGTCCAGCACCGCGATCGTATCCGGCGGACTATGCAGCCCCATGACGGTGCCGATATCCGCCGCCAGGACATGGGTGACGGCAAGGCTCGCCCCGGTGGTCTTCGCCAACGCCGCATGTGCGCTGTCGTCCACCCCCGCCGCGCGGATTTGGCTCTCGGTCAGGGTAATCTGGCCGGCATCGTTCGCCACGATGGCATCGATCCTGCCGGCATGCCCGAGGATTTGCGACGCCCCGCCGGCCACCAGATCGGCCTGGATATGCGCCGCCGTGTCGGCAACATGCACCGCCGTCGGCAGCACGCCGAGCAGCATGAGGGAGGCGATGTCGGCAACTGCGGCGTCGGTGACGACAATCGAACCGCCGGCCAGTTTGGCCAACACCGAACCCGCGCCGTCGTCGATATGCACCGCCTCGATCTGCGCGACCGTCAGATCGATCTCCCCGTTATCGGTCGCCGTTATGCCCCCGATCGCCGTGCGGTTTGCCACCAAGGCGGACGCACCGCCGGTCAGATCGGCCTGGATATTCGCCGCCGTGTCGGCCACGACGATGCTGGACGGTGCGACGCCCAGCCCCAAAATGGTGCCGATATCGGCGATCGGCACATCGACGACATGCAGCGTCAGACCCGTGGTCTTGGCCAGCGCCGAACCGGCACCGTCGTCGATGGACGCGGCCAGCACCTGCGTTTCGGTCAGCGTCAGGGTGCCGACCGGGGCGAGAGCGATCGTCGAAATGGCGCCGAGATGGGCCAATATCGCCGAACTTCCACTCGTCAAATCCGCCTGCACATGCGCCGCCGTATCCACCACCGCAAAGCTGCTCGGCACCACCGTCGCGCTATCGAGCGCAGAAAGCTCCGCCGTTGCCACGCTGCTCGCGGTCAAACTGCCGCCGGACATGAGCGCGAGCACCGCATGCGGGCCGTCGTCCATGCCCGCTGTCAGGATCCGCGCACCGGTCAGCACGACGGTGCCGGCGTCGGTGACCACGATGGCGCCGATAATGCCGATGTTGGCGGCGAGATGGGACGAGCCGGACGCAAGATCGGCCTGGATATGCGCCGCTGTGTCGCCGATCTCCAATCCCGTGGGTGGCACGATCAGCGCGCCGAGATTGCCGACATCGGACACCAACGCCCCGGTCACGACCAAGGTCTCCCCGGTCATTTTGCTGAACAAGGACCCCGCGCCGTCGTCGATATGGGGGGCCTCGGCCTGCGCCACCGTCAAATGGATGGTGCCGGCGTCGGCGATCGCGATGGAGGATAGGACGCTGTTATTGGCCAGCAGCACCGAACTGCCGCCGGTCAGGTCGGCTTCGACATTGGCGGCGGTATCCGACACGGCGATACGGTCCGGCGGCACGCCGAGGGCCAGCAACGACGCGATATCGGCGATCGCAACGCCGGTGACCTCGATATGGCCGCCGGACAGCCGCGAGAGCGCCGACCCCGCACCATCGTCCACCCCGGCGGTCGCGATTTCGGCCTCGGTCAGATGGATGGTGCCGGCGTCGGCGACGACGATCCCGCTCACCAGCGCATGGTTCGACAGAATGCCGGAGCTGCCGCCGGTCAGATCGGCCTGGATATGCGCGGCGGTATCGCGCATCGCGATGTCCGCTGCGGCGTAGGACAGGTTCACGATCCCCGGCAGTTGCGCGACGGTCGCGCCGGTCACCCCCAGCGATCCGCCAGTGACAAGCGCGAAGACCGATCCGGCACCATCGGCGATATGCAGGCCGAGGGCCGTCGTTGCGCTCAGCACGATCCGCGCGTGGTCGCCTACCGCGATTTCGCTCATGACAGCGCGATCGGCGAGCAGGAGGGATGCCCCGGATTCGAGGTCCGCCGCAATATGGGCGGCGGTATCGATCGCCGCGATCGCGACCGGCGGCACCGGCAACGCCGTCAGCCTGGCGAGATCGGCGATAGCAGCGCCGGTGACGATCAGGCTGGCGCCAGTGGTTTTGGCGAACACCGAACCGGCGCCGTCATCGACATGCGCGGCCTCCACCTGCGCCACCGTCAGGCTGATAGTGCCCGCGTCGGTCGCGTGGATCGCCAGGATATGGCTGCGATCCGCGACCAGCAGCGAACTGCCGCCGGTCAGGTCGGCCTGGATATCCGCCGCCGTGTCGGACACCGCAATGCCCGACGGCGGGACACCCAACCCCAACAAGGTCGCGATATCGGCGATCGGCACCGCGGTGGCGACGATCGTGGCGCCGGTCAGTTTGGCCAGCGCCGAACCCGCCCCGTCGTCCACTCCGGCCGACAAGATTAGCGTGTCGGTCAGATGGATCGTGCCGGCGCCGGTCGCCGCGATGGCGGAAATCGACCCGAGGTTGCCCAGCAGCGCGGAAGTGCCGGATGCCAGATCGGCCTCGATATGCGCCGCCGTGTCGGCGACCGCGATGCTGTGCGGCGGGACGCCGAGGCCCAGCAATGTGCCGATATCGGCGACATCGACATGCGTCGCCACGATCGTCCCGCCGGAGAACACGGACAGCACCGATCCGGCGCCATCGTCCATGTGCGCGGTCAGGAGCTGCGCCTGGGTCAGTGCGATGGTTCCGGCATCGTTCGCGACAACGCCGGACAGCAGGACATGGCGGGACAGCAGTTGCGACGATCCCGATGTCAGATCGGCTTGCAAATGCGCCGCCGTATCGGCAAGCGCCAACGTGTAGGACGTGGACAGCAGACCCACCGCCGCATCCGCTACGCCAAGCTGCGCCAGGGAGAAATGCAACGCCGGCGTGCCGCTGTCGGTCAGTGCGATGCCGCCGATCGTGCCGATATGGGCGAGCAGCGCGGACGACCCGGACGTCAGATCGGCCTCTAGATGCGCGGCGGTATCGGCGATCCGGATGCTGGACGGCGGCACACCCAATGCCAGTAGCGTGCCGATATCGGCGATCGCCGCATCGTGGACGTGAACGACGCCGCCGGACATTTTCGCCAACACCGATCCGGCGCCGTCGTCTGCGCCGGCTGCCTCGATCTCGGCGACGGTCAGGTCGATCGTGCCGGCATCGGCGACGGCGATCGAGACAACGGTGGCGGCATGGGCGATCAGGGTCGAGGATCCGGACGCCAGATCGCTATGGATATTGGCGGCGCTATCGGCGACCGCGATGGCCGTCGGTGCGACGCTGGCGCCCAGCAGGCGGCCGATATTGGCGATCGCGACCTCGGTCACGATCAAGGTCGCGCCGCTGGTCAGGGACAAAGCGGTGCCCAACCCCTCCATCACCCCCCCATATAACGCCTGCGTCTGCGTCAACGTTATCGTTCCGCTCGGCACCGCATCGATTGCGACGATCGCCGCACGATGGGCCAACACGATGGAGGACGCGCCGGCCTGCAAATCGGCCTGGATATGGGCGGCGGTATCGACGATCGAGAAGTTGTCGGGCGGCACCGGCAAGGCGGCGACGGTGCCGATATCGGCGATCGCCACGCCGGTTACGAGCAGAGTCTCCCCGGTGGTTTTGGACAAGGCCGAACCGGCGCCGTCGTCGATGCCGGGGGCCTCGATCTGGGCGACGGTGAGGGAGATTGTGCCGGCGTCGTTGACCGCGATGGCGGAAATCGCGCCGAGATGCCCCAAGATGTGGGACGATCCGGCGATCAGATCCGCCTGCACATGCGCGGCGGTGTCGGCGACCGCCAGGGACACGGGGGCGACGGGCAGGTTGGCGACGGTGCCGATCTGGGCGATCGCAACGCCGGTCACGTGCAGGCTGCCGCCGGTCATTTTGGCGAATACCGAACCGGCGCCGTCGTCGATATGCGAGGCGACGGCTTGCGCCTCGGTCAAGGACACGGTGCCGGCGTCGGAAACGGCGATGGAGGCGATCGACGCAAGCTGCGCCACCAGATGCGAGGACCCGGACACCAGATCGGCTTCGATATGCGCGGCGGTGTCGAGGATGGACATGCTGGCGGGCGGAACCCCCAGACCGGCGATGGTCCCGGCATCGGCGGCCGCGACCCCGGTGACCACCAAGGTGCCGCCGGAGAATAGCGCCAGCACCGAACCCGCGCCGTCGTCCATGCCGGCGGCCTGCACCTGACCCTGCGTCAGGGTCACAATGCCGGCGTCGTGCGCCACGATCCCCGCGAGCCCGGCCCGCGCTGCCACTAGGATGGAATGGCCGCTGGCCAGATCGGCCTGGATATGCGCCGCCGTGTCGTCCACCACCAGATGATAGGCGGTGCCGATCGAGGCCAGGGCATGGGTGTCGGCGCCGAGCTGGGCGACGGTCGCGCTCAGGGTCGGTTCGGTGCCGTCGGTCAGAGCGATCGCGGTTATCAGGCTGTGCGCGGCCTCCAGCGCATCGAGCGCCGCGTCGACATGCGCGGCGGTGTCGGAAATCGTCGCGGTGGCACCGAGGGCCGATAGCGCGGCCTCGTGCGTCAACACATGCGCGACGGTTTCGTTCGGGGCGACGATGCCGGAAATGCGGCTGGCGGCTTGCATCGTGGCCAGTCCAGCGGCGGCGGCGTCGATCGCTCCGGCGGTGTCGGACACGGTCAGGATCTGGCTGCCGAGATGCGTCAGCACCGGCACCAGCCCGGCGGCGGTCGCGGCATTGGTCGCCATGCCGTCGGCCAGCACGATGGTGCCGAGGTCTTGGCCGAGCCCGGCGAGGGCGGTGGCATGCGCGGCGATTGTGGCGCCGGTGTCGGTAACGTCGATCGAGGTGCCGCCATGCAGATGCGTCAGCACCGGCAGCAGCCCGGTGGCAATGGCGACGGCGACGGGGCTGGTATCGGTCAGCACGATCGAGCCGAGATGGCTCCCCAATGCCAGCAGATTGGCGCTATCGGCGACCACGGCGGCGGCGCTGTCGGCAACCGCAACGGGCGATCCCGCCAGGACTGCGGCCAGCGCGTGCAGCCCGGCGGCCGCGTCCGCCGATACCGACCCGCCATCGGTGGGGGTGACGGATATCAGATGCACGCCCAGGCCGAGCAGCCCGGCGACATTCGTGTCGAGATGGGCGATCGTGTCGGCGACGGTGGCGCCGATGCCGAGGGCGGTCAGCGCCGCCCCGTTGGCGATGGCGGCGGCAGCGGAGTCGGCCATCGTCAGGATATGGCCGCCATTGTTGTATTGCCCGCCGAGGTTTGCGAGTGCGGTCGCCTGCGCGCCGGTCACGATGTCGTTGGCGGTCAGCCCGTACTGCAGCACAACGCTGCCCCAGTTGTGCTGGGTCGCGGCCACCAGATGGGCGGCGGTATCGACGATATCGACGACGCTCGCCAGCGCCACGCCGGCGGCGTTGGATGCGTCGGACAGATGGGCGTAGGTGTCGGCGACCACCAGATGGTTGGTCCCGGCGAAGCTCAGTTTGCCGGCGTGCGACAGGCCGACCAGTTCCTCGGCCTCGGCGGCGGAGATGGCGGTGGACGCGACGATGCGGGCGGCACTGGCGACCGCTAGGATCTGCGTCGCGTGCGCCGCGATGGCGTCGGGGCTGTCGGCGACCACCAGGGCCGCCGTGCCGCGATCAAACCGGGCGATCCCGGCCAGGGTGTCGATCGCCCCGGTGTCGATCACCGCATCGCCCAGCAGCCGCACCGCGCTGGCATGGCTCAGTAGCGGATCGGCGGCATGGGCGACGAGATTCGATACGCTATCGGTCACGACGTAGCTTGTGGCGACCGACTGCCAGCCGGTCTGTCCGAGATGGGCGATCGTGTCGTTCACCACGATAGTCGCGCCGCTGTTGGAGAACCCGGTTAAGCCGGCGAGACCGATCGCGTCGGCCACAACCACGGTGACGGCGGACGCGAAGGCCAGGGTCTCGGCGGTGGCGATGGCCTGCGCCCCGGCCGAGAGCCCGAGCAGATGGGCGACGGTATCGACGATGGTCAGGCCGACGCTGGAGCCGAGGACGAAATGCGGCAGCGCGGCCAGGATTTCGGCCTGGGCGGCGGTGACGCTGGCGCTGGCGTTCAGGGCCTCGGTCCCGGCGAGGTGGGTTTCCAGCGTGTTCAGGGTCAGCAGATTGGCGGCGCTGTCGGACACGGTCAGGCTGTGACCGGCCAGGGTGAATTTGATGCCGAGCTGGGTGAGGCCGAGCAAAGTGGCAACGGAAACGGTTTCGTTGGCAACCAGGGCCAGGGTGGTGGCGGCGTCGTCGATCGCCCCCGACAGGTTCAGCAATTGGGTGGCGGTGCCCTGGATGGTGGCGTGGTGGGCGCCGGTCGAGAAGGCGGGATTGGCGAACAGCAACCCGGCCTGGGTCGCCGACATCGTGGCGTCGGCGGACAAAGTCAGGGCGCCGGCCAGCGCGATGCCGGATGCGTTGGCACCGCTGAGCAGGGCGGTCGGGGTGTCGGACACGGTCAGCAGATTGTCGCCGATCGCGGTGCTCAAAACCGCAAGCGCGTTGGCCTGCGCCGCCGTCAGAGTGGCATCGCCGACCATTTGCACCGCGGTCGGTATCGCACCGGCCTGCGCGACGAACCCGGCCAGATGGCGCCCGGAGTCGGCCAGGATCAGGCTGTGGCCGTTGGTGGCGAAGTGGGCGAACTGCGGCAGCGCGGCCAGCGCGGTCATCTGCGCTACCGTTGCCGTCGCATCGTCCGACAGGCCGATCGCCGTCGCTTGCAGCATGGCATTGTTATGCGCCAGCACGACGCCGCCGAGTTGCAGCAGATGCCCCAGCGTATCGGCGATCGCCAGCGGAGCGGCCCCGTTGGTCTGGAAATTGGCGAGCCCGATCGTCGCCTCGGCGGCTGCGGCCGTCAGGGTCGCGGCGGTGCTGAGTTGGACGTGGTCGGCCAAAGCGATGCCGGCGGCATTGCCGGCGAATGCCAGGTTAGCGGCGGTATCGGCGACGGTGACGCTGTTCCCGCCCTTGCCGAAATGCGCGATCCCGGCCAGCGCGGTTGCCTGCGCGGCGGTCAATGCGGCCTCCGGCCCGGCCAGGGTTACGCCGGTCGCCAGGGCCAGCCCGGCGGCGTCGGCGGCGTTCAGCAGATGCTGTGCGGTATCGACGATCGTCAACGTCTGCCCGGCCAGCACCAGACGCCCGCCGAGCATGGCGAGTTCCTCGGCCTGGTCGGCGGTGACGGTGGCGTTGGCGGTCAGGGTAATGCTGGTTGCGACCAGTTCGCCGGCCCAATCGTCGGGCAGGGTGCCGCTGCCGCCGATATGCAGCAGATCGGCCACGGTGTCGGAAATCGCGATCTGACCGTTGCCGACGGTGAAGCCGGGCAGTTGGACCAGAGCTTGCGCCTGGGCCGCTGTCACGCCGGCGTTGCCTTGCAGCAGGATCGTGGAGGCCGGGGCGACGCTGGTGCCGATCAGGGTCATCAGGTTGTCGCCGGTGTCCATCACCGTGAGCGTGGCGCCGTTCGGGCTGAAATGCGGCAGCGCCTGCAGCCGGTGCAACTGCGCGACCGAGGCGAGGCCGTTGCCCGACAATTGGATCGCAGTCGCCAGCGCGGCCGTTCCGGCATCGAGATTGGACAGGCTGTGCACGCCGCCGGACACGATCAACTGGTGCCCGCCGAGGCCGAAGCCGGCGATGGCATGCAGGGCCTGCGCCTGCCAGGGGTAGACGGTGGCGTCGGCGGACATCGTAACGGATGCGGCGCCGGCCAGACCGGACGCATTGTCGGGGGCGAGCAGGTTGCCGACGCTATCGGACACGACGAAGCCGGGGCCGGGGTTGAAATGCGGCAATGCTTCCAGCGCAGTCGCGGCGGCGGCGGTTATCGTCCATGGCCCGTCGTGGGCGGCCAGGGTGTAGCCGGAGATGCGATCGGCGATGCTGCCCCAGCCGGCGCCGGCCGCGAGGGCAGTCGGGCTGTCGGCAACGGTCAGTGTGTGCCCGTCCAGGCCGAGGCGGGGGCCGAACCGATCCAGGCCGGTTGCCTGCGCCACCGTCACCGTCGCGTCGGCGGTCAGCAGGATCGACCCGGCCAGAGCCAGGCCGGCGGTGTCGGCGCTATTCAGCAGATGCGCGACGGTATCCGCCACGGTCAGCCCCGCCGCCGCCGAGAACCGGGGTAAAGTGCTCAAGGTCTGCGCCTGATCGGCGGTGACTCGGGCAGCGAGGGTCAAGCCGGTGCTGGCGATCGCCGACAGGTCGCCGCCGAGGGTCAGCAGATGCGCGGCGGTGTCCACCACGGCGATGGTGTTGCCGTTCAGGCTGAAATGCGGCAGCGCGGCGATCGCCTGGAACTGCGCGACGGTGACGATGCCGCTGCCGTTCAGCAGAATGGCGCTTGCCATCGCGGCGGTGCCGGGGTCGAGGTTGGCCAGACCCGCCGCGCCGTTGGCGATGGTCAAATGGTGGGTGCCGGCGGAGAAGCCTCCAATGCTATGCAGCGCGGTGGCCTGCGCGGCCGAGACGGTGGCGTCGGCGTCGATCGAAACCGACGATGCCCGGGCCAATCCCGCCGCATTGGCGGACGCCAGCAGGTTGCCGACATTGTCGGACACCGCGAAACCGGGTCCGGCGGAGAAATGCGGCAGGGTTACCAGGGCCTCGGCGGCTGCGGCGGAGACCGTCCAGGGGGCGCCGTTCGCAGTCGGCACGACGCTGGTCGCCAGCGCCAGATCGGGCGGCGGCGCGGCCAGCAGGGCGGCGGGTGTGTCGGACACAGTCAGGTTGTGCCCACCCAGGCCGAAGCCGGGCAGCAGCGCCAGCGCGTGCAATGCCGCAGTGCCGATCGTGGCGTCGGCGGACAGGGCGGCGTTGGACACGCCTGCCGCCGCCAGAATGGCCGAACCGGGGATGGCGTTTGCCAGCACCGCTTGCAGCGCCACCAGATTGGCAGCGCTATCGACCACCGCGATCGGCCCGGCCAGCGCCAGATTCGGGATCGCCGCCAGCGTCTGCAACTGCGCCGCCGTCAGCACGAAGCCGGCCGCATTCTGCACCGTTTGCGGCACGATCCGCTCGTTCGCGGCCAGCGCTGCGACGGCGGGGGACAGGCCGAGGAGTGCTGCGGGGGTGTCGGCGATGGTGAGGGGGTTTGGGTTGGCGGCGAAGCCGTGCAGCGCCGCGAGGCTGGTGGCCGTGGCCGCGTTCACGGACGTCGGCGCGTCGATGCCGGTGGTGGTGGCGATCGCGATCCCGCCGGCCATGTCGCCGGACAGGAGGTTGGTCGGGGTGTCGCGCAGGGTCAGGCTGTGCCCGCCGAGGCCGAAATTCGCCAGATGCGCCAGCACCGTGGCGGTCGTCGCCGAAACCCTGGCATCGGCCGAAAGTGTCGGCACGGTATGCGTCGGCAATGACCCGTTCGGCGCGTTGGCGAATGTCGTCGCCAGCCCGGCCAAGGTCGCCGCCGTGTCGGACAGCACGATGCTGCCGGCGAATCCGGCCATGCTCAGATGCGGCATCGCGGCGAGCACCGCGAATTGCGCGGCATTCAGGGTGTAGTCGGCGGCATTGCCCTCGGTGCGGGCGACAATGGTTTCGGACGTTGCCAGTGCGGCCACCGCGTCGGGCAGGGCGGCCAGATGCGCGGGGGTGTCGGCAACAATCGTTGCCTGCCCGTTGGCGGAGAACCCGCGCAGCCCCAGCAGCGCGATCGCGCCGGCAATCGAGACGGTGGCGGGTTGGCTCAATTGCGTGGCGCTGGCAATCGCCTCCACGCCCGCCGCGCCGCCGGCCAGCAGGTTGGCGGCGGTGTCGGACAAGGTCAGATGGTGGCTACCGACCGAGAACCCGGTGAAGCCGGCCAGCGTCTGCGCATTGGCGACCGACAGCGTGGCGTCGGTGGCGAGCTGCACCTGCGCGCCCCAGCCGTTCAAGGTCGTTGCCGAACCCGCCAGCGTCGCGAGGTGGCCGGCGGTATCGACGATCGTCAATCCCATGCCGTTGACCGAGAACAATCGGCCCAAGCCCAACAGGGTGGCGGCCTGGGCGGCATTGGCGATCGAGGGCACCGACAGCACGACGGCGCCGGCCAGGGCGATGCCGGCAGCGTTGGCGGGATCGACGATGTTGGCGGCGTCGTCGGCAACCGTAACGACATGGCCGTTCAGGCTGAAATGGCCGCTGCCGATGGCGGTCCGGATGCTGGCGAGCGCGGCGGCGGTGGACGCGACGACGGTTTCGGAATCGCCGACCTGCACCGAGGTGGCGAAACCGCCGACCAGGGCGGATGCTCCGGCCAGCGCGGCGATCGTATCGGTAACGGTCAACGTCGCACTGGGGGCCAGCGCGAAATTCGGCAGGATCGACAGCGCGGTCAATTGCGCGACGCTGGCCGTTGTGTTGCCGATCAGTTGCGCACTGGCACCGATACTGGCGCCGAACGACACCAGCGTGCCTCCGCCCGAACTATTGTTCGACTGCACGCCGAAATGCAGCGTCGGGTCGAGCAATTGCGCCGCCGTCCCGGCAAACACCCCGGACGCGACGGTAATCGACGCAAACCCACGGCCGAAAATTTGCCCCGCGAGGGCCGACAATGCGGCGCCGGTATCGGACACCAGAATCCCGGTGGCAGCGGTTACCAAACTGGCCGCGATGGCCGCCGAGATCACCGAACCCGGCAGCGGACCGCCATCGGTTGCGGTGACGGTGACCGGTCCATCGGCCTCCAGCATCGCCAGCGTCGCGCTGGCGGCGGTCAGATGGGCTGTGGTGTCGGAGATTTGCAGCGTCGTTGCGCTACCGGATGCAACCAGCGACAGCGTGCCGGCCAGACCCAGCAGCGCCTGCGCCTGCGCGGCGGTGTAGACGGCGCTATCCAGCAGCGCGACGACGCCCGTCGTGCCAGCGGGCATGGCCGTCGCCGCCAACAAATGCGCCACGCTGTCCATGACCACGACGTCGGAGGTCGCTGCTTGCTCATTCGCCGTCAGGGCGGCGAAATGCGCCAGCGTATCTTGAACGACCAGCGCTCGGCCGCCGCGATCGAAATTGGGCAGCGCCACCAATGTTGCGAGTTGCGAGAGATCGACGGTGCTGTTCTGGTTCGGACCGATCGCCGCTGCGAGGGCTGCCACCGAGGGCGACAAGCCGAGCAGATTGGGAACGGAATCGGACACGAATACGGCGCCGCCGGGGGCGATGGAGAAATGCGGCAACGCGGCGGCGGTGTTCAATTGTGCCACGCTCAAGGTCTGGAAATCGGTCATAGCGATGCGCAAACCGGCGACATTCTGGGCCAATGCGGCGATCGCTCCAGCATTGGCCTGCAACGTCGCCAAGGTGTCGTTCACCGAAATCGCAAAGCCCGGCATCGCCGCATACGTGGCCAAAGTGCCGGCAACGGACGGATCGGTCATGCTCGCAACCGAACCGGCGACGGTCAGCGTGACGCCGGAACCGACCGAGAAATGTTGCAGCGCCTGCAAAGCTGCAGCGCCGGCGAGATCGGTGGTGGACCCGACGGCGACCGTGAACGCTTTGATCGACGGGCGGTTTTGCCCCGCCGTCAATGCCAGCAGGTTCGCGGCGGAATCGGCCAGCGTAATGCTTTGCCCCGGCCGCACGGAAAACGCGCTTTCGCTTTCGAGGGTAATCAACTGCGCCAGCGTCAGGCTGGCACTGGTGGACAGCAACGTGCTGCTCGCCCGCACCGCCAACGGCGACCCCGCGATCGCCAGCAGGTGGTCGGCGGTATCGAACACCGCAATCGCCCCGCCTAAGCCGACACCGTCCGCATTGGCCGGATCGGTCAGCATGGCAACGGAATCGCGGACCGTCAGGCGAAATCCGTTGGTGCTGAAACGGCCGCCAAGAGTGGCCAACTGGGTCGCGAGCGACGCCCAGGCGGCGCCATTGGCATTCATACCGAACTGGGCGACCCGCGCGACCAGCGATGCGTTGGACAATGCCGCGCCGATATTGGCGGGGGTATCGGCGATAACGATTCCGGTAGCGTTGGACAGCAGAGCCTGTGCGATCGTCATGGTTGCCATGGTGCGGTTTTCCTTGCCTGGCGAAATTTTCCCGGCATCGACGACCGCCCCGCTTCGGGTGCGCTCGCCTTTTACCGGCCGAGGGCAAGTCTGGCAGCCAAAGGTTTACAAAAGGTTTACGCCCCGGTGTGCAGGAGCCGATTTTTCGGTTATTTCAGGGAACAAACCGGGGGTCTGTTAACAAACGGTTAACCCGGTCGTTTCGGCCGGGCGGGCGTCGCTTACCGCCCCTCGAACGTCGGCTGCCGCCTCTCCCTCCATGCCCGATGGCTCTCTGCTCGGTCTTCCGTCATTTCCAACACGGCGAACCGATACAGATCGGCCAGCACCGCCTCGGGCAACGGACTATCGAGGCCGGATCGCAACGACTCCTTGGTCACCCGCACCGCCAGTGGCGGCTGGTCGCAGATGTGCAGCGCGACCTCCATCGCCTTTTCCATCAGTTGTTCCGGCGGCACCAGCCATTGCGCAAGGCCGATGCGGTAGGCTTCCTCGGCCGGCAGCGGGAACCCGAAGGCGAGGCGCGCGGCCATGCCCTTGCCGACCCAGCGGGCGACCCGCACCGAACCGCCCTGCGCCGGCATGATGCCCAGGCGGCTTTGCGGTAGACGCCACTCCGCCCGTTCCGAGGCCACGATCATATCGCAACAATAAGTAACGATGCAGCCGATGCCGATCGCATAGCCGTTGACCGCTGCGACGATGGGCTTGGCAAAATCGGTCACCAAGGCGATGGCACTGCGCCGCCGCCGTTCCGGCAATTCGTCCAGGAAATCGGCCATCGAGGCGTGTGCATGGGTCATCGGGTTCTTCAAATCGGCACCGGCACTGAAGGCATTGCCCGCCGGGTCGCCGGTCAGCACGACGCAGCGGATCTCTTTATCGGCCTCCAATTTCGGGAGCCATTCGATGAAACCTTCGTTGTAGGCATCGCACCAGGCATTGCGCGCTTCCGGCCGGCTGAGCGTCAGAATGGCGACCTGACCGCGTTTTTCGCAGAGCAGCGGCATCTTCGGTTTCCTCCGTTTTTTGCGTCCCCCCACGCTAGCGGCTAAATCTGCAACGGCAAAATGCCGGAGGAAAAACCATGGCCGACACCGACGACCGGGAATATGTCGAATATTCGTGCAAAGATCGTATCGCGATCATTGCAATGAACCGACCGGAGAAGCTGAACGCTGTCAGCGACGAGGTCGTGCGCCAGTTGATCGCGGCGATGCGCCGGTTCGATGCCGATCCGGATGCCTGGGTGGCGATTTTGTGCGGTCGCGGCCGAGCGTTCTGCAGCGGTGCGGACGTGTTGCAACGGCAGTTACGCTCTCGCGAGGAGTTCGAGCGTCTGGGCGGCCCGCAGGGGCACGGGGCCAATTCGGGCGATCTTTTGACTCAATCGGTCAACTATAAGCCGGTGATCTGCGCGGTGCACGGCTATGTGCTGGGGCTGGGTCTCGGGATGATGTTGGATTGCGATTTGATCGTTGCGGAAGCGGGAACGCGGTTGCAATTGACCGAAACGTCGCGCGGATTGGGTGCGGCGAAGCATTGGGCGCAGTTTCATTTCCGCAACGCCGGTGCGTTCGGCGACGAGGTCGCGCTGACCGGGCGCTATTTCACGGCCGAGGAAGCGCATGCTGCCAATGTCGTCAATCGTCTGGCGCCGCAGGGCAAGGTCATGGATGTGGCGATGGAGATGGCGGAGCAGGTGGCATCCAATCCGCCGCTGTCGGTGCGGGCGACGGTGCGGACGCGTCGTTTCACCTTGGCACAATATACCCGCGAAGCCGCGTTCCAGATGGCGCCGATGAAGTTGTATTTGACCGAGGATTTCCACGAAGCGGCGCTGGCGTTCAAGGAAAAGCGGAAGCCGCGTCCGTTTGCGGGTCGGTGAAAGCCACGGCGTTCGTTCGACTTGGCGGACCGGTCCTGACTCACCCCTGGGTCAGGACCGTTCGCTTCTTTCAGTCGGCCGAGCGGCGCGGTCCGGCTTTGCGTCCGCCGCGTTTCGGTTGGGCGGCGCGCCCGAGTCCCATCTTCTTTGCGAGATTGGAACGTGTCAACGCGTACGCCGGCGCAACCGTCGGATAGTTCGACGGCAGGCCCCACTTCGATCGGTATTGATCGACCGTCATGTTGTGTTCGGTCATCAAATGACGCTTCAACATGGTCATCTTCTTGCCGTCTTCCAGGCAGACGATGTGGTCGTTGAACACCGATTTGGTGATCGGCACCGCGGGCTGCGATGCCGAAACGGCTTTGGCTTCGGGTTCGACATCGCGTGCGGCGACAACCCGGCTGGAGTGTGCGGGCGCATCGCCGAGTGCAGCGAGCGTTGCATGGACTTCCCGGATCAGCGTCGTCAGCGCATCGACCGCGACCGGATTGCGTTGTACGTGTGCGCTTACGATTTGGGCAGTTAAGCCCAGTATGTCGTCTGCCATTATGTTTTACCCCAACAGATTGCCTATCGCCAATACAGGATTCGCTCCCGCCTGACTAGTCGGGACTTGTGGATTATTGTTCATTATTCGACATCGGCCGGTTTGCGGTTCCGCCGCGATGCGGGCAGTATCGGGCGAGCGGAAATAAGCGAGGAATCGACGATGGATTTGGGTCTGAGCGGGAAGGTTGCGCTGGTAACCGGTGCCAGTCGCGGCATCGGCGCGGCGATCTGCGCCGAGCTTGCCCGCGAAGGTATGGACATTTGTCTTGTCGCCCGCGACGAAGCCAAAATGCGCGAAGTCGCCACCGGCCTGGGCAATGCGTCCGTGCAAACCCACGTCCACACGGCGGATTTACGCGCCCCGGATGCCGGCGATAAAGCCGTGGCTGCCGCGATCGCCGCGTTCGGGCGGCTCGATCTGGTGGTGAACAATGCCGGCGCCACCAAGCGGGCCGATTTCTTCGCCTTGACCGAAGACGATTGGCAGGACGGATTCGCCCTGAAATTCCACGGCTATGTCCGCATGACCCGCGCCGCTTGGCCGCATTTGCGGGCAACCAAAGGCTCGATTGTCAATATTGTCGGGATTGGATCCCGCTCAGGCGCGGCCGAGTTTACGATCGGCGGGTCGGTGAATATCGCGATTTTGAATTTCACCAAGGCGATGGCCGATATCGGCGTCGAACACGGGGTTCGGGTCAACGCGATCAACCCGGGCCTTATCGAAACAGATCGATTTGCGCGCAATGTGGAACGAACGATGCAGGATCGCGGCCTGAGCCGGGAAGCCGCCGTGCAACATCTGCTGGTCGCGCATAAAACCGCGCGCGTCGGCCGCCCGGACGAAATCGGGGCGCTGACGGCGTTCCTCGCATCCGATAAAGCCGATTTCATCCAAGGGTCGATCGTTGATATCGACGGCGGGGCCACACGCTCGCTTTAATCCGGGGGTCGAAACGGGGGGGGACGGAACCATGGCGTTCGGCGAAAGCGAAATAACCGCGCGGCTTGCGGCGTATGCGGTGTCTGCGGCGGCGGGGGAACTGCCCGCCCGGGTGCGGCACGAAGCGTTGCGATCCCTGTTCAATATCGTCGGCTGCACCATCGGCGGGGCGCGGCACGAGATCGTCGATCGCGCGGATAAAATCCTCGCAGCTTTCGCCGGTCCGCAGCAGGCGACGCTGTACGCGCGCGGACGCAAGGCCGATGTCTTGCACGCCGCGCTGATCAACGCTTTTGCCTCCAGTATATACAGTTTCGACGACACCCATGCGCAGGCGGTGGTGCATCCCTCCGGCCCGGTCGCCGCCGCCGTGCTGGCGCTGGCGGAACTGCGCGCGGTGTCGGGCGAAGATCTGCTCACCGCTTTTGCCCTGGGGGTGGAGCTGGAATGCCGCTTGTGCAAAGGCATTTCCGTGCCGCCCGCGAAAGGATCGATGGCATGGTCCGGCACCGGCATTACCGGCGGGTTCGGCGCTGTCGCCGCCGTCGGCCGGCTGCTGAAATTGAATACGGAACAAATGCGCTGGGCGATGGGCATTGCCCTGTCGCAGGCGTCGGGTTTTCGCGCCATGCACGGCAGCATGCAGGCGTCGATGATGCCCGCGCAGGGTGCGCCGGTCGGGCTGCGCGCCGCCATCATGGCCGAACGCGGCTTCACCGCATCCCCCGTCGCGTTGGAGGGCAAGTACGGCTACCTGACGGTGTTCTGCGAAACCCCCGACCTCGACGCGCTGGCCGGCGACCTGGGTTCGCGGTTCGAGCTCCTGAGCAACACCTATAAAGCCTATCCCTGCGGCATCGTGATCCAGCCCATTATCGATGCGTGTCTGCAACTCCGCCGCGAAAACGCCATTGTCGTCGACGCGATCGCGCGGGTCGATATTCAGGGATCGCCGGGCACGATGGCCTTGTGCAACAATCGCAATCCCAAGGACGAGTTGCAGGCCCATGTCAGCCTGCATCATTGGGTCGCGGTGGCCTTTGTGCGTGGCACCGCGCGCATTGCCGATATGGATACCGAAACGGCGGTGCGCGATCCCGTGCTGATGGCGTTTCAGGACAAGGTGGAAGCGGTACTGAACCCGGCGCTGGCGTCGGATGCCACGGCGGTCACGCTGACGATGCGCGATGGCACCGAATATCGATGCGCGATCGATCATTGCATCGGCAGCGCGACCAATCCGATGACCGACGCCGATCTGGAACGGAAATTCGTCGATATGGCGGAACCGATCGTCGGCGCCGTCCGCACAACCGAGTTGGTCGGCAAAACCTGGGGCATTGGGGCGCTGGCCGACGCGGGCGAATTGTCGCGCGCGTCGGCGTAAACCGCTATCCCCGCTTACTTCCCCATCGCTCGGCGTTTCCATAGTTCCCACGGGCGGCCGACCAATGCTTCGTTGCTTTTGGTCGCCGCCGCCGCTTCCTCGGCGTTCAGGAATTCGGGCTTGCCGAGGCGCATCGCCTCCGCCTGCATGCGGGCGTTGACTTCCGTGTAGATCGCCCGAAACACCGCATCTTTGATGGATCGGGCGGCGACCACCGACCCATGCCCGCGCATCAGCATGACCGAATGCGTGCCGAGCCGAGCGGCGAGGGCTTTGCCGAGGGCGGCGTTGCGAATGAGCATGTCGGTTGCGGGGCCGCCGGCGGTGCGGATTTCGAACACCGGCACGCCATCGCCGAGGAAGCTGGAAATATGGTTCATCGGGCGCAACGGAACCGCCGTATCGGCGAACGGGATCACCCCGGCGGAGTGGCTGTGCACCACCGACATCACGTCGGGCCGAATTTTGTAGATCTCGCCGTGAATGAAACGTTCCAGATACGACGTCCGCCCGTTGGCGTTCACCGGATTGCTGTCCAGATCGTATTCGATAATGTCGTCGGCCGTTACCAAAGCCGGCGCCATGCTTTTGGACAGCAGATAGCGGTTGGGATCCTTGGGGTGGCGCACGCTGATATGGCCGAAGCCATCGACCACGTTCTGATCGTAAAGAATGCGGTTGCCGGCCACGAGATCCTCGATGACGGCGGCATCGACAGGACCGCCCGAAGCCGGAACGGTTTGCCCCATCGCCGGCATCGCAACGACCGCTACGGCGCTTGCCATAAGCGCGCGACGACCCAGATTTTTCGGCTGACAGCAGAAGCAGGCGTTCATTGTGTTCCTCCCTATTCGGTCGCGATGCTCGCCCACATCGAATTGCCGAGCATAGCGATATTAGACCGGTCCGGCCGGACGTTGTAGTGGTGTCGCACCATCCGAGGGGGAGACAGTACGACCATGCCGGCCAAGGAAATCCGCCTGCTCTCGACCAGTGCCATACTGGGTTACGGGTTCCCCGAGGCGTCGCTGAAAGCCGGCATGGCGCGCAAGCCCGACATGATCGGGGTGGATGGCGGCAGCGTCGATCCCGGGCCGCATTATTTGGGTGTGGGCAAGCCGTTCTGCTCCCCCATCGCGATTCGGCGCGATCTGCGGTTCATGCTGCACGCGGCGATCGAGGCGGGCATCCCGATGGTCATCGGCACCTGCGGCGGCGCGGGCGGGGAGCCGCATCTGCAACTCGTCGCCGGCATGGTGCGCGAGATCGCGCGCGAGGACGGGCTGCATTTCAAAATGGCGCTGATCCACGCGGAACAATCCGCCGCCGACCTGAAACGGCGCATCGCGGCCGGCGGCATCCATCCGCTGGCGCATCGACCCGACCTGACGGCCGAAGTGGTCGATCGCGCCACCCGCATCGTCGGCATGATGGGGCCGGAGCCGTTCATCGAAGCGCTGGACAATGGCGCACAGGTGGTGCTGGCCGGGCGCAGCAGCGACCCCGCCCCCTGGGCCGCGATGTGCATCCGCGCGCAACTGCCCCCGGCGCCGGCTTGGTATGCGGGCAAGATGCTGGAATGCGGCGCGACCCCGTCGATCCCGAAAGGCCACGATTCGCTGTTCGTCACAGTGCGGGAGGATCACATGGAATGCGAGCCGTGCAATCCCATCCGCCGCTGCACCCCGTTGTCGATCGCCAACCATTCCCTGCACGAGAACGCCAGCCCGATCCATCATATCGAGCCGGGCGGCATGCTCGATACCTCCGACTGCCGATTCGATGCAATATCGGATCGAGCAGTGCGGATTTCGGGCATGAAGTGGACGCCGGCGCAGCAGTATACCGTCAAGCTGGAAGGGGTGGAACTCGCCGGTTATCGCGCCTTGTGCATCGCCGGCACCCGCGATCCGCTGTTGATCGGGCGGCTCGATTCGTTTCTGGAGTCGGTGCGGGCCGAGGTAGCAACGAAAGCCGCCGCATTCGGGGCGGCGCCCGATAGTTACAAGTTGGGTTTCCGGGTCTACGGCCGCGACGGAGTCATGGCGGAACGCGAACCGGTGCGCGACGCCATCCCGCACGAGGTCGGTTTTGTTATCGAAGTCGTCGGTCAACAATCCCAGGAAATGGCCAGCGCTGTGTTAGGCGTTGCCCGCGCCAACATGCTGCACACCGATTTTCCGGGGCGCTTGTGCCGAGAAGGCAACATGGCGTTCCCGTTCTCGCCTTCGGATATCGAGGTGGGGCCGGTGTATCGTTTCAGCGTATACCATGTTGCCGACGTCGCCGACCCCTGCGAAATGTTCCCCATCGAATACGAGACCGTCTGACATGACCCTTATCCGCCACGCCGCTCGGGTATGCAAAAGCAAGAACGCCGGGCCGTTCGAACTGACCATCGATGTGGTGTTCGAAGACGATGCCACCTACCGCCGGGTGAAAGCGACCGGCGTGCTGTGTCCGGACCTGTTCGCCAGATTGTATAACGTGCCGGCAGAGCACGTCCTGTTCACCCCGTACGACGCGGCCTTCGCCTTCAAAGCGACGTTTCCGCGCCTGGTACCGGCCGGTGAATTCGGCGATACGGATGTCTATGGTTGCCAGCAGCACGCCCCGCTGCTGGACGTCGATTTACCCATCTGAGACGCGAGAACGCACAATGAACCGCATGATGACCCTGGTCGCCTTCCTGCAGGCGCAGAACTGTTCCAACCTGCCGGGCTCCTGGCGCCACCCGTCCAGCATGACGGATTTTCTCACCCCGGAATATTACCAGCGCATCGCCCGCATTCTGGAAGACGGCAAAATCCAACTCGCCTTTTTCGACGATCGGCTGGCGTTGCCCGATCTTTACACCGGCAACCATCTAGAGGCGATCAACGCCGGCGTGCGCGCGGTGAAGATGGACCCATCCACCCTGTTGATGGCGATGGGCATGGCCACGTCCAAGCTGGGCCTCGGCACCACCTATTCCACCACGTATTATGAGCCGTACCATGTCGCCCGCGTGTTCGCGACGATGGACCTGATGCTGAAAGGTCGGGTCGCCTGGAATATCGTGACCTCGCTGAACAGCGCCGAAGCGGCCAATTTCGGCCATGCCGAACATATGGAACACGACGCCCGTTACGATCGCGCGGACGAATTCATGGATGTCGTCATGGGCCATTGGAATACCTGGGACGATGAGGCGCTGATCGTCGACAAAGCCTCCGGCCGGTTCGCTGACGGTTCGATGGTGCATCGTCTGGACCATGTCGGCAAATACTTCAAATCGCGCGGCCCGTTCAGCGTTCCGCGCTCCCCGCAGGGGCATCCGGTGCTGATCCAGGCTGGGCAATCCGGGCGCGGTCAGGCGTTCGCAGCGAAATGGGCGGAACTGGTGTTCGTCATTCACCACAATCTCGAAGCCGGTAAAATCGCCTACAAAGCCTTCAAGGAACAGGTGGCCAAAGACGGCCGAGACCCCGACAGCGTCCACATGGCGCCGGCCTGTTACGTCTGCGTTGCGGAATCGGAAGGTGCGGCGCAGGAAAAGCGCGCCACGATCGAGGCAACCGCCCGTCCGGTCGATGCGTTGGTGCTGATTTCCGAAGTGCTGAACTACGATTTCGGCGCCAAGGGCTACGATGAACCGTTCTCCGACGAAGAACTCGCCGGTTTCAGTTGGCACGGCTTCCGCGAGCGGGTGATTCAGCATTCCGGCCACAAAAACCCGACCGTGCGGGATTTCGTCGAAGTATCGGGTCGCGGCACCGTCAAGGAACACAAGATGTTCTGCGGCACGCCGAAACAGGTCGCCGATCAGATGGAAGAATGGTTCGTCGCCCCCGCCTGCGACGGGTTCGTTCTGGCTGCAACCCATATGCCCGGCTCGTATGAGGACGTGGTCCGTCTGCTCGTGCCGGAACTGCAACGGCGCGGGTTGTTCCAGAAGGAATATCGCGGCACCACGCTGCGGGAAAACCTCGGCCTGCACGTCCCGCGCGCGCGGGACTACCACATGGTTCAGAAGGCCACGCCATGAGAAGCCTGCTGTTCGCGCCGGGCAACCATGCGCGGCGGGTCGAAAAAGCGCTGTCTTTGCCGGCCGACGGCGTTATCCTGGATCTGGAAGATGCTGTCGCCGTCAGCGAAAAACCGGCGACGCGCGGACTCGTCGTGGCCGCCTACAAAGCGCCGCGGCATGGCAAGCTGTATGTGCGGGTGAACGCGCTTTCGACCGAATGGTGCTACGCGGACCTCGTGGCCATCGTCCAAGCCGGGTTGGACGGCATTATCCTGCCGAAATGCGAAACCCCGGACGAGTTGAAATCCGCCGACTGGGTCATTGCTTCGTTGGAGCGGGAACGCGGCCTGCCGCCGGGCGGCATCGACCTGCTGCCCATCATCGAAACCGCGAAGGGCATCCAGGCCCTGCCGGCGATCTGCAATGCGGGCAGTCGAGCACGATCGGTGGCGTTCGGGGCGGGGGATTTTACGTTGGACCTCGGGATGGTCTGGTCGCGCGACGAGGCCGAATTGCTCCCCCATCGCGCCGCTTGCGTGGTGGCCTGCCGAGCAGCGGGGATGGCGCCGCCGCTGGATACGGTGTGGGCGGATTTGCGCGATGCCGAGGGGTTCGCTTTGTCGGCAAAGCGCGCCGCCGATCTCGGGTTTCAGGGCAAAATGTGCATCCATCCCGATCAGGTCGCCGTCACCAACGCCGCCTTCACCCCCGACGACGCCACCGTCGCCAAAGCGCGCCGTGTCATCGCCGCGTTCGATGCGGCGGAGAAACAAGGCCTCGCGTCGATCCAGTTGGACGGCCAGTTCATCGATTACCCCATCGTGCAGCGCGCCCGTCAGGTGCTGGCGCGCGGAGGCATCCAATGATCGACGTGCAGGCGTTGCAGGGTTGCCGCGTCCTCGATCTCGCCACCTTTCTCGCCGGCCCCTTCTGCGCCACTCAGCTCGGAGAATTCGGCGCCGAGGTGATCAAGGTCGAACTGCCGGTCGTCGGCGACGCCACGCGGCGGTTCGGCACCATGACGGCGTGCGGCGATTCGCTGCCGTGGTTGTCGGAATCGCGCAACAAGCAGTGCATCACGCTCGATCTGCGCAAGCCCGACGGGGTCGCGCTGATCAAGCGGCTGGTGGAACAATCGGACGTCCTGATCGAGAACTTCCAGCCCGGCACGATGGAGCAATGGGGTCTGGGCTGGGACGTGCTGTCGGCGGTCAATCCGCGCCTGATCATGGTGCGTATTACCGGCTACGGCCAGACCGGGCCGTACAAGGACCGCCCGGGGTTCGGGCGCATCGGCAACGCGTTCGGCGGGCTGTCGTTCCTGGCGGGCTATCCCGATCGCGCCCCGGTCACGCCGGGTTCGGCCACCATTCCCGACTACATGGCGGGGATTTATGGCGCGATGGGCGTGCTGCTGGCGCTGCAAGCGAGGGAAAAAACCGGGCGCGGCCAGATGGTCGATATCGGGCTGTACGAGCCGATTTTCCGCATTCTGGACGAGTTGGCACCGGCCTTCCAACAAACCGGACTGGTGCGCCAACGCATGGGGCCGGGCACCGTCAACGTCGTGCCGCACAGCCATTACCCGACCAAAGACGGCCGCTGGATCGCCATCGCCTGCACCAACGACAAGATTTTCGCTCGTCTGGCCGAGGCGATGGGCCGCCCCGACCTTGCGGGCGCCGATAGTTGGGGCCCCCTGGCGCATCGGGAGCGCGATCGCGCTTTGGTGGACGAAACGGTGGGCGCCTGGACCGCGACGCTCGATCGGGCGGACCTGATGGACAAATGCGCGCTATCGCAGGTCCCCTGCGGCCCGGTCTACGCGATCGACGAGATTTTCCAGGACCCGCAATACGCCGCCCGCGAAAACATCCTGACGATGGAGGACCCGCGTGTCGGCCCCTTGTCGGTCCCCAACCTCGTGCCTCGGCTCAGCGACACGCCGGGCGTTGTGAAATGGTTGGGCCAACCCCTCGGCGCCCATAACGAGGCGATTTACCAGGGCATGCTGGGTCTGGACGATGCGGAGATGGCGCGTTTGAAAGCGGCGGCGGTTATTTAGGCGGGGCGCGGGCGTGGGGCTGTGGTTCCGGCGGGCCCTTCACGTCATCCGTGCTCCCGATACGCGATGATAGCCGCCGCTGTCAGGCAGGAAAGCCATTGATCGGGCGGTTCGGTTCCCCCGAGCCGAGTCTGTTCGGCTGGAAAAGCGCGGGCTGGCGCGGCGCGTCCCTCTATCATCAGGGCGCTGCTTCCGATGAGATGAACGCAGTTCTTATGGATCGAATGTGCATGAGCCGGCTTGCTGAGTCCACCACTCTGCCATAAAACACGCTTGTAAGGTTGAGGCCGAACGGGCTTCGATCCCGGAATCTATGGATTATTATGTCGTTATGCGTCGAAGTTACGTGGCAAATCGAAGGCACGCCATCTAAGGTGATGCAGTTGCAGCCGCATGTGATTCGGACTCCCGCAAACGGCCAATTCAAATGAGGGAAGCACCGGCAATGCCAGATGCCTTGGCTGTCGTGAAATCGCGCGCGGGTCGTAGTTTGCCGGTTAAGATGGCAGACCGCCTGATCGTTGCATTGGATTTTCACAGTATAGATCAAGCTAAGAACGCGGTCAAGTCTCTCAAGGGGATCGTGTCATTCTTTAAGCTCGGCCTTCGGCTACAGTACGAACCGGGCTTCGGCGATTTGTTGACCCAGTTAAAGGATGAGGGCAACAGGATTTTTCTTGATGCCAAAATGTATGATATCCCTGAAACCGTAAGCGGGGCTGTGGCATCCGCCGTTCGGCGGGAAGTGGATTTCATCACAGTGCACGGTGACGAAAGCATCATGCGAGCCGCCGTTGCGGCGAAGAAAGATTCCAACCTAAAGGTATTCGCGATTACTGTGTTGACAAGCCTTGACGACGCGGCATTGGCGGCAATGGGATATGCCGTTGGCGCCCGCGCGTTGGTCCAATTACGGGCTCGGTTAGCAGTTCAAAGCGGATGCGATGGCATTATCGCGTCCGCCGATGACCAACCGAACGATCTGCGGGAACTTGCTGCGTCCGATGGACTACTTATTGCGACGCCCGGCGTTCGGCGGAAGAACGCTGCTGCGGATGACCAGAAAAGAATCGCGACGCCCGGCGAGGCGATCGCAAGCGGTGCGGACTATCTTGTCGTAGGCAGGCCAATTGTAAATGCTGACGATCCCGTAAGAGAGGCGCAAGCGTTTATTGAGGAAATGGAGGAAGCGGCCAGATTGCCGGGGTGATCAAGCCACCTTCGCCCGATGCCGGTACCCGCATTAATCGACCGAAGTCGGCGCCATCATGGCCAGCCCGGCGCCGAGACATGCCGCCGACCTCAACGGCCGCAACAACGCGCTCACTCAAGTCCAGAGAATAAGGCGCTCCCATGTCTAATGGCCTCCTGATCCAACACCCGTATTGAGTCAGAACTCGGCCCGCGTCGGCTAGTGGTCAGAATCCGACGAAAAGAACCGTCAGATTCTGACCACTAGGCTTTGATTTGGTGGGCCGATTCACCTAACGCTTGGGACCCAAGCGTCAGGATCGGACCACTAGCGCCCAGCCTACCCATCGGTATAATCCCCCGACGAGAACCGGGTTCGACGCCATCGACCAATGGCGCGGCCCACCCAATGGGAGCGAAGCATGAGTTTGAAGGGTGCGGGATATATCGTGGGTGCCTGGGAGCATCCCACGCGCAAGGCGACCGATAAGTCGGTCACTTTGCTTCATGCCGAATGCGCCGCCGGGGCACTGGCCGATGCCGGCCTGTCCAAGGACGACGTGGACGCATACTATTGCGCGGGCGATGCCCCGGGCCTCGGTCCGATGTCGATGATCGACTACATGGGCTTGAAGGTGCGTCACATGGACTCCACCGACGTCGGTGGATCGTCCTATCAGGTTGCCGTCGGGCATGCGTTGCAGGCCATTGCCACCGGGCGCGCCAATGTGTGCCTGATCACGCTGGCCGGCCGCCCGCGTAGCGAGGGCCAGGCCACCGGCACCGCGCCGCGCGCCGGCAACCCCGCCCAGGCGGAGATGCAGTTCGAATACCCGTACGGCCCCGCGACGGCGAACATGTACGCCCTCTGCGCACAGCGGCACATGTACGAGTATGGCACCACCAGCGAACAACTCGCCTGGATCAAGGTTGCTGCCTCGCACCATGCGCAGCACAACCCGCACGCGATGCTGCGCGATGTGGTGACGGTGGAAGACGTCGTGAACTCCCCGATGGTCGCCAGCCCGCTGCACCGTCTGGATTGCTGCGTTATCTCCGACGGCGGCGGCGCCTTGATCGTCACCAAGCCGGAAATCGCCCGCAGCCTGAAGCGGCCGCTGGTGAAGGTGATCGGCGTCGGCGAAGCCGCCAAGAACCAGTCGGGCGGAGAAGTCGATCTGACCTTTTCCGCCGCGCGTTGGTCCGGCCCGCCGGCCTGGGCGATGGCTGGCATCAAGCCGACCGACATCAAATACGCGTCGATCTACGACAGCTTCACCATCACGGTTCTGATGCAGCTCGAAGACCTCGGGTTCTGCGAAAAGGGCCAGGGCGGCAAGTTCGTCATGGACGGGAACCTGATCTCGGGCGTCGGCAAGCTGCCGTTCAACACCGATGGCGGTGGATTGTGCTCCAACCACCCGGCCAATCGCGGCGGCATCACCAAAATCATCGAAGCGGTGCGCCAGCTTCGCGGCGAAGCGCACCCGGCGGTGCAGGTCGCCAACTGCGATCTGGCCATCGCGCACGGCACCGGTGGGTCCCTGGGCACCCGCCATGTCGGTAGCACCGTCATTCTGGAACGGGAGTAATCGTCCATGGCTTATGTTCAGCGCAAAATCCCGTTCGTCGGGACTCCCGATACCAACCCGGAAACCAGGCCGTTCTTCGACGCTGCCGCCGCCGGTAAGCTGGTTCTGCCGCAATGCGTGCAGACCGGGAAATACATCTGGTACCCCCGCGGTATTTCCCCGTTCACCCTGGGTCCGGTCGAATGGAAAGAGGTGTCGGGTGCCGGCACGATCTACAGCTACTCGGTGATGGAACGCGCCAACCCGCCCTACTGCATCGCCTATGTGGAGTTGGCCGAGGGGCCGCGCATGATGACCAACATCGTCGATATCGACTTCAAGGACGTGAAGATCGGCATGGCGGTGAAGCTGAAATTCATCCAGACCGAGGGCGACGGCCCGGCCATGCCGTTCTTCGCACCCGTGTAACGAAGACCGGGTGTAACGAAGACCGGGCGTAACGAAGACCGGGCGTAACCAAAACCCGCGTAACCCGGCCCGACTGCAAAGTCGGGCCGGTACTACATCGGCACGCTGCCCTTCAGCATCACCCGGTAGAGATACCGAAGCTGCTCCATATCGTAGTCGCCGTTCGCCTTGTGCAGCAGGCAGCGATTGTCCCACATCGTCAGATCGCCCTGCCGCCATTGGTGGCGATACTGGTGCTCCGGCCGGATCGCATGGGCAAGCAATGCGTCCAGCAGCGGCAATGCCTCCGCGTGCGCAAGCCCGAGGATGCCTTCGATCCGAATCGGGTTGATATAGATCGCCTTGCGGCCGGTTTCCGGGTGGGTGCGGACGATCGGATGCAGCACCGCGTTGGGCACCCGCTCCTTCGCCGCATCGGTCAGTCCCATCAGTTTCCGTGTGCTGTGGCTGTTCTGGTAGACATGGATCGCCTGCAGATCGGCAATCCGAGCCTGCATGGCGGCGGGCAGGGTCTCGTAGGCGCGATGCATGTTCACGTACTGCGTGTCGCCGCCCTGGTCCGGCAGCGTCTTTGCATACAACACCGTTGCCTTGGGCGGGCGCGCATCGTTGGAATGGTCGGTGTGGTAGCCCTCGCCGGGGATGTAGCGGGTGCCGTCGGGGAATTTATCCTGGTTGGAGATGTAATGGATCTGCGGGCATTCCGGCAGCGCAAACCGCGTGTTGTGCTGGATGAACACTTCTCCGAACAATTGCACCGCCGCCAGCACTTGCTGCGGGTCCATCGTCTGATCGCGCACCACCAGCACGCCGTGTTCCACGAAAGCGCGATTGAGCAGCGCTTTTGTCTCGGCATCGATCGGTTGGGTCAGATCGACGCCGGTCACCTCGGCGCCAGTGTGGTCGGATAGTTTCGCGATTGCGATCGCCATGGGCGTTGTCCTCCGATTTTTAGGGGCGTCTGCCCCCCGCTTTACGCCTTCGCCCAGCGCGCCGCTGCGGCGTCGTCGGCTTCCCGAGCCTCGACCCAGCCGGAGCTACCGTCCGCCCGATCCTCCCGCTTCCAGAACGGGGCTTTGGTCTTCAGCCAGTCGATCAGGAACGCGGTGGCATCCAGCGCCGCCTGCCGGTGGGCGGACGCGGCGAGCACCAGCACGATATTCTCCCCCGGCAGCATGCGCCCCACCCGGTGCACGACCGTGCATCCCAGCAGCGGCCAGCGCCGTTCGGCTTCCGCGACAATGCCTGCCAGCGCCTTCTGCGTCATCGCCGGATAATGTTCGAGCGTGAGCGCCGAGACCTCCGGCGCGCCGGGGGCGGTGTCGCGCACGGTGCCGACGAAGCAGCCGATGCCGCCGATATCGGTGCGGCCGGCGGTCAGCGCGGCGATTTCCGCGCCCACGTCGAAATCCTCGGTCCCGACGACGATGCGGGCCATGGGTTCAGCCTCCGGTAACCGGGGGGAAGAACGCGACCTCGTCCCCGGGGTGCAGCACGACCGAGGGATCGGCGAATTCCTGGTTCACCGCGCAGCGAATGGTCTGCCGGTTGGCGAAGGCGGCGGCGTGGCGTGCGGCCAGCATCTCGATCAGGTCGGCGACGGTGGTTGTCCCGGCCGGCAAGGCGATGCGTTCTTCCGCCAACCCGGTGCGCTCGCGCAGCCAGGCGAAATAGAGGACGTCGATCACTTCGGGGTTAGGATCGTCTCGATCCGCCCATCGGGGTGGATCACGGTGCTGGTGCCGTTGCCGTTCGGCACCACGACGGGCGCCGTGCGGGCCGGCCGCGTGGGCTGGACGGGGGCGATCGGGGCCGTGGGGGCAGCGACGCGCGCGGGATAGGGGCCGGGCAGGGCGGAGGTGCCGTAATTCGGCTGCTGCGCGGCCGATCCGATGCCATTCTGGCCTTCCATGTCGCTCAGGCTCGGGGTGGGCGGCAGCGGGCCGGGCCAGACATCGCCGGGTTCCGATTCCAGCGCGGCGGTGGGTGCGTCTTGCCCGGTCACGCGGCGCATATTGTCGCTGTCCATCGCCGGCCGATTCGGGCTGTAACCGCCGGTGAACGGCGGATTCCACCAGGTATCGCCGCACCCGGCCAAGGGCAGCGTCAGCGAGAGGGTGAGTCCGAGCAGGACGATAGGCCGCATGAAAACAGGCTCCAATACACGGACGGGATCGGTGTGACGTCGGCGGACAGTTTGCCCGTCGATCGCCACAGGCTCAAGCCGGGGCGCATTCATAACACATAATCCACGCCAATACTGCCGCCGGGTCGTTCAGCGCCAGCAGCGGCCGGCCCCCGGTGTCGAGGATGGGTTGGTCGCTCGCCACCGCCGCCACATCCGGCGCATCCGGCCAGATCGGCGGCTTGCCGAGGGATGGGCGATGCACCTCCAGCTTCGGGAAGGGATGCGCCTTGAAGCCTTCCACCAGCACGAGATCGACCGGTTCCAGCTTGCTCAGCAAATACGGCAAAGCGGGTTCCTCTCCCTGGATTTCGTGCAGCAGCGCCCAGCGGGTGCCGCTGGCGACCAGGACTTCCTGCGCCCCGGCCTCGCGATGGCGATAGGTGTCCTTGCCCGGCCGGTCCATGTCGAAGCCGTGATGGGTGTGTTTGATGGTGGACACGCGCAGGCCCTGGGCGCGCAGCAGCGGCAGCAGCGCCACCAGCAGGGTGGTCTTGCCGCTTCCGGACCAGCCGACGATACCCAAAACCTTCATACCTGTGTCTGCAACCGAGCGGCCCACTCAATCCGCCGACGGTGATTTTGCGTGGTGCAACCCGGCCGTCAGGTAATCCCAGCCCGTCGCCAGCGTCAGCGCCGCCGCAACCCACAGCATCGCCTCCCCGATGAAGGACACCGGCAGCCAGCCCAGATGCACGACCGGCGACCCGCTATCCCCCGCCAGCAACGACCCCAAAGCGCCCATCTGAAACCCGGTTTTCCACTTCGCCAGATTGGTGACCGGCAGCCGCACCCGCACCCCGGCCAGATATTCCCGCAGCCCGCTCACCAAAATCTCCCGCAGGACGATCACGATCGCCGGATACAAAGTGGGCGCCGACAGCCGGTCCAGCCCCACCAGCATCATCAGCGCGGCGGCCACCAGCAGCTTGTCGGCGATCGGGTCCAACATCCGCCCGAGGTCGGATTGCTGCTGCCGGCTGCGCGCCAGCTTGCCGTCGAAATAGTCGGTGATGCCGGCAAGCCCGAACACCACGCACGACGCCATATCCCCGGCCGGCGTGCGCAACGCGGCAAGCACCACCAGCAACGGAATGGCGGCAATCCGGGACAGCGTCAGAACATTCGGGAGGTCGGTCAACATGGCGGGACCCTTCGGTGCGGGACGGATACCCCGGGGGAGGGGATGCTTCAAGCGCCCTTGCACCCAACACCGCCCAAAACCTCAAGCCGAGGCGCCGGCGTCCATGCGCACGCCCGGATGGAAATGCGCGTAGACCCGCCGCGCGGTCTCCCGGCTGATGCCGGGCGCGGCCTCCAAATCGCCCAGACCGGCCATCTTCACTCCGCGCGCCGAGCCGAAATGGTTCAGCAGCGCGCGTTTTCGGGCGGCGCCGATGCCGGCGATCTCGTCCAGTTCGCTGATGCGGATCGCTTTCGAACGGCCGGCCCGATGCGTGGTTATGGCGAAACGGTGCGCCTCGTCGCGCAGGCGTTGCAGGAAATACAGCACGGGATCGCGCGGCGGCAGTTGGAACGCCGCCATCCCGGCGGTGTGGAACCATTCCCGCCCGGCGTCGCGGTCCACCCCTTTGGCGATCGCGATCAGCTTCACATCGTCCACACCCAGTTCGTCCAACACCGAGCGGGTGGCGGATAACTGCCCGGCGCCGCCGTCGATCAGCACGATATCGGGCCAATCCTCCGCCGACCCGCCCTCCGCCCGCTCCTTCAGGCCGCGGGTGAAGCGGCGGGTGAGGACCTCTTTCATCATCGCGAAATCGTCGCCGGGGGCGATCGGGCCGCGAATGCCGAATTTGCGGTAGCCGGATTTGGCGAACCCCTCGGGGCCGGCGACGACCATCGCGCCGTAGGGGTTGGTGCCCATGATGTGGGAGTTGTCGTAGATCTCGATCCGACGCGGCGGGCTGGGCATCGCGAACAGGTTCGCCACCGCCTCCAGCAGCTTGGCCTGACCGGCGCTTTCCGCCAATTTGCGCTCCAGCGCTTCCCGCGCATTGATGTGAGCGTGCTCGACGACGGCGTGTTTTTCGCCCCGCTGCGGCACCGCCAGCTCCACCCGCCGCCCCGCCTTCAACGACAGCGCCTCGGCCACCAAATCCTGCTCGGCGATCCCATGGCTGAGCAGCAACAGCGGCGGCGGCGGCTTGTCGTCGTAGAATTGGGCGATGAAGGCACCCAGCACTTCCGGCGTTTCCTCGGCCCGCGCATGGGTCGGATAGAAGGCGCGGTTGCCGTTGTTGCGCCCGCCGCGCACGAAAAACACCTGCACGCAGGTTTGCCCGGCGCTCTGCCACGCGGCGATGACGTCGGCGTCCTCCAGGCTCGCGGGGTTGATGACGTCGTTGCCCTGCACGAAGGTCAGCGCGCGGATGCGATCGCGCACGGCGGCGGCGTGCTCGAATTCCAGGCTTTCCGCCGCGCGTTCCATCTCCCCCGCCAGTTCCTGCTGCACCGCGCCCGACTTGCCGGCCAGGAACGCCTTCGCCTGCCCGACCAGCACCGCGTAATCGGCCTCCGCAATGCGGCCGACGCAGGGGGCCGAGCAGCGCTTGATCTGATGCAGCAGGCAGGGGCGGGACCGGTTGGCGAACACGGTATCGGCGCAGGACCGCAGCAGAAACACCCGCTGCATCGCCGTCACCGTCTGGTTCACCGCCCAGGCGGAGGCGAACGGCCCCCAAAAACTGCCCTTCCGGGTGCGGGCGCCGCGATGCTTGGCGATTTGCGGGTAGGGATGATCCTCGGTCATCGTCAGCCAGGGGTAGGATTTGTCGTCCCGCAGCACGATGTTGAAGCGCGGCTTCAGCCGCTTGATAAGGTTGGCCTCCAGCAGCAGGGCCTCGGCCTCGGTATGCGTGGTGACGATTTCCATCGACACGGTTTCCGACACCATGCGCCGCAACCGTTCGGACAGCCGATGGATCTGGGTGTACGACACCACCCGCTTCTTCAGGCTGCGGGCCTTGCCGACATACAGCGCGTCGCCCTTGGCATCGAGCATCCGGTACACGCCGGGATTGGCCGGCATGGTTTCCAGCGCGGTCTCGATAACGACAACGCCCTTGATCGGGGCAACCGGGGTGTCGGGTTCGGTCATGGCGCGGCGGTTGGGTCCGTTCGGTGGATCTGGGTATGTCCAGGCCGGAATCATCCCGGCCGGAGGCGGCGAAAGGCGACAGAGTCCAACGGGTTCAAGGGGTTCCGGGGCGGTCTGTCAAACGTCAAAATTTTATCCACAGATTCTGTGGATAAGTCTGTGGACGGAAGCGGGAGCGATAGCCTGTCATCCGCGTAATTCCGCGCTTTGTTAGACATTGCTACAATTTTGTGCGATTATCAACCCATTGATTCTAAACGATTCCCCCTAAAGAACTGTCATATCGACACAATATTCCCGCAGCGCCCATTAAGAAATGCGCCTAACTAGCGGTTGGTGGATAAATCTCGCTGATGTCGCTCGATTTCTACCCCGGCCGAGGCCGCGTCGGTGAAAATATCCAGCTTCTCCACCCGGATCCGCGCCAACCGCACCCGCTTGTCCACCAGACAGGCCGTCGCGATCCGCTCCGCCAGCGTTTCCGCCAGCCGCACATGCCCGGCGGCCACGATGGCGCGCACGCTGTTCGCCACCTTCTCATAATCCACCACACGCGCCAACTCGTCGGCCCCAACGGGTTCGGGACTATCCTCGACGCCGAGATCGACGTTGATCCGCACCCGCTGCGTGCTGGTGTGTTCGTGCGCATAGACGCCGATGCTGGCCTGCATCGTCATATCCCGCAGGAAAACATGGCGGATGCCGGCCGCGCGATCGGCGATGGAGGCAGGCATGCGCTATTCCTCCAACGACGGGACGTTGTGGACGGAGCCCCATTGCAAATGCTGGCCGCCGTCCAAGGCGATCATCTGCCCGGTCATGCCCGGCAGGGACAGGATGGCCAAAGCGGCGTGGCCGACTTCCTCCGGCGTGGTGCCCCGGCCCAGCGGCATGGATGCGGCCTGCCGATCGAATTGCGCCTGGGTTTGCCGGCTGTTCGGCAGCGCCGGACCCGGGCCGATGCCGTTGACCCGGATGCGCGGCGCCAAGGCCAGCGCCATGCTTTGGGTCAGCGCCCACAGTCCGGCTTTCGACACGGTATAGGACATGAAATGCGGCGTCAGCGACCAGACGCGCTGGTCCAGCAGATTGACGATCGCGCCCTCCGCCGTTTCGGGCAGCGCCTTGGCGAAGGCCTGCATCAGCACGAAGGGCGCGCGCAGATTGGGCTCCAGATGGCGATCCCAAGTCGCTCGGGTCGTGTCGTGCCACTCGTCGCGATCGAAGGTGCTGGCATTGTTGACCAGGACCCCGACCGGCCCGAGTGCGGCCCCGGCGCGCGCAACCAGGGTCGCGGTTTCGGTTTCCAGCATCAGATCGGCTGCCAGCACGACGGCCCGCCGCCCCAGCGCCGCGATCTCCCCCGCGGTGGCTTCGGCGGCGGCGGTGGAGGCGTTGCAATGGATGGCGATGTCGAAGCCGGCCCCGGCCAGCGCCAGCCCGATGGCGCGTCCCAATCGCACGGCACCGCCGGTAATCAGCGCAACGCGGGGGATGGAATGCGGGATCTGCATTGCCCAGGTGGTAAGCGCCGAAGGCATGTGTGTAAAGCGCCCCCCGAGCGCTTATCGGCTCGCCCCTTCCAACAACGCAAGCGCCCCGTCCCACAACGCCTGCGTCGCCGCCCCCGCCGGTTCGGCGCGCCCCAAAGCCGCCGATTGCCCCGCCCAAACCTGCATCCGGCCCAGGTCGTTCGCCTTCGCAGCCGCATCGCGCATCGGCTGGGTTAACGCCCGTTGGATGGGGTAGGGGGCCGGCGCCGGGCCCTCGGCCGCCGCCAACGCATAGTCGGTCGCAATGCTCCGCCCCGTTCGGCCGCTGAAGGCGCGGGTCAGCATCGTGCCCTCCGGCGGGACGGTCGCCAGCCCGGCCGCCCAGGCAGGGTTCAACCCGGCTTCGGGACAGCGCAGGAACCCGGTGCCGATCTGCACCGCCGAGGCCCCCAGCATCAGCGCCGCCGCAATGCCCCGAGCATCGGCAATCCCCCCCGTGGCGACCACCGGAATGCGCACGGCATCCACCACCGCCGGCAGCAGCGCGAACAGCCCGACCGCATCCCGTTCGGCGTGCGCCGCATCGAACCGGCCGCGATGGCCGCCGGCTTCCGCCCCCTGCGCAACCACGACATCGGCCCCGGCTGCCTCGGCGGCTTTGGCCTCGGCCACGGTGGTGACAGTCGCGAACCAGGCAATGCCGCGCGCCTTCGCCGCCGCCACGAAGTCCGGCGGGTAAAGCCCCATGATCGACGATACGATCGGCGGTGCGGCGGCGAGCAAAGCCGCGCACTGCGCCGCGAAATCCAACGGTGGGGCATCGGCCGCATCCGCCGGCACCGCCGGTCCGAACCCGCCGAGGAACACCCGCACCGCATCCTCCCGCTCGGCATTTCGCTCGGGGGGAGGATCGGGGATCCAAAGGTTCATTTGAAACGCCCCGTTCGACTGCCCCCGCACCCCCGCCGCCCATTGCACGATGGCCGGCGGTGCCATCAGCAAAGCCCCGCAGGCACCGAGGCCCCCAGCATTGGCGATCGCCGCCGACAAACCGGGCGCCGCCACCCCCGCCATCGGCGCGAGCAGAATGGGCAACCGCAATCCGAATCGATCGCAAAAGGACTGGGCACGGGCTACGGGAGCGTTCATGAGGGTGTTCCGAGGTTATGGGTTAGGGCGGGACGATGGTCGGCGGTGCGCCAGGGGGACGCAGTGTGCCCTAAAGCCCCCGCCGCCGCTTCCCACCGCCGCCCTTCCGTTTGCTCGGGTCGTAGCCGCCACCGCCCGGACCCATCGGCTCCGGTGTCCGATCGCGCTTCGGGCGCAGCGACGCGCTGGCGACCGGGGGCGCGGGCAGGCCGAGGTTCAGGGCCTCCAACCGCTTGATTTCGTCGCGCATACGGGCCGCTTCCTCGAATTCCAAGTCGGCGGCGGCGGCGCGCATGCGTTTTTCCAGATCGGCGATCGAGGCTTTCAAATCCTTGCCGACGAAATCCTGCACGCCGGAGCCTTTGATCGGTGCGACCGTGACATAATCCTGCTCGAACACACTTTCCAGAACCGTGCCGATCTGGCGCTTGATCGACATCGGCGTGATGCCGTGTTCCTCGTTCCAACTGCGTTGTTTGTTGCGGCGGCGTTCGGTTTCCTCGATCGCCGCGCGCAGGCTGCGGGTCATGGTGTCGGCATACAGGATCACCCGCCCCTCCACATTGCGCGCGGCGCGGCCGATGGTCTGGATCAACGAGGTCTGCGATCGCAGGAAACCTTCCTTATCCGCATCGAGAATCGCCACCAACCCGCATTCCGGAATATCCAACCCCTCCCGCAGCAGGTTGATCCCGACCAGCACGTCGAACACGCCGACCCGCAGGTCGCGGATGATTTCGATCCGCTCCAACGTATCGATGTCGGAGTGCAAATACCGCACCTTCACTCCGTTCTCGGTCAAATAATCCGTCAGGTCCTCGGCCATGCGCTTGGTCAGGGTGGTGACCAGCACACGGTTGCCGCGCGCGGCCATGATGCGACATTCCGCCAGCAGATCGTCCACCTGATGTTCGACCGGGCGAATTTCCGTCACCGGATCGATCAGTCCGGTCGGCCGGATCACCTGTTCGGCGAACACGCCAAGCGAGCGCTCCATCTCCCACGGGCCGGGGGTGGCGGACACGAAAATCGACATCGGGCGGAAACGCTCCCACTCCTCGAATTTCAGCGGCCGGTTGTCGATGCACGACGGCAGCCGGAAGCCGAATTCCGCCAGCACGGTTTTGCGGTTGAAGTCGCCCCGGTACATGCCGCCCAATTGCGGCACCGTCACATGCGATTCATCGACGATCAGCAGCGCGTTTTCCGGCAGATATTCGAACAACGTCGGCGGTGGATCGCCCGGCCGCCGCCCCGTGAGATAGCGGGAGTAATTCTCGATCCCCGCGCACGAGCCGGTGGTTTCCATCATTTCGATATCGAACGTGGTGCGCTGCGTCAGGCGTTCGATCTCCAGCAGCTTGCCTTGCCGTGTCAGTTCCTCGATCTGCGCTTTCAATTCGATTTTGATGTCGTGAATGGCCTGCGTCAGCGTCGGCCGCGGCGTCACGTAGTGGCTGTTGGCGTAGATCGTAATCTCCGGCAGCGCGGCGGTTTTGTCGCCGGTCAGCGGATCGAATTCGTAGATCGCCTCGATCTCGTCGCCGAACAGCGACACCCGCCAGGCGCGGTCTTCGTAATGACTGGGGAATATATCCACCACCTCGCCGCGCAAGCGAAACGTGCCGCGCTGGAACGCCGTGTCGTTGCGGCGATATTGCAAATTCACCAGTGCCTTGGCTAGGGTATCGCGATCGATGGAGCCGCCGACTTCCAGCTTCACCACCATTTTGGCATAGGTTTCGACCGAGCCGATACCGTATATACAGGATACCGAGGCGACGATGACGACGTCGTTGCGTTCGAGCAAAGATTGCGTCGCGGCATGCCGCATGCGATCGATCTGCTCGTTGATCTGGGCGTCTTTCTCGATATAGGTGTCGGTGCGCGGCACATAGGCTTCGGGCTGATAGTAGTCGTAGTAACTGACGAAATATTCCACCGCGTTGTCGGGGAAGAAGCTTTTCATCTCCCCATAGAGCTGCGCTGCCAGGGTCTTGTTGGGGGCCAGGATCAGGGTCGGCTTCTGCACCGCCTCGATCACTTTGGCCATGGTGAAGGTTTTGCCCGACCCGGTGACGCCCAACAGCACCTGATCGCGCTCCTCCTGCCCGACTCCGGCGATGAGGTGTCGAATCGCGGCGGGTTGGTCGCCCGCCGGCTCGTACGGGGAGACGACTTTCAACGGCTTGCCGATCGGGCGCGCCGGCTGCTTCTGCGGCGTGAACAGAATCGGCGGCGGCGCGTGCAGGAGGGTGGTCTGGGACATAGGTTGCTCCTTGCCCGCAGGATCGCGGTTTCCGGCCTTGGCGTCGAGGGGCCGTTAGCTTCCGACCACCACCCGCCCGTCTTCCATGTTCACCACCCGATCCGCCACATCCAGAATGCGCGGATCGTGGGTCACCAGCAGGATCGGCACGCCGGATGTCCGAGCGAGGTCGCGCATCAACTCGACGACGTCGCGGCCGCTTTGGCGGTCCAGCGCGGCGGTCGGCTCGTCGGCCAGGATCAAACCGGGGCTGGCGACCAAAGCCCGCGCGACGGCAACCCGCTGGCGCTGCCCGCCGGACAGTTTCGCCGGCACCGTATGCGCGAAATCCGCCATCCCCACCCGGTCCAGCATCCGCTCCGCCGCGCGCAGGCGTTCGGCCTCATTGCCGAAAGCGGGATGCAGTTCCAGCGACATGGCGACGTTCTGCGCGGCGGTCAGGAAACCCAGCAGGTTGTGGTTCTGGAAAATGAACCCAATGCGCCGCCGCAACCCGACCCGCACCGACTCCGGTGCGCCCATCAATTCCTGCCCCAACACCGAACATTGGCCTTGCTGCATCGCGCGCAACGCGCCGACCAACGTGAGCAAAGTGGTCTTGCCGCTGCCGGACGGGCCGGTGAGCAACACAATCTCCCCCGCCGCGACGGTCAGATCGAGGTCGCGTAGCACCGGGCGGCGCAAACTGCCTTCGCCATACGCATAGTTCACGCCGGCAAGTTCGACCGGGTGCATCAGAACATATCCGCCGGATCGGCATCGCGCAGCTTGCGCATCGCCAGCAGCCCGGCGACCGCGCACATGCCGAAAATCAACGCCAGCACCAGCACGCCGCGATCGGCCTCCATCCGCAGCGGCAGCAGCGTCGCTTTCGCCACCACGTTGTATAACCCGGCGGAGGCCAGAACCCCCGGCACGAAGCCCAACCCGGCCAGAATCGCCGCCGCACCCATCACCACCAGCCGCAGATAGGCCGCGCCGAACCCCATCGCTTTCAACGTTGCATACTCCGCTATGTGGCTGGCGACGTCGGCGAACAGGATCTGGTAGACGATGACCATGCCAACGATCAGGCCCATCGCGCTGCCGAAGGCGAAGATGAAGCCGATCGGGGTCGCGGTTTCCCAGTAGTTGCGCTCCCACGCCACCAGCTCGTCGTGCGTCACCACCCGCACATCCGCCGGCAGCAGCGCGGTCAAGGCCCGCTGCACCGCAATCGGATCGGCACCCTCGCGCAGCCGCAGCGCCACCAGATCGATGTTGCTGACCCGCCGATCTTTGGCGATGCGGCGGAAGTTGGTCTCGCTCATGACCGCATTGCCGTCCGCGCCGAAGCTGGCGCCCAGCGCGACGGTGCCGACGATTTCGACCTCCCGATTGCCGATCTGCACCACGATCGGCCCTTTCGCCGCCAGCAACGCCGGCACCGGGCCGAATTCCGGGCGGGATTTCCAGTCGAATGCGATCGTGTCCGGTCGCTTCAGGGCGGGGATCAACGCCGCGAGGCCCGGGAAACTCACCGCCCCCGCCTCGGTATCGAAGCCGATCAACTGGATGGCGCGATGGCTGCCGTTGACCGGGTTCCGCCAGATCGATTGCGTCATGTAGATCGGCACGGCGACCGCGACCTCGGGGATCGCCAGGGTCTGGTAGGCGCGCACCCGGGGGAAGGATTCCGGGCGGAACAAAGCGGTGGTCAGCGGGTGGATCAGGAACAATTCGCCGCGCATCGCCTGCGGCAGGGCCGTGGCGCTGTCGAACAACGCGCTGCGGAAGCCCAACTGCATGAACACCAGCACGCAGGCAAACATCACCCCGGCAATCGCCGACAACAACCGCGCCCGCTCGGCACGCAATTGCCGCCACGCGAGGCGAAACGGAAGCAACGCTGTCACGGCGCGATCGCCACCTGCACCTGCATGTTGGTGCGCTGGCGCAAGGCAAGCCGCCCGGCTTCGTCGAGGGTCAGTCGCACCTCCACCGATCGGGCATCGACGGCGGCGACGGGGTCGGTACCGGCCTGCGTCGTGCGCCGCACCAGCCAGCCGATTTCCCGCACGGTGGCTTTGTAGCGCTTGGTATCGCCGGGCACGATCACCGCTGCCTCCGCCCCGGCATGCAACCGGGGCAGGTCGGTTTCGTAGACGTCGGCCACCACGTCCATGCTGTCGAGGTCCGCGAGATCCAGGAGCCCGTCGGTGCCGATCAGGTCGCCGCTCCGAGCGTAAATTTTGATGACGGTGCCGGCGATCGGGGCGACGACGCGGGACAAGGCGGCGTCGGCACGCGCGCGCGCCAGAGTGCCCTGCGCCCCCCGCAATTGCGCCGCCGCGATGGCCACATCCTCCGCCCGAGGATGCGCCAAGGTTTCCAATTGCGCGATCGCCGCGAGCCGATCCGCCGTCGCCCGCGCCGCCGCCGCCCGATTCCGCTCCGCCGTTGCCCTTGCCCCCGCTCCGCTCGGCACCAACTGCTCCGCCCGCTCGGCATCCAACCGCGTGATGCGTTCCTGCTCGATCAGACTGGCGATGCGGGCCTGTTGTTCGGCGATTTCGCTGGGTCGGCCGCCGGCTTCGACCCGCAGCAGATGGGCCTGCGCCTCGGCCGCCGCCGCTTCGGCCTGCAAGGCGGTACCGTCCTTCTGCACCGCGTCGGACAAAGTGCCGAGGACCTGCCCGGCCGCCACCCGATCGCCTTCGTTGACGGTCAGGGTTTCCACCCGATTGACCGAGAACCCGCCGGGCTGCGCCAGTTTGCGAATGCGGGACGCCGGTTCGATGCGGCCGAGCGCACCGACTCCCGGTGGCAGGGCGGCGACGATGTCGGTGGGAACCGAGGCAGCGGGCACCCGTTGCAGCACCAGAAAGGCGGCCAGCCCGACCAGCGCGACGCCGGCCAATAACAGCGTGCGGATCATCGTGCGGCCCCCAACAAAGTGGTCAATGCGGCGTGCACGGCTTGGCGTTCGTGCTGTTCCAATGTGTAAAGCCCGAAGATCCGCGCCATGAACAACCCATCCCCGGCGGCCATGATGGCCATGCCATGCCCCGCCGGCAGCCCATCCTGTGCCACTGCCTCCCGCATCCGCGCGAATTGCGTCCGCACGGGATCGAGCAGCGCGGGATCGTGATGGAACGCGGCGAGAAACACCGCAGCGGAGCGGTCGCAACGTTCGTTGGTTTCGTCGCGCGGCAGGCCGAGGGACCAGGTGAGCATGGCGCGTGCGACCCGCCCCGGCCCTTCGGCCTCGGCGGCGATGCCGGCTGCGAAATCCTCGGCGATGAAGGCGGCGAGGCGCTTCAGCAGCGCGTCGAGCAGCGCTTCCTTGGAGGCGAAATGATACAGCAACCCGCCCTTCGACACCCCCGCCGCCTGCGCTGCGGCATCGAGCGTCAACCCGCCGACGCCGCGGGTGCGGACAAGCGCTTCGGCGGCATCGAGGATGCGTGTTTGGGTGGTGGGATCGGTCATGGCGCCACTGTACCGTCTGGACGGTTTTACCGCAACGGCGAAGTGCGCGGCGGATGCAACGGACCGGCATCGGTGGCGGCGATTGGTCCTGTGGGGGCGAGGGCGCCTCGGCGCAGGCTTCCGCTATCGGCGCGGCAGGGGGATGGCATGGTCGCGACGTTGGTAACCCGCCGGGAAGCGGCAATTGCGCCCATGCCGCCGGGGCGGTTGTCGGCGCTGATGTTGCAGCATGGCAGCATGAGCCTGCGATGGTACGCGCCGAAGGGCAGCGATCCGCAGACCCCGCACGACCAGGACGAGCTTTACATCGTCGCCGCCGGCACCGGCACTTTCGTGCGCGGGGCGGAGCGGGTGGCGTTCGGCCCGCACGACGTGCTGTTCGCCGCAGCGGGAGACGTGCATCGGTTCGAGGATTTCTCCGCCGATTTTGCCACCTGGGTGGTGTTCTACGGCGCCGAGGGCGGCGAAAGTCCCTGATCCAATAATCCCAGACGGAACAGGAATTCCCGCGCCGGGGGCACCAGCGCGGCGCCGGCCCAGGCAACGAAGTCCGGCAATTCGGCGTCCGGCACGATCCGAATGGTGGCGTATTCGGTGTTGCCGGCGGCCCGATGGGCGGCCAGAGCCTCGGCCCCGGTCAGCGTGTGCGTCGCCAGCCCGCCGATCGCCATGCCGCAATCGGCGACGTGGCTGCCCGGATGCTCGACGACGCAAAGCGGCATTGGGCGGCCAACCCGGCGGGGATCGAGGCCGAGTTCCTCCTGCAATTCCCGGCGCATCTGGCTGGCGAGATCGACGGTGCCATCGGCGGCAACGGCCTGCGCATCGACGCTGCCGGCCGGCGGCATCTGCCACATGCCGGGCTGATAGATCGCCGCCGCCGGACGCTGCCCGAACGGCACCCCGTCGCTGCAACGCAGCACGCCGCAGGTGGACAGGGAACGGATGCCGAGGTCGGCGAACAAGGCGGGATCCTCCATCTGCGCGACCAGCCGGCGGTACTCGGTCAGATGCCCGGTTATCGCCTGCGGTTCGATACGATCGACGCTGAACACAAGCCCGTTGAACATGCGTCCGGCACCACCGGCCTCGACGCGCGCGCAAGCGTGGCGCCACCGCTGCTCCACCGCCGCATCCAAAGCGGGCGACAGCGGCGGCATGGCGCGGACGACGCGCACGGTGGCGGTCGGCAGCAGGTCGTGGACGATGAAACCGGTCATGCAGCCGTCCCGATGCCGTTGAAAAGCGGGGCGCCGCTCGGGGCTTCCCGAAGCCGGCGCATTGCGCGACAAGGGCACCCCATACGCGACGGCGGAGCAACCCCCCCCCATGAGCCATTCCCACGACCATGACCATTCCGATGGGCATTCCCACGACCACGGGCACGACCATGGGCACGACCACGCCCAGGTGGACTGGCGGCTGAACGGCGTGCGGGTGATCAAGGGCGACCAGCTCGACACCAACACCGCGCAAACCCCCGGCATGAACCGCGCCGCCGCCATCAACCTCGCGCGGGTCGGCGCGCAGAAAATCTGGGCCGGCACCGTCAATATCCATGCCAACGCCAAAACCGGCGCCCACCATCACGGCGCGCTGGAAAGCGTGATCTACGTGGTGAAAGGCAAGGCCCGGATGCGCTGGGGCGAGAAACTGGAATACGTGGCGGAAGCCGAGGCCGGCGATTTCATCTTCGTCCCCCCCTACGTCCCGCACCAGGAAATCAACGCCAGTACGGATGAGGCCCTGGAATGCGTCCTGGTCCGCAGCGGCAACGATGCCGTGGTGGTGAACCTGGAGATCGAGGCGGCGGAAAAGCCGGAATCGGTCTACTGGGTCGATCCCATCCACAAACACCCCTGATCGAATCCCCCGCACCGCGCCCACGGATTCAGCGATGCGGGGCGAGAATTCATCCGGCCTGCAACGCCCGCACGATCATGCCGATGCCCTGGGCGTGCCAGCGTTGCACCGCTTTGTGGTCGGCCCCCAGCGCGGCCCCCAGCCGCCGCCAGGGATATAAATGCCGATCCGTCAGCGGATGCACCAACGAGCGGGCGCCAACGACGCGGCGCAGCACGTAGCGATCCAGCGGAATAGACGAGATCCAGGCCAAAGCCTCATCCATGCGGGAGATTTTTTCCGCTGACGGGACCGCCGGGCGGATGGGGGCATCGGTCCAGCCATACGCCTCCAACGCGGTGCGCACGATGTCGAGGGAGGAACTGCGCAGCTTGGTACTCCATCCGGTTCCCGGCAGCGCGAGCAGCGTGGCGCCGGCTTCCTCCAACCGGTAGACGACCCAATCGGCGTCGATAACGGGGCGGTCGGTGTCGGTTTGATTGTACATGGCGATCTCCAGTTATATATAATAACAATTCAGGCCTTGATGACGACCGATCCGTAGGGCACGTCCTCCAACCCTGTGCCGCACACGATGGCGTTCCAGGCGATCGGATGCCCGGCCGGCAGCGGATCGCGGTTGGGATCGTCCGGCGGCGGCTCGAAGCCGGGCGGCGGCGGCCGAGCACCGATGCGACGGCCGCGCTCGATGGCGGTCCAGCGGGTGACGTGCAAATCCGCGGCGATGGTATCCCAGGTGGCGCCTTCCGCGCGCAGCCGTCGGATGGTGGTATCCTGCGCATCGGTCCAGACGAGTTTCTTCGGCATCGGGGTCTCCTTGTTATCATTTATAACAACAAGGGCACAGTTAGGGGTCGCCGCCGATAAAGTCAATAATAATAACATTCCGGTTAGCGGGTGCCGCCACCCTCCAGCGCACCCCGAACCCGTCGCAACCAACGCTGGTAATGTTAGGGAGGTTGAGTTACACTAACGGCCATGCGAACCCAAACATCGCCCACACAACCCCCAAGGGATGCCACGCCATGAGCGACCCCGCCCAGATCGGCGCCCGAATCAAGGAAGTCCGCCAGGAACGCGGCTGGACCCAGGACCAGCTCTCGCTGGCCGTCGGCGTGTCCCGTAGCGCCGTGGCGCAGTGGGAAACCGGCCGCGCCGGCCAGATCACCGGCAATCTGACCCGCATCGCCGCCATGCTCGATGTCGGGGTCGAGTATCTGATGTACGGCAACGAAAAACGCGCCCCCACCGAGGCCCGCCAGGGCGACGAGATGGCGCTGCTACGCCTCTATCGGGAATGCGCGCCGGAGGATCGGCAGATCGTCCTCCGCATGGCCCGCCGCCTCGCCAGCAGCTAACCCCGGATCACGGCCGGTTCCCCGAAATCCACAACGGAATCGACGGTTCGAACGGCCGCATGTGCTCGGCTAGGCTGACATGCAGGCGTTCGAGGCAGGCGCGTTTCGCCTCGGCGCTGCCCTCGAACGGGTAGCGGGCGCGATGCAGGGGGTGATGCAACACCTGCTCCAGATACCGTTGTATGGCCGGGTAGCCGGCATCGATCAGGTTCGGGACACCCAGCGCCTGGACCAGAAGAACACCGAGCGCGCGCAGAGCTGGGGTGTTGGGGCGGCCCTCGGCGCGTTGCAGCGTCTCGGCCAGCGGTGCGCCGGCGGTCCCGTCCAGCGCCTGCATGGCGCGATCGCGCAGCAGGGCGCGGGCGAGGCGAAACCGCGCGCGCGGATGGGTTTCGCCCTGCCCGAGCGCGATTGCGTCGGCCAGCTTCGCGCGTTCGGCGTCGGGGTCCACGCAGGCAATCTCCATCGTCCGAGCATTGTACACCGAAACAGTCGGCAGTGCCGTCGTTCTGTCGTATCGTCCCGGACAACCCGCGAAGGAAACAGGCCATGGTCCGTCGGTTTGTCTGGTTGCTGCTGCTGTTGTCGTTGCCCCCCGCCGCCCGAGCGCAAGATCGGATCGACGTGCCGACCCGGCCGGGGGTGACGGTCCAGGTCACGGTCACCCCGGCCGCGAAGCCGATCGCGACCGCCGTGTTGTTTCCCGGCGGCAACGGGTCGGTGGCGATGGTGCGCAACAATTTCCTGTTGCGGGTGGCGCCCCGGTTCTCCGAGGCCGGGTTCAACGTCGCGGTGGTGGATGCGCCGTCCGACCGGCCGCAGGGCATCGACTGGCATTTTCGCGGCGGCGCGGCGCATGCGCAGGATATCGCCGCGGTCGTTGCGATGCTGAAAGCGCGTAGTGCGGTGCCGCTCTGGTTGATCGGCACCAGCAACGGGTCGATCTCGGCCGGGGTCGGCGCCGTTGCGGTCGGGCCGCCGGCGGTTGCGGGCGTGGTGCTCACGTCCTCGGTCTGGGCGCGGGGGATGCAGCAGGTGGCGGCCGAGCGCATTCGGGTGCCGGTGTTGATCGTGCACAACCGCGACGACGGCTGCGCGGTCAGCCCCTTTGCGGACACCGATGCGTTCCGCGTGCGCCTGACGGCGGCCGGTGCGGTGGGTTTCGTCCCGGTGTCCGGCGGCCAATCGCGCAGCGAGCCGTG